>JBJKQP010000167.1:0-9309 GCA_046705105.1 Ignavibacteriaceae bacterium | reverse complement strand
TTCCCTTGTTAATAATTACCATTCTATTGGCAACTAGCTCAACTTCATAAAGAATGTGAGAAGATAGGAAGATGGTTTTTTGTTTTTCTTTGCTAAGAAAAATTATTAGGTCTCTAATTTCTTTCATTCCCTGAGGATCCAGGCCGGTAGTCGGTTCATCTAAGATAATAAGTTCCGGGTCATGCAGAAGAGCTTGCGCCAGCCCCAGTCTTTGCTTCATGCCGTGTGAAAAAGTTTTCACCTTACTCTTAAATCTTTTTTCAAGTCCAACCAATTCCAGTACTTCCATTATTCTTTTTTTAGATATTTCTTTACCCGAAATTTTACCAAGAATCTCCAGATTTTTATAGGCAGGCAGATAACCGTAAAAATCCGGCTTCTCAACTATTGCGCCTATTTTCCTTAGAATTTCTTTCCTATTTCTTTTAAGACTACCGCCTAATATTTCTATTTCGCCTTCCGTGGGAGAAATCAGGGAGAGAAGCATTCTGATTGTTGTGCTTTTACCGGCGCCGTTGGGTCCTAAAAAACCGAATACATCTCCTTTATACACATTTAAATTCAAACCGTTGACAGCTTTAATTTCTTTAAATTGTTTTGAAAGAAATTTTACCTCGATAATTTTATCCGCATCCAAGTTATTGCCTTTGATTATCAACTTATTAATTAAAAAGGATTTTTAGTTTACTAAATATAACAAATAATTTTCCATGCTAATTATGAATAAAAAAACAATTTTTACCGGTAATTTACATAGACGGTAAAATATTAAGTTGCCCTGCGCAAAATCAATATATGGAATATCGGAATATTGTAGTAAATATAGAATTACATCCATCCGCAACTTCATCATTCTTAGAGATTGCGTAACAAGAGAAATTAATAATGTATTAAATTTTTCAACTCTAGTTATAAGAAGTTATCTCCCGGTTTCCGGCTATTTGATAAATAATCGTGAATCCTGTGGCATGCGCAAAATTTTTTTTCTCATAGTGTGATGGTTAAGCCCAAAAATTCTTGGCTTTATTATTATTATTATTTTTTAATTTATGATTTAATTAAACAGCAAATTTCATTAATTATTTTTAATACTATTGCCGTAATTAATTAAATTTTCGAATATCCTTTTTTGATGATCAGCGGTAATCAAAAATTTAATTTGTTTTTTTTAAAAAATATTATCAAGTTTGTTTCAAAATTTTCCGCGCGGAAAAAATTATTTTATGTAGTGTTTTCATTTTAAAAAAATTTTTTTTAGTTTGAATACACTCGTAAAGAAAATTCAAACTTAAAAAATTCTTGTAATGAAAATTTGTTTAAACCTCAATACCTCATCCGTTTTTTCTAAATTGATATTGAATTATTAATAAATTAACCTTAGCTGAATGGGAGATAAATAATGCAAATTAAGAGATATTTTACTGAAACCGGAAAAGATCCTCTTTCATATTTTAATTTTGTAATGCGTACGTCCGAAATAAAGAATCCGGATGGCTCATTAGTGTTTAGAATGGAAGATGTTTATGTCCCTGACGGCTGGTCGCAGGTAGCAACGGATATTATTGCACAAAAATATTTTAGAAAAGCGGGTGTACCAAAGCTTTTAAAAAAGATAACCGAAAAAGGAGTACCTTCCTGGCTTCAGCCTTCTACCGAGGATACCGAAAGGTTGGAACAACTTCCCGAAAAGGAAAGATATTCTTCCGAAACGGACGCACGGCAGGTTTTTCACAGGCTTGCAGGATGCTGGACTTACTGGGGGTGGCAGGCAAAATATTTTGATTCCGAGGAAGATGCAAAAGCATTTTACGATGAATTAATGTATATGCTTGCTAACCAAATGACTGCGCCTAACAGCCCTCAATGGTTTAATACGGGTTTGCACTGGGCATACGGTATTTCCGGGCCTTCACAAGGTCATTATTATGTTGATTATAAAACAGGAAAATTAACGGCTTCATCCGATGCGTATACTCATCCGCAACCGCATGCGTGTTTCATCCAGTCTGTAAAAGACGATCTGGTAAACGAAGGCGGAATAATGGACCTATGGGTCCGTGAAGCAAGATTATTTAAATACGGATCGGGCACCGGTTCCAACTTTTCGGAAATAAGAGGTGAAAACGAATCTTTAAGCGGCGGCGGCAAGTCTTCGGGATTAATGTCGTTCTTGAAAATCGGCGATCGTTCCGCAGGTGCAATAAAATCCGGCGGAACTACCAGAAGAGCCGCTAAAATGGTAACCCTGGATTTAGACCATCCCGATATAGAAGAATATATAAACTGGAAAGTAGTAGAAGAACAAAAAGTTGCTTCCATAGTTGCAGGTTCCAAATTATGCAACTATCATCTGAATGCAATAATGAAAGCCTGTTACGATGAACACCCTGAAAACGACAGGTTCAACAAATCATTAAATAAGAATTTAAAGCATGCGGTACTAGAAGCAAGAAAGGCACAAATTCCCAATAACTATATTGAAAGAGTTATTCAGTTAGCTAAACTCGGCTTTAAGTCAATCGAATTTCCTGAATACGATACCGATTATAACTCGGATGCGTACGCTACTGTTGCAGGGCAGAACTCCAACAACTCGGTTAGAGTTACAAACGAATATATGAACGCAGTTCTTACAGACGGTGATTGGAATCTTTACGGAAGAGTTGAAAAGAAAAAGGCTAAAGCGGAAAAACGCGAGCCTAAGCCGTATAAAACATTAAAAGCACTAGACCTTTGGGATCAGATTGCTTATGCCGCATGGTCAAGTGCAGACCCCGGCATGCAGTATCATACTACAATAAATGAATGGCACACATGCCCGGAGGACGGTGAAATTAAAGCTTCCAATCCATGCTCCGAATACATGTTCTTAGATGATACCGCTTGTAACCTGGCATCAATAAATGTAACAAAATATTACGATGCAAAAACACAAAAGTTCAATATAGATGCATACCGTCATACTACAAGGCTTTGGACGATAGTCCTGGAAATAAGCGTTCTGATGGCACAATTCCCAAGCAAGGAAATTGCACAGCTTAGCTATAACTTTAGAACATTAGGTTTGGGTTTTGCCAACCTGGGATCATTATTAATGCAGCAGGGAATTTCCTACGACAGCAAAGAAGCTTTTGCAATTTGCGGTGCCGTAACGGCAATTATGCACATGACTGCATATGCTACATCGGCAGAAATGGCAAAAGAACTCGGGACTTTTCCGAATTATAATAAGAACAAAGGAAATATGCTTCGTGTAATACGTAACCATAGGCGGGCAGCATATAATGTACCTAATGAAGAGTATGAAGGATTATCAATTTTCCCTGTCGGTATCGATCCGAAGTTCTGCCCTTCCGATTTGCTGAAAGCTGCCAGAGAAGATGCCGATAAAGCACTACAACTCGGTACTGAAAACGGTTTTAGAAATGCTCAGGTAACCGTGATAGCGCCAACCGGTACAATCGGTCTTGTTATGGATTGCGATACAACCGGAGTAGAACCTGACTATGCTCTCGTCAAATTCAAAAAATTAGCCGGCGGCGGTTACTTTAAAATTATTAATCAATCTATTCCTCCTGCATTGGAAAGATTGGGTTACAATAAAGATCAAATAACCGAAATTGTTAAATACGCAAAAGGCTCCGGTACACTTAACGGATGCCCATATATAAATCCCGAATCATTAAAAGCAAAAGGCTTCAGCGATTTGGTATTGGCCAAGATAGAAAAGGCTCTTCCTACGGTATTCGATTTAAGCTTTGCATTTAACAAGTTTACTATCGGAGAAGATTTTCTAACTGGTAAACTAGGCTTTAACGATGAACAAATAAATTCATTCGATTTTAACCTTCTTACAGCATTAGGCTTTTCAAAGCAGGAAATTGCATCGGCAAATGATTATGTATGCGGAACAATGACGATTGAAGGCGCACCTTTCTTAAAGCATGAGCATTATCCCGTATTTGATTGCGCAAATAAATGCGGGAAAAAAGGCACAAGATTTATACGGCCGGTAGCTCACATAAAAATGATGGCTTCAGCACAGCCTTTTATATCGGGTGCCATTTCCAAAACAATTAATTTCCCAAACAATGCTTCAATTGAAGATATAAAAGATGCATACATGGAGTCATGGAAGCTTGGAATAAAAGCCAATGCATTATACAGGGACGGTTCCAAACTTTCTCAGCCTTTAAACTCCATAAGCGAAGAAGAACTTGAAGCAATAATGGAAGACAAAGAGCATAACGATATAGTTAAAATTGCCGAGAAGATTATTCATAGATATATAGCAAAACGAAGAAGGCTTCCGGATAGAAGAACCGGCTATACGCAAAAGGCAAAGATAAACGGACAGTCAGTTTATATTAGAACAGGAGAATATGAGAACGGCCAGCTTGGCGAAATATTTATTGATATGCACCGCGAAGGCGCAGCATTTAGAAGCTTGCTTAACTGTTTTGCTATTTCTATTTCATTAGGACTGCAGCACGGTGTACCTTTGGAAGAATTTGTTGATGCTTTTGTATTTACGCGTTTCGAACCCAGCGGAATTGTTACCGGTAACGAGAAAATCAAAATGTCAACTTCAGTCATCGATTATATATTTAGAGAACTTGCGGTAACATATCTTGGAAGGCACGATCTTGCACATGTGGAACCGGATGAATCAAAATCAAAAGTTTCCCCGGGGATTGTAAAAAAACTTGTTGAACCGGAATATGTAAGCGAAGAAGTTGTAAGCACACGTGTAGTAGAATTGGATAAGAATAAAGCCGGTTCGTACAATTATTCGCTTTCTTCAAATGAAGCTAAGTTTCATAAGCCGGTAAATCATCAAAAATCTTCTATGCAGATAAAGGTAAGGCAGGCAATTGAAAAAGGATATACCGGAGACATTTGTCCCGAATGCCAGAGTATGACAATGGTAAGAAACGGTACATGCTTAAAATGCATGACGTGCGGTTCTACATCGGGATGCAGCTAGTCATTAGTTAAAGATAATTTATTAATCATTAAAAGTTAAGCGTCCCTCTTTAGTAAAGAGGGACGGATTTTAGCGCAGCTAAAATCAGGGAGATTTGTCTCACCCCGTAGTGCCACTTACTGAAAACTTGAACTTTTGAAGCAGTTCTTATTTGAACGACTTTTTTTATTGCAAATTAATTTTCAATTTATTATTTGCATATTTAGCAAAAATTTTATACTATTTATTAAGTTTATAGAATTATAAAGTTGCTCTGTATTTACAACCTATCCTTCAGTAGTGATAAAAGGCGAGACTATGAAAAGTGGGTCTAAATATGTTGCTAATTTCATAAGGATTATTTTCGGATCAGTTTTTATCTTATCCGCGATAACAAAATTTATAGATTTAAATTCATTTACTATAGCCTTATCTAAATTTCAGCTTTTAAACGAAAGACTAATACCGTTTTTTACTTTTCTAATCCCCTCCATCGAACTTTTATTCGGTTTATTACTTGTAATAAATATTAGAGTAGATATTATTGCACAGCTTACAACTTTTTTAATTGCTTTGTTTACAGCCGTAGTAATATCAAAGGTGTTTGAAGGAGAACAAATAAGCTGCGGATGTTTTGGTAATTTAACAAAGGGCAGCATTGATTTTACTACAATTATAAGAAATATTATATTATTGTCTTTAGGTATTGTGTTAACCGTTTATTACCAGAAAAAATATTTTGTAAAAAGGAAAACTAATATAACTACTAATAATTCATTAAAATTATCTACGGAAAGCTACTGGTGGAAAAATCTTAAAACAACATTACTTGTTACGCTTTTCTTCTTCCTGGCAACTCAAGTTCTAATCTTTTCATTTCAAAATAGAGAGTTGAAAAATAGGATTTATCTTTTAACAACAAACCGGGATGTACTTCAATCTAAAGATACCACCGAAACATTTACAGCATTAGATATGAACGGTAATAGAAAAGAATTTGATTTTAAAAATGATTTAAACAAAAAGGTTTTGATATATATATTTTCAACGCATTGTGAGGCCTGCAAATTAAACACACAGAATTGGATATATATAACTAATAAACTCCAAAATAAAAATTTAGAAATAATTGGTATTTCATTAGATTCATTAAAATCTTCAAAAGAATATTTTCAAAAAAATAAATTAAACTTTCCGGTATATTCATCAACAGGGGATGAATTTAAAATAAAATTCAAAGCTTTTATAACTCCCCAAACTATATTACTTAATGAAAAAGGAATTGTTATAAAGGATTGGCCGGGAATATTAAATATCTTTTCAGTTAAAGAGATATTAAATAAAATTTTAATTTAATAAATGGAGGAGTATTAATTATAGAAGACAAATTAAAAATATTTGCCTTAATATTTTGTTTTATAGTAGTTTTATTTGGGATAGAACAACTATCCTATAAGAATACAGTATTTGCTGATACTATGGCACATTGCTGTGAAAGCTTACAATGCAATTATGAGCCTTGTGATGCAATGTCAAGCATTAAAACATACAGCAATAGTTGTCAGGATAACTCAAATTACAATTGCAAGAACTGCATTGACTTTATAACTGAGGGACAAGATTGTTATTTACCTAGTTCTGCTTACGAATTCTGCGTTCTTTGTAACGGGCACCACTACTCAACTCTTTATGGTGAAGAGGCACCTTTAGGGGTATGTATTGATGGTCCAATATCGCTTCAATATGAAGAAAATGGGACCTTTACAGCCACAGCTTCAGGAGGAGCACATTCATATCATTATCAATGGTATTATCTTTATTTCAATCCCTATGAGAAACCCTTAAATAAGGGAGTTAATCCGAATCATATTCCATATGACGTATGGTTTCCAACAGGGACAGACAGCCCTACTTTAGTGATATCTTTCACCATGCATGCTGCGGTCAGTTGTGTAGTAACAGACTTAATTAATTCTACCGCAACTTCAAATGAGTTGTGCATTAATATTACAATGAATAAGATTGCTGTAAATTCATCTTCATTTCAAAAATTGCATAGAGAGCCTATCAATAATTTTACTTTACAACAAAACTATCCCAACCCTTTCAATCCTACGACTAATATTCGTTACCAAATAAAAGAACTCTCACATGTTACATTGAAAGTATATGATGTTTTAGGCAAAGAAGTAAATCAGTTAGTAAATACAGTAGAATCTTCTGGTATATATGAAGTAACATTCAATGCTGCAAATTTACCAAGCGGTATATACTTTTACAAAATAACAGCAGGTAATTTTTCAGATACAAAGAAGATGTTTTTAGTTAAATAAGTCATCATATTTGATTTAATTTAGGTAATTAAAATGAAAAAGTGTTTAATATCATTTTTAATGTTGTATATAATTTTATTTTGTTCAACTATTTTTCCCCAGTGGCAACAACAAACGAACGGTTTGCAATTGTGGGGTTTGGGGGAGGCAGTCGATGCATGTGATAGTAACACTGCAATAATAGCCGTCGATAATATTCTTTATAAAACCGAAGATGCAGGTAACAATTGGGAAATAATTACGTATCCTTCGGTTGGAAATGGAAGGGCTGTAGATGTATCGATAACAGACAAGGATCACTTTTGGATTACAACGGATACAGGAGGAATTCTTGAAACATCAGACGGAGGAATGAATTGGACGATTCAATTCTATGATACTACAATTACACCTTTCATGGATTATATAAAGATGTTTGATTTAAATAACGGTGTTGCAATGGGAGATTCAAAAAACACTAAAGTCCCTATAGGACCGGCAATTTTCTTGCGAACAGAAGATGGAGGTAAGAATTGGATTTCGGTAAATGATTCTGCTTTCGGCGGCTTTTCCGGCGATGAATGGCGAAGAGTGGATTTTGTAAACAAGAATGTTGGATATTTTCGTGAATCTGGCTCACTCCCGCAAAAGTTATTTAAAACTATTAATGGTGGTAACAATTGGCTTAGAACTAATTTCCCATACGATGACGGTGTTCTTGTTAAATTTTATAATGAAGATTTAGGACTTGTGGTTAATATGAAATGGGACGGGTCTCTTTTCACCTTACAAATGTGTAGAACTACAGATGGCGGAAATAGTTGGGAAACTTTCAATATAGATTCTGAAGCATGGCCAACCGATATAGAATTTATTCCCGGCAATCCTTCCAAAGTTTGGTATGTAGATTTAGATAGCTTGTATTTCAGTTCGGATAACGGCAGAACCTGGACAGGACAAAAAATTTATAACGGTAAATTATTGGGAAGGGATCTTAAGTTTACAGACAGCATGCACGGCTGGTTACTGTGTGACAATGGAAAAGTATTTTACACTTCTAATAACGGTGGTATTATAACAGGTATTGCATCTAATAAAAATCAAATTCCAAATGAATATTTTTTGCAGCAGAATTATCCAAACCCTTTTAATCCTGCAACTAATATTCGTTACCAAATCAAAGAACTCTCACATGTTACTTTGAAAGTATATGATGTTCTAGGTAAAGAGATAACGCAATTAGTAAACAGTGATGAAGCACCAGGGAATTATGAAATAGAATTTAATGCGGGGAACTTGCCAAGTGGTATATACTTTTATAGACTAACGGCAAATAATTTTTCAGATACAAGGAAAATGATAATTATGAGATAAGTCCATCTCCACGCCTTTTTCAAATTGATGTGTACCAACATTGCCCAAAATATAATATTGAAATGTCACGAAGCAACTGCTTAGCAATTGGAATGAGAGAGTAAATTTACCTATTCCGTTATTCCCTGTCTGCTGCCAGGCAGGCAAAATTTCATTATTTCAATAGAAGCTGCGTAACATTGAACCGTATTTTTATTTGTTATATAATCCATAATCTAGTATAATTAAAAACAAAAAGGAATTATTTATGGATAAAGTTTGCTGGGGTATAATAGGCTGCGGCAATGTAACTGAAGTGAAAAGCGGCCCGGGATTTCAAAATGCCGAAAGCTCTGAATTAGTTGCCGTGATGCGTCGGAATAAAAACTTAGCAGAAGATTATGCAAAACGACATAATGTTCCTCGTTGGTATGATGATGCGGAAAAACTTATAAACGATCCGGAAGTTAATGCGGTTTATATTGCAACTCCTCCCTCTTCGCATAAAGAATATGCTTTTCTTGCTGCTATTGCCGGCAAACCGGTTTATGTAGAAAAGCCAATGGCAAGTAGTTATTCCGAATGCCTTGATATGATTAATGCCTGCGATGAAGCTAAAGTACCGTTATTTGTTGCATACTATAGAAGAGCCTTGCCAAGGTTTTTAAAAATTAAATC
>JBJKQP010000166.1:0-18567 GCA_046705105.1 Ignavibacteriaceae bacterium | reverse complement strand
GACCTTTACCGGCTGGCAAATTAAATAAGAAAGCTGCTGTTATTTTATATTTAATAACTTTAGCCGTTGCTGTTTCGCTTTCCGGGTTAATCAACGAATATTGTTTTATTGTTACGGTAGCTGCATCAATTATTCTTTTCTTCTATTCTTATAAATTTAAAAAAATTATTCTCTTCGGTAACATAATAATTGCTTCACTTACAGGCCTGGCATTTATATACGGAGGCCTGGCAGTTAATAATATAAAAGACTCCTTTATACCTGCAGTTTTTGCCTTCCTAATAAATTTAATAAGAGAACTGGTAAAAGACATGGAAGATATAAAAGGTGATTTGCAAGAAAACATAGTCACTTTTCCGCACCGGTTTGGATTTGCTAAAACCAAAATAATAATTACTTTTATTTCGATAATTTTAATCCTTTTTACTTTTTATCCCTTCGTCTTTGAAATTTATGCAATTGAATATTTTATAGTGGTTATGGTACTGGTAAATCCGATTGTTATTTATTTCTTAAGATCAATAAAGCATGATGATTCGGATAAAAACTTGAATAAGTTAAGTTTCCTTTTAAAGCTGAATATGATTTTCGGTTTAACTGCAATTTTTTTAGGTAAATGAAAAATTTCGATAATTCATATTTATCTGCTTCCGTAAAATATGTTGCAGGTGTGGATGAAGCAGGAAGAGGTCCTTTGGCAGGTCCGGTAGTTAGTGCAGCAGTTATATTTTCGGAGGATACATTTATTGAAGGAGTTAATGATTCAAAAAAGTTAACAGAAAAAAAAAGAGAAGAACTTTTTCCTCAAATAATGGATAAATCTCTTGCATTTTCCGTTTCCGCAGTATCTCATGGAGTCATAGATAGAATAAATATTTTACAGGCTGCGTTGCTTTCAATGTCTATTGCGGTTAAACGCCTTAAAGTTTCTCCGGATCTTATTCTTGTTGACGGAAATAAGACTTTCAAACCTTATATTTCAGGCAATAATAATATTTCGATTATCCCGATTATAAAAGGAGATTCAAAATCGTTTGCCATAGCTAGCGCATCGATAATGGCAAAAGTAGTCCGTGATTGAATAATGAAAAGATTAAATGAATACTACCCGGAATATTTGTGGTGTAAGAATAAAGGATATCCTACTAAAGAGCACATAAATGCCATAATGAAAATCGGACCTTCACCTTTACATAGAAAAACATTTTTAAAAAAGATCTTAGTTAAAGGTTCAGGTTTACTTTATTAACAAAAGCAGCTCCAAAATTATCTAATTCCCTAGCCCTTCTCGCGGGGGATGGGGTTGAGGTCGTAACGCAGCTATAGTTTAACCTGTATGTGAAACAAGGCTAAAATTATAAAAAGGGAGAAACATGGAAAATAAATCCAAAAAACCCGGTAAAGAAGGAGAAGACCTGGCAGCAGATTTGTTAATTTCCAAGGGCTACGATATAATAAAAAGAAATTACCGTTATCAAAAAGGTGAAATTGATATAATTGCAAAGGATCCTGCGACAGATTATCTTGTTTTTGTTGAAGTAAAATCAAAGTACAATCTTGAATTCGGTCCGCCGGAATATTCCATGACAAAGAATAAGATTAAACAAGTAAAAAAAGTTGCAGGGCTTTATTTGTATGAAAACGAAATTCAGCAGGTAGACTGCCGCTTCGATGTGATTACGGTTTTATTCAGATATAAATTAAAGCCGGTCATTAATCATTATATTAATGCATTTATGTAAAATTTATAGATCTTGACCAAATAAGCAAAAATATCAATGAAGATGCTAATCGTGTACTGCTTTAACTTTTTTTCAGACAGTTTTTTTATTATTTTCGATATATCAAATCCGTAGTTTGAAAAAGGATCAAAACCGAGAAGTTCCTATATTATAAATAAAAGCGGATTTGCATTTATTTAATAAAGCTGCATAATACAATTGGAAAATAATTCACTTGAACAAAGTACCCAATCTATTGCCGGTAAAAGATTAACCGAGTTCTTCAATACAATTGCCGGTCTAACTATATTCTCGTTTGAGTTTGTAAAAAATGTTTTTTTACCCCCGTATGAATTCGGTGAAGTAAAAAAGCATATGGACGAGCTTGGAGTAAAAACTCTGCCTATCGTTAGTGTAACAGGGTTTATTATCGGACTGGTCCTTGCCATACAAAGCCAGCCGGTTATGGCAAGATTCGGAGCTGATGCCTTCCTACCTTCGATGGTTGCTCTTTCTGTTGTTAGAGAACTAGGACCGGTGTTAACTGCTTTAATCTTTGCCGGAAGAGTTAGTTCCGGTATCGGTGCTGAGCTTGGTTCCATGCGGGTAACGGAACAGATTGATGCAATGGAAGTATCTGCAATAAATCCGTTTAAGTTTTTAGTAGTGACTCGTGTCCTTGCTTGCACACTAATTTTACCTATGCTTACTGTTTATGTTATCTTTCTGGCAATAATGGGAGGATACGTTGCAATATTTCTTTCACAAGGAATTAATTTTCAATTATATATAAATGCAGTTGTTCATTCTTTGGAATTTTCCGATATAATACCCGGAATATCTAAAACGTTTTTCTTCGGATACATAGTGGGTATTGTTGGAACTTACAAAGGTTACTATACGGAGAACGGAACCGTGGGTGTTGGAAAGGCTTCTACAAGTGCCGTCGTAATTTCTTCATTGATAATACTTGTAGCCGATATGGTACTTGGTAAAATAACAGTTGCTCTTTGGGGTTAATTTATGACGGAAGTTGAAATAAAAAATTTAAGCAAAGCATTCGACAGCTTAAAGGTATTGGATGATATTTCTCTTGAGATAAACCAAGGAGAAAATGTTGTTGTTTTCGGAAGAAGCGGAACCGGTAAAAGTGTTTTACTTAAATGTATAGTTAGACTGCTGGAACCGGATAGCGGTGAAATTTTTATTGACGGTAAAAATGTTCTCACTCTTTCGATAAGGAAGCTTAATGAAGTTAGAAAAAACATCGGGTTTCTATTTCAAAGCGCAGCTTTGTATGATTCAATGAGTGTAAGAGAAAATCTTGAGTTCCCGATGGTTAGGAATTTTAACTTTACTCAATCCGAAAGGGAAAGAAAGATTAAATCTGTTCTTGAAAAAGTATCGCTGGAAAATTCAATTGATAAAATGCCTGCCGAGCTTTCCGGAGGCATGAAAAAAAGAATAGGTCTTGCCAGGACAATAATTACGGAACCTAAATTAATTTTGTATGATGAACCGACTACCGGACTTGATCCTATAACCTCAAAAGAAATCAGTCAGCTCATTGTAGATCTTCAAAAAGATTTAAATACTACATCCATTATTGTTACGCATGATCTTATTTGCGCCCGGATTATTGCCACACGTGCTGTTGTACTTAACGACGGCAAGTTTATTTTTGCAGGGAACCTGGATAACCTGACTACACAAAATGATCCGTTCTTAAGGAATTTTTTTAGTAATGAAATTATTTCGGAATTGACCCCTTCGCGGGAAGTTAAAAACGGGAGAAATTGATAATGAAAAATTTGTCCTCTTTTAGGTTGGGACTTTTTGTATTTATTGGAGTTGTAATTCTTATAATAACGGTTTTTTTGATTGGACAAAAAAGCTCGTTGTTTAGCTCTACATTTAGGGTAAAAGCTTATTTTAAAGATGTGCAGGGGCTAAGAAGCGGAACAACGGTTAGACTAAGCGGTATTGATGTCGGTACGGTAGAAAGTGTGGAGATAGTGAATGATACTACCGGCAGGGTAGAAGTAGATATGAATTTGCAAACCGATATTAAAAGGTTTATTCGAACAAATACAATTGCAACTATTGAAACAGAAGGTCTTGTAGGTAATAGAGTTGTAGTGCTAAAAATAGGTACCAGTGCCGGTGAACCTGTTAAAAACGGAGGAGTTATTCAATCGGAAGAACCTTTGGGGTTTTCCGCAATTATTGCTCAAACAGAAGGGATAATGCACTATACTAAAAATATGACAAGAGACCTAGCACAAATTATCCACCGGGTAAATGAAGGACAAGGTTCCATAGGAAAGCTTTTAAATGATGAAGATTTATATAATAATGCTACAAGCTTAACCAGGCAGGCCGACGTAAGTTTAAAAAATATTACAACAGAATTAAACCGTATTACAGGCTTATTCGATACGCTTGGCATAGGAGTTAAAAATACTGTTTATAAGGTAAATAGGATTGTTGGTAACGTTGATACAATGATTGCAAATGTAAACAAAGGTAAAGGAGTTCTCGGCGCATTGTTGGTAAGCGGAAAGTATGATACAACTATTTCACGTACGCTTGTAAATATTCAAAAAACCAGCCGGGATGCAAGGTTGGCTGCTTCCAGGCTTGCGGAAAATATGGAAGCATTAAAGCATAACTGGTTGTTCAAAGGCTATTTTGAAAACCGCGGTTACTGGGATAAAGCAAAATATGAAGATAAAATTGATGCACAAATGAAAGAGTTAGATCAGAAAATAAAAACCTTAAATGACCGGATACAAACTCTTAAGAAACTGCAGGGAACGCAGAACTCAATGAAAAATTGAAAGAATAAATTGCCGTTCGATTTATCGGACCGAAAATTGAAATTAAAAAAAATTAGGCTTTAGCCTCTTTAAATCTAAAAGATGCGGCTAAAGCCTATTTTTGTTTTTCGCTTTCTTTGTCCGTTGACTAAAAGCCGACGGCAATGGATAGTAATAAATTTTAGTAGTTAAGTCTAATCTTTTACCACATAATTATAACACATTCTTTTGTATATTTATTTTTTATAATTAAGATTGATAATAGTGTTGCAATATGCAGGAAGTAAAAAATATAAATAGAGAAAAAAAGATCATAATCAAAGGTGCTAAGGAACATAATTTAAAAAATTTGCATCTTGAACTTCCTCGCAATAAATTAATCGTGTTTACGGGTGTTAGCGGCAGCGGTAAATCTTCACTTGTTTTCGATACTATTTATGCCGAAGGTCAACGGCGTTATGTGGAAAGCTTATCTGCATATGCAAGGCAATTCCTTGAAAGAATGAATAAGCCTGATGTTGAAATAATTCAGGGTATAAGCCCGGCAGTTGCAATTGAGCAGAAAACCGGAGCAAGAAATTCACGCTCAACTGTGGGAACAACAACAGAGGTGTATGATTATTTAAGACTTCTTTTTGCAAGGGTTGGAAAGACTATCTGCTTTGAGTGCGGTAAGGAAGTTAAGAAGGCAACTACAGGGACTGTAACCGATTGGCTCGAAGAACAAGAGGAAGGAACAAAATTCTATTTAGCGTTCCCCCTTCATACACATGAAGGACATAGTATTAAAGAGGAAATCGATCTCGTAAAAAAACGGGGTTTTTTTAGAATTTTTTTTAAGAATTCTTTGATTGATTTAAGTGAAGAAGAAAATATTCCCGGCAAAAAGGACAAAGTAAGTGTTGTTGTTGACAGATTTAAAGTTCAAAAAGGAAAAGTAAGAGAAAGACTTTCTGATGCTATTGAGGTTACATTTAAGGAAGGGGAAGATAGGCTTGTTCTTATAAATACGGATACAGGCGAAGAAAAGGAATTTAACAAGTTTTATGAGTGCTGCGGTATAAGATACGAAGAACCGGAGCCGAGATTTTTTTCTTTTAATAATCCGTTCGGTGCATGTCCCGTTTGCCAGGGATTTAGTAAAGTTATAGGCATCGATATGAATTTAGTCATACCCAATCCTAATTTAAGCATTGGCGAAGGAGCGATAGCACCGTTCCGTTCTGCAAAATACAGTACACATCTTAGGGATCTGGTAAAAAACGCAAGACAAAACAATATACCTCTTAATGTTCCATTTAAAGATCTTACGGCAGAACAGGTTTCCTTGATAAGAACAGGTTTTAGTGATTATATCGGTATTGATAATTTCTTCCGGAAGTTGGAAAGCAAAACTTATAAAATGCACATTAGAATTCTGCTTAGTAAATACCGTGGATATACAACATGTTCTGCTTGTAAAGGATCACGATTAAGACGTGAAGCACTTCAAGTAAAAATTAACGGGTATTCAATTTACGATATTGTGAAGATACCGATTGAACAATCACTTGATTTTTTTACATCGCTTAAACTTTCGGATTTTGATATGCTTGTAGGAGAAAGAGTATTAAAAGAAATTATAAAAAGATTAACTTTTTTAAATGATGTTGGAATAGGATATTTAACGCTTGACAGGTTAAGCAGTACACTATCCGGAGGTGAGACTCAGAGGATAAATCTTGCAACATCACTCGGCTCATCTCTCGTAGGAACATTATACGTATTGGATGAGCCTAGTATTGGTTTACACCCGCGGGATAATCTGCGGCTTATAAAAATTTTAAAAAATTTACGGGACATAGGCAATACGGTGCTTGTAGTCGAACATGATCCTGAGATGATAAAGCATGCGGATATTATTGTTGATATGGGACCTAAGGCAGGAGTACACGGGGGAGAAATAATAGCTATGGGCACATTTGATGATATTATTAAAAGCAAAAATTCTCTTACGGGTAAATATCTTTCAGGTAAAATGCAAATACCTATACCGAAAGAAAGAAATTTAAAAAACACAAAAAAAGTTAGTATTACAGGGGCGGGGGAACATAATTTAAAAAATATTGATATTGATATTCCGTTAAACAAATTTGTTGTAATAACAGGTGTAAGCGGTTCGGGGAAAAGTACTCTTGTTCATGATATATTGTACGGCGGATTAGCAAAATATTTAGGAAAGGTTCCTCCTAAGATTGGTAAATATAAAGATATAAAAGGTGGTGAATATATAGATGATATAGAAATTGTAGACCAGTCTCCTATCGGAAAAACTCCAAGATCAAATCCTATTAGCTATATTAAAGTATACGAATTAATAAGGGAACTATTTGCTTCTACACACCAAGCCAGGGCACGAGGTTACAAACCCGGTTTCTTTTCATTTAATGTCCCGGGCGGACGATGTGAAACCTGCCAAGGTGACGGTTTTATAAAAGTGGAAATGCAGTTCCTTGCGGATTTGTACCTTGAATGCGATGACTGCAACGGGACAAGGTTCAAAAAAGAAATTAGAGAAATAACATATAGAGGAAAGAACTTAATTGACGTCCTGGATATGACTGTGGATGAGGCGGTAGAATTTTTTAAGGGTAATGATAAAATTGTAAAAGGAATTGAGCTTCTTTCTCTCGTAGGATTAGGCTATTTGAAGCTCGGGCAGCCCTCCAATACTTTATCCGGAGGAGAAGCCCAAAGGATAAAGTTAGCAGCACATTTGACTTCACAGCGGGAAAGAAAACATACTTTGTTTATCTTTGATGAACCTACAACCGGCTTGCACTTTGACGACATATCAAAATTATTAAACTGCTTTCATCTTCTTCTGGAAAGGAACAACTCAATTGTAATTATTGAACATAACCTGGAAATTATAAAATGTGCGGATTATATAATCGATCTGGGCCCGGAAGCAGGAGATAAAGGCGGTGAAGTAATTGTAACCGGTACTCCTGAAGAAGTTGCAGTGGAAAATAATTCATGGACGGGAAAATACTTAAAAGAATATTTCGACTGAACTTTTAATATTAGTGTTAATAAAGAGTACTCACCACAAGTTTCAACTTAATTTTAAAAGAGTAATAACAATTTGAGTAAATACATATAATTTTATTCATTTTTTTAATATTTTTTTAAATCAAATTAGGTAATAAGGTCAGGCTAGTGGCTTTATTTTTTGTTACTGAGGTTTTTCAATAGATAAAGTTTTTACAATAAAATTTAACTCCTGAAAAACCATATTTATATTTATTAAACCTTATTAACATAATATAATCTAATTAAATTTACCTTATTAGCTTATTTATTTGTATAAATCTTATTTCAACTTACATTTCACAGTTATTTAATTCGAAAGGAAAACAAGAATTAGTTATCCTTAAAAACTAGCGGATAAATAATTTTAATAATCAAAAAAGATGAACTTTAAAAAGACAATATTGATTTTTATTCCTATTGTTTTGGTTGCACTGATCTTTGTTATTTTGATTTCAGGGACAAGTAAGAAGAAAACCCGAAAGCCCGGTAATTATGAATCAGTAAAACGGGAGTTGTATGATAACTTATACCGTAACGGAGGATTAATAATTTATGCCGCATCCAATCCTGAGTATACATCGAAATATTTATTAGCTGCCGAAAAAATTCAAAAAAGATTTATTTGGGCTAAGTTAAAAATCGAATCCGATACACAAGCAACCGGTAATGAATTAAAATCGGATAATCTAATTATAATCGGTACTATTAAATCAAATAAAATTTTAGGAAAGATGGACAAGCATCTACCTGTTAAGTTTTCTTCCAAAGGTTTTTCATTTAATGGCAAATCATTTAGTAAGAAGGATGCGGTCGTTAATCTTTTTTATTTCAATCCCTATAATAAAAATAAACTATGTTATATTATTTCCGGTAACAACGATAAGTATGTTTCCGGTGAAGAATATTTGCGTGCAATCGGCGATATACGAATAATGGAAAACGGTTTGTGTTCCGAGATTGGATTTTTTAAGATCAGTACAAGTGGTAATTGGGTAATTGATAAAAATCGCGTGTGGGATTTTTCAAGCGAAAAAAAAGTTTATAACAATTATAAAGATTTTAAGTATATAGTTTATTCGAAAAAAATAAAACAAGATTTGGTAAATAAAATTAATTATACGAATGAGAAATTATTAGATAATCTAAAAAGATTTTTTAGCGGCAAATTAGTCATTCCTAAAATCAACTATTACATATACGATAACTTTGAAGACAAAGGATTAATATCCGGCTATACACAGCTATCAAATTATAATGCAAAAGATACTTCCGTAAGTGTGGTTGTAAATAATTGGATTAAGGGTGATGATTTTTCTAAGACGGCAGAACTTATATTAAGACTAAACTTGGGAGAACCGGAGCATAAATTTCTTGAGAACGGACTATCGGTTTATTTCTCTAATAATTGGAGGAGAAAAGGTTATAAATTCTGGGCTGAGTTTATTTATAATGCGAAAGATATTCCATCGTTAAATGAAATGATGAATAATAAAGATCTTAATTTTATATCATATTTAATTTCGGAGCCGCTTGCCGCCGGTTTCGTTTCATTCTTAATAAAGAAATACGGGAAAGAAAAATTTATAAAAAATTATATTAAGTGGAATTTTAATAAAAGTGAAATAACAATACTTGAGGCGGGATGGAAAAAATATCTCGGGAGCTTTTCCGAAATTTATAGCGATAGTTTAAATAGATATAAAGAAAGTTTTCCCAACAATATACCGCAATTTCAAAAAGGATTTTGCTTTGCACATGAGGGCTATGATATATACAATGGTTACCTATCGCGCGATGCTGTAGCTTCAATAAAAAAAATAAAAAGGCTGGGAGCGAATTCTTTTTCAATTACGCCTTTTACTTCAATGCGGGATGCGCAAAAACCCGTACCTCTTAGATTTTGGGAATTTGCCGGTGCGGAAAATGATGAGAGCTTAATATTCTTATCTCATCTTGCAAAAGAATTAAATATGAATGCAGTCCTAAAGCCTCAGATTTATTTAGGTAGAAACGGCTGGCCCGGCGATATAAAAATGAAAAATAGAAAAGATTGGAGAAAGTTTTTTTATTATTATTTTAACTGGATAGAGCATTACACAATGCTGGCCGAAATGTATAAGATACCTATTTTGTGTATCGGGAATGAATTGGCCGATGCTACTGTAGGACACGAAAAAGAATGGATAAAAATGATCAAAAAGATTAGAAAATTATACGACGGCAAATTAGTATACGGTGCAAACTGGAGCAGGGAATTTGAGCAGGTTACTTTTTGGAAATACCTTGACTATATGGGTATCAGTGAATATTTCCCTCTAAGCGATAAAAACAATCCAACGGATGAGCAGCTTTATAAAGGAGCGAAAACGGCAATGGAAAAAATTCAATCCGTAGAAAGAAAGTACAACAAACCTGTTATTTTTACGGAGGTCGGTTTTAGAAGCACCGGCGAACCGTGGAAAACTGCATTGGAAAAAGGGACAAGAAATGAAGTTAATCTGTTAAGTCAAAGAAGATGCTACCGAGCATTATTTAAAGCAGCTTATGGACAAAAATGGCTGGCGGGTATGTACTGGTGGAAATGGCCTAGTTATCTTTCCTACGGAGGAAGTCCGGAGAATATTCATTATACTCCGAATAATAAACCTGCTGAGAAGGTTGTTAAAAAATGGTATTCTAAAAATTGGAATTAGCGCTACGAAATTGTAAAACATGCTGATATAGATTTAGGTATAGCGGTAAAATATATTCATGGTTATATTGTGCACAAAATAGACAAGAAATTTTTTGGCTAAGCGCAAAGGGCATATCGCAAAGCTACGCTATGCCCTTTGCTTTATGCGCTATGCTTTTTTTGGGGGTACGTCTTCTCCAGCTTATGGCTATAAAATTATAAAATCCATATCCCGCTAAACCAAATACTTAATTTCCATTTAGAAATTTCAAAAATATTTGGTTATATTTTATATAACGATTATTAAACGGGGTTCACATTTAAAACTTAATTTCTTTTACGATATGCTTCGTTTATTCCGGTTAAAATTTTAATAATAATTTTAAAAGGGATCTGATATGAAAACTTCAATGAATTCATATTGGTTTAAATATATTTTAATCTTCATAATTCTTTTTATCCAGGTAGGTATATTAGCCCAAAGTATCTCTCCGAAAGAATTTGCTTCCAGGCGAGAACATTTATTATCCTTGCTCGGGACTAATAATGCTGCCGTATTAAAAGCAGCAAATACCAAGGTGCGCTCATTGGATGTAAATTATAGATATAGGCAGGAAAGCAATTTATTTTATTTAACCGGTAAAAGATCTCATGACATAATTTTACTTTTAATTCCCGGGGGAATAAATATTGAAGGGAAATTAGTTAAGGTTTTATTATTTGAACATTCAGTTACCAAAGACTCTGTTATAAATTCTTCTTCAAACATCGAGGAGGCATTTGTTAACAGAAATAAGTTTGATAAAATTTTTAACACCTTGTTAAAAAATATAGATACTCTTTTTATCTCTTCTCCCGGCTTAGGCTTTGTAAATGATTGGATAAATAATAAGCCGATGTTTATTGAAAGAGATTCGTATAGGGAACTTCAGAAAAAGTTTCCTAATTTAAGAGTAAAATATGTTTCACCTATTATAAGCAGGCTGCGGGAAATTAAATCCCCGAATGAAATCGAAGTAATAAAACATGCGATAAGTATTACCGGTAAGGGCATTAAGGATGCTATAGGAGTTTGTAAACCGGGCAAATGGGAATATGAACTTCGTGCTGCTATTGAATATGAAATGCTGCGCAGCGGCTGTGATTATCCTGCTTTTCCATCTATAATAGGGAGCGGATTGAACTCATTAAAAATTCATTACGATGATGATAATATACAGATGGAGAAGGGAAATGTTGTGGTAATGGATGTCGGTGCCGAGTATGAGGGATATTCTGCCGATATAACCAGAACAATACCGGTTGCCGGAAGGTTTACCGAAGGGCAAGAAAAAATTTATAACCTTGTATTGAAAGCACAAAATGAAATTATTAAAATCATTAAGCCGGGAATAAAATTTGCTGATCTTGATAATAAGGCAATTGAAGTTTTTAAAGCCGAAGGTTTGGATAAATATTTAATACACAGCGTTTCACATAGTTTGGGGCTGGATACTCATGATGTTACTTCGGATCAAGAATTGAAATCCGGAATGGTTATTACTGTTGAGCCGGGGCTTTATATTCCTAAAAATGCACCGGGATTAGATTCCGAATATTGTGGTTTCGGAATAAGGATTGAGGATGATGTGCTAATAACCGAAAATAGTTGTATAGTCCTCTCGGCTAAAATTCCCAAGGATATAAAAACTATAGAAAATATGATGAAGGATTGATAGACAAATACTATTATTGCTTATCAAAATCACCCCTTACATGTGACACAAACCCTATCATAAGATACATATAATATTTATAATTTCAATTCAATTGAGGTGAATTATTTTAATTTTAAAAATAGCAGCACCCAACCTTGTAATATTGAAATGTTAAATCGAAAAATTCAATTAGATAAAATACGGCTAAATATATATCACTCATGCATTAAATATTTTATAAGCCGAATAACAATTTTCTATTCTTTTTATAGGAGAAAAAAATATGAAATTAGTATGTAAAGAAACTGTTAATCGCAGGTTAAAAAGCAGATTACTTTACAAAAGGTTTTTTAATTCCGGTTCATTGAGATTATTAACGATTACAATTTTAACTTTATTGTTAAGCTTTATTGCCCTAAGTTGTACATCAACAAAAGCTAATGATAAAGAAGTCTTTCGTTCTACTTTGAAGAACGGATTAAGGGTAGTAATTGTACCTGATCCCATTGCACCAGTGGTAACCACAGAGATAAACTATCTTGTTGGTTCAAATGAAGCACCCAAAGGATTTCCCGGCATGGCCCATGCTTTGGAGCATATGATGTTCAGAGGAAGCAAAGGTCTTTCGGTGGACCAGCTTGCCGATATATCCGCTGCTATGGGCGGCGATTTTGATGCCGATACCCGGCAGATGGTTACGCAGTACTTCTTTACGGTTCCTTCCGAAGATTTGGATGTAGCCTTGCATATCGGTGCAATTCGAATGAGAAATGTATTGGCTACCGATTCGCTTTGGAAGAATGAGAGAGGAGCAATTGAACAGGAAGTTGCAAATGATTTATCCGATCCCGAGTATGTTTTTTATACAAAGCTTCTTAAAGCACTTTTTAAAGGAACTCCTTATGCTCACGATGCTTTAGGGACACGTCCTTCTTTTAATAAAACAACCGGTGCAATGTTAAGGAAGTTCCATGAAACCTGGTATGCACCAAACAATGCAATTCTTATTATTGCCGGAAATGTAGAGCCTCAAAAAGCAATGGCGGAAGTTAAAAAACTTTTCGGTGATATTCCTGCAAAAAAACTTCCCGAAAGACCGGCAATAAATCTTGGTGAAGTTAAACCGGATACCTTGAATTTGAAAACAGATCTTCCTTATGGATTTGCAATAATTACTTACCGAATGCCCGGTACGGATAATCCGGATTACGCCGCAGCGGAAATATTGTCCGATGTTTTAAGTAACCAGCGCGGAGAATTATATTCCAAATTAGTGCCTACGGGTAAGGCTTTGTATGCGGGTTTTCAATACAACAGTTTGCCGAAAGCAGGGATTGGATTCGGACTGGCTGTATTCCCTAAGGGCGGAGATTCAAAAACTCTTTTGAAAGATGTGCAGTCAATTCTAAAAAATTACGTAAAGAAGGGATTTTCGAAAGACCTTGTTGAAGCCGAAAAACGACACGAGCTTGCAGATGCGGAGTTTCAAAAAAATTCCATTTCCGGTTTAGCTATGGCTTGGTCCGAAGCACTTGCGGTTGACGGCAAAGAATCTCCCCAGGTTGAATTAAATGATATTAAAAAAGTGACTGTACAGGACGTTGACAGAGTTGCAAAAAAATATCTTGACGATAGTCATGCTATTTTTGCAATACTTACTCCCCAAACATCCGGTAAGCCGATTTCACGGAAAGGCTTTGGAGGAGCCGAGTCTTTCGCTCCTAAAAATCCTAAGGCAGTAGAGCTTCCCAAGTGGGCAAAGATAGCCATGGGCAGATTAAAGGTGCCTGCATCCGTTGTTAATCCTACTGTTACTACTTTATCAAATGGAATAAAATTAATTGTGCAGCCGGAATCCGTGAGCAATACTGTCAGTCTTTACGGCAGTATAAAAAACAATTCCGATCTTGAAACACCTAAAGGCCAAGACGGAGTTGCAAGTGTTTTATCACAGTTGTTTGATTACGGATCGAAAACATTAAACAGGATTGCATTTCAAAAAGCATTGGATGATATCGGTGCAAATGAAGATGCAGGCACCGGATTTTCTCTTCAAACATTAACTAAAGACTTTGATAGAGGTGTTAAACTTCTAGCCGATAATGAATTGAATCCCGCCTTGCCTGCGCGTGCATTTAAAGTAATTCAAATGCAAACTGCAGCAACTGTTGCCGGTGAGTTAAAAAGTCCTGATTATCTTACAGGCAGAGCTCTTACAAAAGCACTTTATCCGAAGAATGATCCTACGCTTCGTCAAACAACACCGGAGACAGTAAGAGCAATTTCACTTAAAGATATAAAAGATTATTATGATAAAGTATTCCGCCCCGATTTGACTACCATAGTTGTAATTGGAAATATTACCCCCGATAAAGCAAAGTCGGTTATAGAAAAATATTTCGGTAAATGGAAAGCAGAAGGAGCAAAGCCTAAAACCGAACTGCCTAAAGTACCGCTAAATAAACCGTCGGTTGCGGCAGTACCGGATGTAAGCCGGGTTCAGGATAGAGTAACTCTTGCGGAAACATTAGGGCTTACACGTTCCAATCCCGATTACTATCCGCTTGAATTAGGCAACCATGTTTTAGGCGGCGCATTTTATGCCACACGTTTATATAAAGATTTGCGGGAAAATTCCGGCTTAGTTTATTATGTTTCTTCTTCATTTAGTATCGGTAAGACGCGTTCTACATATAGTGTCAGTTACGGGTGCGATCCTCCTAATGTTTTAAAAGCGAGAAAGATAGTTGAAAGAGACTTAATTCAAATGCAAACATCACCTGTAACCGCACATGAATTGGAACAAGCAAAAGCTATGCTGATGAGAGAAATTCCTTTGTCTGAATCAAGCCTTAGCAGTATTGCCAGAGGACTGTTATCAAGATCGTTAAACGGTTTGCCTCTGGATGAACCGACAATAGCAGCCCATAAATATTTAAAAATTACTGCGGGAGAAATTCAGAAAGCATTTAAGAAATGGATTCGTCCGAAAGACTTAGTACAGGTTTCCGAAGGCCCTAGTCCGAAGTAAAAATAAATTAAATATATTTATAAATTGAACACTCCCGGTATTTGAGGCTGTGTGAAAATTGTAGAACGAAACTCTGTTTCGTTTGACTGATTCAGAAGGCATTAATATTTACACGGGCGATTCGGGGAATCGCCCTACATTTAAAGTTTTCACACAGCCTCTTAAACCAAAGGATAACTTAAATACACAAACGAATTCGGCTATATAAAAAGCACAAGATTGAATATCGTGTCATACCTTTTATAAGTAGCTTATTGTTATTTAGATAAATTCTCCCCTGCAAGCACATATTAAAAACAAAAACTTACACTTGAAAAAATTATTTAATAATTTATTCAGAAATCCTTGATTCTATTTTTATTGACAAATAAGTTTCATATGTAAATTATAGATAATATAAAGGAATCAATATTAAAGGGAATTCCAATGAGTTTAAGTCAAATAGCTCGATCTATAAGCGCTTCTCCAACTCTAAAACTTAACGAAAAAGCAGCAATTTTAAGGGATAAGGGTGAACCTGTAATCCATTTAGGCGGAGGTGAACCAAAAAGCAGAGTCCCTATAGATGCTATATTAGCAACAGCGGCACACCTAAATACGGGCGAAGTAAGATATGCGCCTGCAGACGGCATTCCGGCTCTTAAAAAGGCAATTATTAGGTATACCGAAGAATTTTATAACCGGCATGTTTCTCCTTTAAATGTAATAGCATCCGGCGGGGCTAAACAAGCTATTATGGTTGCATTGCAGGCAATTTTAAATCCCCAGGAAGAAGTTGTCTTTCCCGCACCATATTGGGTAAGCTACCCGGAAATGGCAAAACTTTGCGGTGCGATTGGCGTTCCGGTATTGCCTGAGGACGGAAGTTTCTACCCTACAATTCAAGATATTGAACAACGAGTCGGATCATACACAAAAGCTGTTATTATAAATAGTCCTAATAATCCAAGCGGTGCAATGTATTCCGAACAATTTATTGCCGATGTAGTTGATTTTTGTGAGAAGCGGGATATCTATTTAATTATGGATGATATTTATCATCGCTTAATTTTCGACGGCAAAAAACCCATAAACTGTTATAACTATGCAAAAGACCTTTCCGAGAATTCCAAACTTATAGTTATTAACGGAGTATCCAAACAATATGCAATGACCGGGTTTAGAATAGGGTGGGCAGTCGGTAATAAAAAAGTGATTGAAGCGATGGCAAATATTCAGGGGCACCAAACATCCGGTCCTTCAATACTTCTTCAGAAAGCTGCAGTAGGTGCGCTAAACGGCATCCAATCGAATGTAGAAAGCCTAAGAGTAACTTTGGAAAATAATAGAAATGTGATGATCGATCTTTTAAATTCCTTTGACGGTGTAAAAGTTACAAAACCGGACGGCACATTTTATTGCTTTGCCGACTTCAGTAATTATCAAAAAGATTCCAACAAACTTTCCGAATTTTTGATAGATAAAGTTATGGTCCTAACGGTTCCGGGTAAAGAATTCGGAATGGAAGGATATTTAAGAATAAGTTACTGCGGAACAATTAAAGATATAACCGAGGGTATTGAAAGAATTAAATGGGCACTCGATCCAAACTCGCCTAATGAATTGTATATTGGCGACAGAAAGTTAGTGAGGGATTGGTCATGAAATATTTAGAATTTAATACACCGGCAAGTAAAGAAGCGCAAGAATTAGCTTCCGATTACAAATTATCCAATCATGGTTTTAGCAACTTGGATAGAGTGTATTGGAATCTTCCCGAATCTTCTCTTTATGAAGAAGCAATCTTCAGAAGTGAAGGCCATGTATCCGAAGGCGGACCGTTTGTAGTTAAAACAGGTAAACATACTGCGCGTGCTGCTGCAGATAAATTTATCGTAAAAGAAGAATCTACCGAAAACAAAATTTGGTGGGGAGTTCATAACAGGCCTTACAGCCTGGAAAAATTTAATTCACTTATGCAAAGGCTTGAAGCTTTCGCTCAGGGTGAAGAACTGTTTGTCCAGGACTGTTATGTGGGAGCTGATCCCGATTATCGTATGCCTGTAAGAATAATAACCCAGCATGCATGGCACAGCTTATTTGCACGCAACATGTTTATTACAACTGCAAACCCGGACGAGCTTAAAAAGTTTATTCCGGATTTTACCGTAATTGCAGTTCCTGATTTTAAAGTTGATCCCAAAATTGACGGGACTCGGACAGAAACCGGAATAATATTAAATTTCGATTCAAGATTAGCAGTTATAGCAAATTCACTGTACGGAGGCGAGATAAAAAAATCCGTTTTTACCGTGCTGAACTTTCTTCTTACATTTAAGGATGTACTGCCGATGCATTGTTCTGCAAATGTAGGTAAGGATGGTGATGCCGCTTTGTTCTTCGGATTAAGCGGAACAGGTAAGACTACTCTTTCTGCGGATCCTAAAAGAAGACTAATCGGCGATGATGAACACGGCTGGAGTTCCGACGGTGTATTTAATTTTGAAGGGGGCTGCTATGCAAAAGTAATAAGGCTTTCGGAAGACCATGAGCCGGAAATTTATGCAACTACTAAAAGATTCGGAACAATACTGGAAAATGTAGTCTATGATCCGGTGACAAGAAAAATAGATTTAAATGATGATACGCTGACGGAAAATACCCGCGCCTCTTATCCGCTTGAATTCATCCCGAATATTGTTCCGGAAGGCTACGTTCGTACTCATCCCAAAAATATTATATTTTTAACTTGTGATGCTTCCGGTGTATTGCCTCCTATTGCTAGGTTAAATCCTGCACAAGCCCAATATCACTTTATAAGCGGTTATACATCTAAAATTGCCGGAACGGAAATAGGCTTAGGCATAGAGCCGCAAATTACATTCAGTGCATGCTTTGGTGCTCCTTTTATGGTAAGGCATCCGTTTGAATATGCCACTATGCTTAAAGAAAGAATGCTTAAACATAATGCTCAGTGCTGGCTTGTTAATACAGGCTGGACAGGTGGCGGTTTTGGCGTGGGTAAAAGAATTAGTATTAGGCATACGCGAAATCTGTTAAATGCAGCGCTGGAAGGGAAATTGAATAATGTTAAATATAGAAAAGATAAGCTGTTTAATTTCGAGGTTCCTTTAACATGTCCGGATGTACCCGAAGATGTACTTGATCCTTCAAGTTCCTGGGGAAGCAAAGATGAATATTGGAAAAAGTATGATGCTCTTGCAGCAAGATTTATAGAAAACTTCAAACTTTTTGCAGAAGGTTCTTCGGAGGAAGTAATAAATGCAGGACCAATAAGACTTTCACGTGTAAAATAAAACCTAAAATCTACTTTAAAAAAAAGCGTGCTATAAAAGAATAACACGCTTTTTTAATTATAAGGGAAAATATTTTTTAAAGCAAGGATTCTTTAAGTCTTCTTGAAACAGAAATAAAGAAGCCGAATACCATAATCAAAACTCCGGACCAAACAAGATTTATAAAAGGCTTTGTACTTGCGGAGATTGACAAAACTTCTTTTGGAGTGGAAGCTTTAACTGCGACATCATCTAGTTTACTAAAAATTATCCTT
>JBJKQP010000165.1:0-3095 GCA_046705105.1 Ignavibacteriaceae bacterium | reverse complement strand
TAGCATCTAAATAAATATTTTCTAAAAACTTTATTTTGTAAATAGCTTAGATTTAGCAACAATTCAACGATGTGTGCGTGCACATCGTTAAAATAAAGAACGGATAGTTCAGATGCAAGAAAAAAATTATTTAAATTAATTCGAGTCCCTCAACATTCATTAAAAGGCAAAAAAGTTCTATTACTATAAAGCAAATAGTCAAAGTTCAAGATTATGCGTGCCCGGAAAAGTTTTGACGAAACCTGACTTCAAGGACATATAATTAAACAAATCATTCAAACATACTTCCGGCAATGGTATAAGAATTAAGACATATTATTCAATTTCTTCAAGTATTTCTTTAGATTTTAAATATATATACAACATAAACGGCCATATAATATATACAAATAATTTTATTATAGGATTTCATTTTGATATTTTGTTGTAATAAAAGTTAAGACTTTATTTATAATGCTCTACTTATTTTCCTCGCTGCATTATTATTAAACCTTAATATATAATTTGATGTCTAAAATTGTAACTCAGGGATGTAAATATAAGACATAAATAGTTTCGTCCCCTCAAAGAAATAATATTGGCATAATTACTGACATTTAACCATAAAATTAAGATTGAAATTAAAAAGATGATATAATCCTATAAAATTAAAATTAGGATTTTATTTTATTTAACCGGTTAATAAATTTACCGAACAATTAGAATTATGAATAGTATAACTGTAAAACAAAAGGAAGAAAAAGAATGATAAAAAAAGTAATCTTAACCATAGTACTGGCGACCGGTTTGCTTTTTACTGCCTACGGTCAAAATAAAATAGGCATACAAAAAAAACTTGAGAACCTTATCCAGGATAAAACATTAGGGATTTCGTTTGCAAAGGTTGGTGATGTTGTAAAGCAAGACAGCTCAACATACAGAATCACACTCACATCATCAAGCAGCTACTCTCCGCAAACTGCAACTGCGCTTGTAACAATATCAAATAGATTGTTTGTGGATTTACCGGGTAGTTACGGCGGAAGGTTATATCTTGATTCACCTGCAGGAACCAGGTTTTTCCGAAATAGAATTTTAACCGACTCTGTAAACAACGGCCGTCAAATATTCCATCGTGGATACTGGGCTGTGTACGCGGGAATGGGAATGTGGGACTGTGTTATAAATAATTATTTTCTAAACAACGGTAAATATTATATTGTATCCCTTGTTCAAGAAAAACAGTTGGGAAAACCAGGAGAAGTGTTAAGCGGAAAGACAGTGACAAATGAAGAGCTAAAATTGAAAGCTTTATCTTCCCTGCAAGATACTACCAATAATATTGTCAATGAGTATAATAAACTTATTTCTTCTTTTCAGATCCAAAATTAATGATGAAGGAAATATATAAATGAGAAAATTCAATTACATTCTAATATTCGTTCTGATCTTAACAACCAACCTTTTTACAATAAAAACATTTGCTGCACAGGATTCACTAAGTATAAGCGGAAAGGGTATGTTTCTTTGGCAATTATGGAATTCAAACGGCGGCGGGAAAAATCTAAACGCAGTCATTTCGAAATTAAAAAGTGTCGGAGCAACATGGCTAGTAATAAAAATGGCAGACGGCGACAGCTATTATAATAGTCCTAACCATTCGTTGTATAATTGGGCAACAGCTAATTATAGAAATATGGATAGTGTTGTTGCCATTTTTCATGCTAACGGAATAAAGCTGCTGGCGTTTCAATATGTTTACGGAGTTCCGCATTATTGGGGTAATCCTGCATCCGAAACCGATGTAGCAAACTCTATTCTTAGCGTAAAAGGTATAGACGGACTTATTATCGATGCAGAGGTACAGTATGATACTTTATATTCACGTGTTGCTGCCGCAAGTGCATATTGCGACAGTATTCATGCCCACCATCCCGGTGCCTTTATAGGATTAACCGCATGGGCACGTATTACCGGGCATAATTCATTTCCATGGACCACCTTTCTTGAACGTGTTGACGTAAACATGCCGCAGACTTATTGGGCGGCAAGACCTACTACACCAAATAATGAGCTTGAACTCATGAATAGCCAATTCGCTTCTTACACAAAAATTTGGCTAAGTCTAGGGGATAGTGCTGCAGACAAACCGATAATGCCCATCGGGCAGGGAGAGTATTTTGGTTACAGCAATGATGTTAAACAAGGAGATGTTGCCACATTTTGCAATCTTTGTCAGTCAACTTATAATTATCCGGGTGTAAGCTTGTGGGAATATAATCAGATAACACATGCTTATGTGTGGAATGAATATGCAGCAGCCTGGCAGGTAACTTCTGTTTCAGATAAACCTAATACCCTGCTAAATTACAATCTATCTCAAAACTATCCCAATCCGTTTAATCCGGTAACCAATATTCGATTTACCATTGCACACTCCGGATTTGTTTCATTAAAAGTATACAATCTTCTGGGGCAGCAAGTTGCTACAATTATTAATGAACAACTTAAGCCAGGTGTTTATACAAAGCAATGGAACGGAAATGATTTTTCCAGCGGCGTTTATTTTTATTCGTTAAAAGCAGGAAATTTTTCGGAGACAAAGAAATTTATTTTAATGAAATAAAAATTTTCTTCAATCCAATTTACGTTTAGAACTTATCTTGATTAATTCTGCTTACCCTGTTACAATATTCAACAGGGTAAGCATAAAATTAATCCGGTTATATCATAATGACTCGCTGCCGTAATTTTACTGTCAACTAATTTAAGATCTGCTTCTGTTAAATCTTCAATTTGAAACAAACGTTGTAATACTAGAAGGTTTCAAAGCTGCGGTAAAACTGCCTCCGGTTACGGAGATATTACTTCCTTATTAACCGGTTTCCGTTGTAGTATAAAGAATAAAGGAGTAAATCAAGTAATTCCCATACTACATTATTCCAAATAATGCTCAATATAAGTTACTAAATTTTAATACCTTTGCTTTGCCGGCCAGTCATCTGTTCTAAAAGGCGATGCAGGCAGACCTTCCTTGTTGTATAATTTTGCACCAACGGGATCGTCCGCCCATGCATACCGTACTGCAACAGGATGCTTAATTTTATTATTCCACA
>JBJKQP010000164.1:0-9586 GCA_046705105.1 Ignavibacteriaceae bacterium | reverse complement strand
GTATTCTGCAAATTGATCAGAGTGAATCAGTATAAAAAAAATTAAACTGCCAGGTATTTTTAACAGCCGGCAATTCATTATTCAATTAATTCATTCATTAATCAATCAAGCTTATTATACTGTTTTATCAGTATTAATTGACGAACTGCCTTTTCAAATAAAGATAATAAAAAATATCTTTGTATACCTCATCTCACTGTGTTACACATCATTTAGTAATAAATCAATTATTAATAATTTGAAATAGATTTCATATCAATACATGCGGATCAATTCAACTATATTTTCAGGAGAAATAATGAAAAGACTATTTACATTTATGTTTTTAGTTTTACCCGTATTTATTATGTATGCGCAAAGCACAACAATAAAACTGCCTACGACAGACAACACTAGCAGCTTTAACATTACTAAAAGTGATAATACAAATCTACTAAGAATGTTTGGAGACGGGGGATTTTATTTAGGCGGTACTTTCGGCAGCGGTGTAATACCTATATCAGGAAGCGGTACAAGAATGATGTGGTACCCGTTGAAAGCAGCATTTAGAGCAGGTTTTATTTACGGAACCGAATGGGATGATCCAAACATTGGGAGTTACTCTGATGCATTTGGATTAGGGACAATTGCAAGCGGTGACGCTTCCTTCGCTTCGGGAGAATATACAACGGCTAGCGGGCGAAATTCCACTGCATTAGGTTCCAACTCTACAGCGAGCGGGTTAATTTCTCTCTCTTCAGGATTTTTCACACATTCAAGCGGACAATATTCAACTGCATTGGGGTATGAAACTGCTGCAACCGGACAAGCTTCCACTGCTTTGGGATGGATAACAACTGCAAGCGGTGATAAGTCATTTGCTATGGGAAATAATACTATAGCAAACGGCAATAATTCAGCCGCGTTAGGCTATTATGTTTCAACAAACCATATGTCCGGTTCATTCATTATAGGCGATATTTCTACTAATACTTTTACAAAGTGCGACAGCAACAATGAAATGGTGATGCGGTTTGCCGGCGGGTATAGGCTTTATACCAATTCTTCTGCAAATGTAGGCGCGGTGCTTTACAGCGGCAACAATTCGTGGTCAACTATCTCGGACTCGACAAAGAAGTATGCATTCCTGCCAATTAACGAAAAGAGCGTGCTAAATAAGATAGACAAGTTCAAACTAAGGACATGGAGCTATAAGGGACAGGACAGTACTAAGTACCGCCACTACGGACCAATGGCACAGGAGTTCTTCAAAGCTTTTGGTCAAGATAGGTATGGTGCAATAGGCAACGATACGACAATAAGCCAGGCAGATTTTATGGGGATAAATTTAGTTGCGATACAGGCGCTGGATAAACAATTAAAAATTCAAAAGTTAAAAGTAAAAAATCTTGAAGACGAATTGGAACAGCAGAAAATTATGTATGCAGCTCAACAAAAAGAATTAGATAATCTAAAAACTGAATTTGCGGCTTTCAAACAAGCTATGGCCTCTTTTATAAACAAAGAAAACAGAAATGTACCGGCAAAATTAACAATGAATAACAAGTAACCAGTATCAAGTATCGGGTACCCGGAATCCGGTATCCGGAATCGAGCTTTTAACTAAGGAGAAAAAATGAAAACAGCGCAACTTATCGTGCTTGCAGTAATAATAATGTTAACAAGCACCATCTACAGCCAGGAAGCCTTTTCCGTAAAAAGCAGTAACGACAGCAGCTACATTTTTGTCGGACCTAGCGGCAAGGTGGCAATAGATACCAGCACAACGCTTGGAACTTTAACAGTTAACGGAAATGACGGAATAATAGCAGCAGGTACTTACGGGAGCGGAACGGCATTAAACCTTGGTATAGGTGCATGGATGATGTGGTACCCGAAAAAAGCCGCATTCAGAGCCGGGTATATAGATCCATTTGGTAATAATTTATGGTACGATAGTAATATAGGAAATTTTTCGACTGCATTTGGATATAACAACGAAGCAAACGGAGTTATTTCTTTTGCTGCCGGAGAGGCCAACACAGCAAGCGGAAAATTTGCCACCGTTTTTGGGAATAAGAACACATCTAGCGGTGAGGCTTCCACTGCTATGGGAGATAATACAACCGCAAGCGGAAATTTTACTTCTGCAATGGGAAGTTATGTATCGACAAATTCCAATTCCGGTTCATTTATTATCGGGGATGGTTCAACCACGACGACCACAAATTCAACTGCTGCCAACCAGATGATGATGAGATTTGACGGCGGGTATATTTTCTACACTTCGTCAAACTTAAGTTCCGGTGTACAGCTTGCAAACGGCGGTAATGCGTGGTCAACCATTTCGGATTCAACTAAAAAATATGCATTCCTCCCGGTGAACGGCGAAAGTATTCTTCAAAAGATAAGCAAGTTCAATCTAAGGACATGGAGCTACAGAGGTCAGGACAGCACAAAATTCCGCCACTACGGTCCTATGGCGCAGGAGTTCTTTAACGCCTTCGGTCACGATAAATACGGAATAGCAGGCAACGATACCACAATCAATCAGGCTGATTTTATGGGGATCAATTTGATTGCTATACAAGCTCTGGAAAAAGAAAATAATAAACAAAAGTTAGAAATCTATAATCAAAAAAAAGATATTGAGAAATTGAAACAGGAAATTAAAAAACGAAATGCATTTGATATTGCTATTAACAAAAGAGTGTCGGTATTAGAGCAGAAAGTAGAGGCAATGAATTCAAATAAGGTTGCCTCGGTTCAAAAATAAAACATGGAACTTATTCCGAAATTATTAAGGGAATAAAAGCTCAACTTGTTTATCTGATTTTTAAAACTGCAGAAAGCTTGGGAATTGGATTAATATTTAGAATTTAACTCTAGTTATAAATAAAATATAAGGAACAAATAACATGAAAAGTTTTTTAATACTTCTAATATTTATGGCAGCCGCTGCGGGCGTAGCTTTTTCACAATCCACAAATCTCAAGCTTCCCACATCAAATGCTAACAGTAATTTTATAGTTACTAACAGCAGTTCCGACACACTGATGGAAGTAAAAGGCAGCGGCAGGGTCGGTATTTCAACATCAACCCCTTCCCAGGCACTTGAAGTAAAAGGCAAAATTGTTTCCGACTCCGGGTACGTGTTTCCCGACGGGACTACGCAGACCACTGCCGCGACAAATTCTTCAAGCATATATAGTTATGTTTATGATTTAACTGCTGCAGGACAAGTGGTTCCGGGGGGAGCTGATTTAACCTTTAGTAATAACGGCCCGCTTAGCGGAGTTACACATACGGCGGGTACCTCAACGATTATTGTCCCCTCTACCGGTGTATATAAAATAGAGTTTTTAACTTCAATTACTGCCGGTGTCGGTTCAGCAATTGCAATTGATGTTAATGGTGTGGTAGATGCCAGCACAAACTATCAAGTCCTTGTAGCAACCGGGGAAGTTACCGGAACTGCGATATTAGTTCTATCTGCAGGTGACGTTATTACGCTAAGGAATAATAGCGCTGTACCCATAACTACCGATACTGCACCGGGAATAGGTGCTTCTATCGTAATTACTAAATTGTAGAATCAATTGCGGTACTTGCACAGTGTTTGTATACATAACACAAATAGCTGTTCAAAAAAAATAGAAATATGCAGCATTTATATATAGGGAACTAATTATGAAAAAACATATTGAACACTTAGTTTGTATTATTATAATATTATATACTGTATCCGGCTATTCGCAGGGCATAACTATTGGCAGCGGAACAACTTTTTCACTTGGAAACTCAACGCTGTATTTATCGGGTAACTGGACAAACAACGGGACTTTTAATGCCGGTACGAGCACTGTTGTATTTAACGGAGCATCCGGCAGCCAGACCATAACCAATTCTTCCGGAGAAACATTTTATAATTTAACTGTTGATAAAACATCAGGAAATTTAATTACTCAAAACAATTTAACTGCCGACGGCAGCATTACCTGTACAATCGGCAGTTTAGATTTGAACGGTAACAGCTGCACTCTTGGAAGCAGCGGTTTGGTAAGTGAGAGTAACGGCAACGAAGTAACCGGAGGAACGGTATCGATTACCGTACCGCTTAATAACCCAAGTGCTGTAAATCCCGGCGGTTTAGGTGCCGTAATTACTTCAAGTGCTAACCTGGGAAGTACGACAATAACGAGAGGCGTCGCGGTTCAATCAGTAAACGGAAATAACAGCATAAAAAAGTATTTCGATATAACTCCCGCAACAGACACGGGATTAAATGCTACCCTAGTATTTAATTATTTCCCGGATAATCTGAACAGCTTAAATGAATCTAATTTAGTTTTATATAAATCAACTGATGCCGGTACCACCTGGACTAGCGAAGGCGGAGCAGTAAATACAGTCAGCCATTATGTTTCATTAAGCGGTATCGGCTCATTTTCTCGTTGGACATTATCTGCAATCGGGTCGCCTGTTGCAACAGCTGCTTCTAATGTCTCAAGCGTAAGTTTTTCAGCGAACTGGGACCCGGCTGCAGGTGCAGCAGGCTACAGGCTGGATATAGCAACCGACAATGCATTTACTCATTTTTTGGCGGGGTTCAATAATTTGGATGTAAGCAATGTTACAACATATCCGGTTAGCGGGTTATCGGCAAATTCACATTATTATTATAGAATACGGGCATATAATTCAGGGGGCGGAATCAGCAATAATTCGAATACAATAAATGCATTAACTTCTACAATTGCGCCGGTTGCGGATCTCGCTTCTGCAATTACAACAGCAGGCTTTTCAAGTAATTGGAACCCGGTAAGCGGTGCTGCCAGCTACCGACTAGACGTATCGACAAATATAAATTTTACTACTTTTGTATCCGGGTGGAATAATAAAGATGTTGGAAATGTTACGACATATCAGGTGAGCGGTATTAATTCAAATACAAAATATTATTACAGGATAAGAGCGTATAATGGCGGCGGTTTCAGCGGCAATTCAAATGTAATTAGTCTTACTACTTTAGATGTCCCTCCGGTACTTGGAAATATAGAGACAACGTTTTTACCTTATACTGTTGGTGAAGCAGCGGTTCCGGTAACCGGGACTGCAACCGTAAATGATGCGGATAATTTAAATATGTCCAGTGCCGTTGTACAGATAACTTCAAACTATGTAAGCGGACAAGATGTATTAAGCTATGCTCAAGTCGGGAATATATCAGGAGTATTCGATGCAGCTTCGGGAAAGATGACTCTAACCGGAAGCGATACAAAAGCAAATTATCAAACAGCATTGCGTTCGGTAAGTTATAAGAACACCGGCAGTTTCCCGGCATCGGTTATAAAAACCGTAAGCTATACTGTAAACGACGGTATCCTAAACAGTAATACAATTACGCGGCAGATTAAAATTTCAACATTGAATATAACCTCGCCGTTAGGCGGTGATAAATGGACAGAAAATGTGCAGCAGCAGATAAAATGGAAAAGCAATAATATTAATACAATTAAAATAGAAGTTAGTACCGATAACGGAACTACCTGGATGGTAATAGCAGATAATTATCCGGCAAGTTCCGGCGCATATAACTGGATAGTAAATAATAATCTTCAGGCCTCGTATCAATGCTTTATAAGGTTGACAGATGATGCCAACCCGGGATTAAAGTCGACGAGCGGCAGTTTTACGATTGTAAAGCCTAATCTAAACAATCCTCAGACAGTAACATTAAAATATCCCAACGGAGATGAGAACTTTGCAGGCGGAACATATCATACAATACTCTGGGGAACTACCGGGAATGTAACGGGAGTAATTTTAGAGTTTACAACAGACAACGGTAAAACATGGCAGCCGATAACAAGTCGGCCGATAACGGGAGTAAACTTTTACAAATGGAAAGTTCCGGGAACAATAAATTCCAATTTATGCAGGGTAAAAATAATCGACGGATCGGATGCAAGTGTAGTAGGAGAGAGCCTTGATCCGTTTATTATATTTAATATACAAGTTACCAATCCTTTAAGCGGCACGGTATTATATGTAGGAAGAAAAACTACAATAAGCTGGAGCGGTGTGAATGACAGTCAAACGATTTTAAAGTACAGCACAGACGGGGGAGGAAGCTGGCTGCCGCTCGGAGAAACGCAGACTCAGACCGACAGCAGCTATGAATGGCAGATACCGGAAGTGCAGTCGGATAAGTGTAGGATAAAGATAATCACGATGAAGAATCATTTATTAAGCGGTGAGAGCACCGGCTATTTCACAATAGAGAGATTTAAAGGTGACATAAGCGGAGACGGCCAATTATCGGCTTATGACGTATATGATCTGCTTGGATATTTAACAGGACGAGTGAATATGGATCAGAGTCAATTAATGGCTGCAGATGTAAACGGAGACGGGCAGGTAAACGCAGAAGACGCATACTGGATATTATATAAAATAGTATACGGAAATTTCCCGGGAATATTGAGCAAGGTATCTTCTGCAGGAAGGTAAGGGGAATATGGAATAAAAAATTGTTTTTTAAACATGCTACAATTATGATATGCAATTGCAGTGGAATAATCGATTGGTAAATATTTGGCAGCCTGTTATAAAACGGTTCTGTAACAATATATTTAACATTCAACAAATAACTGTATTTAGAAATAATTTAAATAATTACAAATTTATTGATAAAGTATTAATTTATAATTATTTTCTTTTCAGTGATATCCATATTCTTCCTTCTTTTATAATTTTCAATATATTCTCACAGCGGTAAAATAATTCGTATGTATTAGTTGTTATTTCATACTATCATCCACAGAAATGAAATAACATATTTTTTTAAGTAATAAAATTACCAAAAGGGAAAGGGTAGTAATATGAGGACAATTGCTACAACTTATCGTAAAGGTGAAATAATTCTCGCCGGATCTGCAAAATTTGTTACAAATTATTGTTTTCTTTTTTGTTTAATGATAGTACTTACTTTTCAGGTAAATACTTTTGGTCAGTACTGGCAGAATGGACCGCCGCTAATAGGTACCGGTAATATTGGAACAGCTCAGCAGGGGTATTCAGTTTCAATTTCCGGAGACGGAAATACAGCCATTGTAGGAGGGCCTATGGACGGTGGGTCGAATGGAGCAGCCTGGATATATAGTCGCACAGACGGCAATTGGTCACAGCAGACTAAACTTGTAGGAACCGGTAACATTCTTTCTGCAGCTCAAGGTTATTCGGTAGCGATATCAGGAGACGGTAATACTGCTGCTTTAGGAGGACCGTATGATAACTCAGGTACAGGTGCGGCTTGGGTTTTTCAAAACTCAGGAGGCCTATGGACTCAACAGGCTAAATTAGTAGGAACCGGTGCTATGGGCGGTACACCGTTCCAAGGCTGGTCGGTTGCTTTATCCGATGACGGAAATACATTATTATGCGGAGGTCCCGGAGATGACGGCGATAAGGGAGCAGCGTGGGTATTTAATCGAAGCGGAAGTTCATGGTCACAGACAAGTAAACTGGTTCCGAATAACGCTATAAATGTACCTGTTCCAGCAGAATTCGGTTACTCGGCTTCATTATCCGGGAATGGTAATACTGCTATTATAGGAGGTCCCGGAGATGACAGTTTTCAAGGTGCCGGATGGGTATTTAGAAATTCAGGCGGATTATGGTCCCAAGATTCAAAATTATTCGGTTCGGGTGGAACTCCTGACGCACAACAGGGCTTTTCGGTCGGGATGTCCGGAGGCGGGGATGATTTTATTATAGGCGGCCCCAGGAGTAACGGGGGCGAAGGCGGAGCCTGGATTTTTCATAATTCAAACGGATTATGGTCTCAGCAGGGCAGCAGGCTATACGGCAGCGGAAGTGTCGGTGTGCCAAGACAGGGTTGGTCGGTCGGATTATCCGGTGACGGTAATACCGCTATTATCGGCGGACCTGATGATGACTTATTGGTTGGCGATCCCGTTGGACAAGGAGCAGCCTGGATATATACTCGCCACAACGACAATTGGACGCAACAGGGAAGCAAATATGTAGGTATGGGAGGCAGCCATTCATGCGGGCAAGGTTATTCAACATGGATTTCCCGGGATGGAAATACATTTATTTCAGGTGGCCCTTATAATGATGTAAGTCAAGGCGCAGCCTGGACATTTTACCGACCGCACATAGATATAACATCGCCGAACGGCGGCGAATATTGGTATATGAATTCACATCACAATATTACATGGCAGAGCAGTCCCGGTATTAATGACTTAATCATAGAGGTGACAACAAACAGAGGCCACTCGTGGGAATTAATTTCTCAAAGTTATCCTGCAGGACCAGGTACTTTCGACTGGTATATAAATAATGTAAGTCCTTCATCCGAGTGCCAGATATACTTAAGGTCTTATAGTCATCCGGATGTTTCGGCATTAAGCAATCCTTTTACTATCGGCAGTCCTCCTGTTTTGGATCATTCCAGATCAATCACTGTTATTCATCCCAACGGTGGTGAATACTTTAACGGAGGTTTACAGCAGAATATTGTCTGGCAAAAACGCGGGAATATTCCAAGCGTAAGGCTGGAATATTCAACAGATGGCGGATTACTCTGGCTTCCTGTTACAAATCAGCCGGTTTCTGGAATTGATAACTTCAATTGGACTGTGCCGCCGGGAATAAATTCAAATCTTGGAAAGATAAGAGTAAGTGATTGGTCGGACCCGAGTGTATTCGGCCAAAGCGCTGATCCCTTCTGGTTTTTTGATATCGATGTCCATAATCCGGTAAGCGGTTCGGTATTGTACGTAGGTCAGCAATCTCAAATAGGCTGGACGGGAGTAAACAACAGCAGAGTGTTAATAAAGTATTGTACCGACGGAGGCAGTAATTGGATGACCGTCGGGGAAACTAATAATGCTTTTGAAAATACCTTCGACTGGCAGGTACCGGAAGCTTACTCAAGTAATTGCATGGTTAAGGTAATTAATTTAAATAATAGAATGCTGACAGGTACAAGCCATGATTTTTTTACAATTCAAAGATTGAAAGGGGATATGGATGGTAACGGACAAGTAACGGCGCAGGATGCTTCTCTGTTATTAGGGCATATCAGCGGATCGGAAACATTTAACCATGGCCAGCTTTTAGCTGCAGAAGTTAACGGAGACGGGAACGTAGATGTACTTGATGTATTCGGTATTTTGTATAGAGTAGCATATGGTGATTTTCCAACTTCAATGAATAAAATACTGGCTGCAGGACAAGGTACAATATCTCTCGGATATTCCTCGGTGAATGGGGGAAAGAATACAAAAGCAATTGTCCCAATAACTATAAGTAACAGTAAGGAAATACATACTGCAGAAATATATCTAAATATAGATAAAGAATATGCAGAGCTGGAGAACATAGAAAGCATGCTTCCTTCGGGATGGATAATGCAGCATAGTTACCAAGACGGCAAGCTGAAAATAATAATGGCTGGAATAGAATCGATGCCAAACGGTGAGCTAATAAAGCTGCACTTAAATTTGAAGAAACCTCAGAGCAACTTCAGCATTAGCGGAACGGCAAAACTAAACAGCAGTGCAGAACAGGCAAT
>JBJKQP010000163.1:0-2872 GCA_046705105.1 Ignavibacteriaceae bacterium | reverse complement strand
GGATGGTAAATCCATCAAGCTGAATCTCATAGAGTCTAAAGCTCTGCCGACGGGAGTTGTGTTTCAACGCTATATTTCGTCAGAGACTGATTCGCATGTTTAATATTATAAATAATCAGGTGAAAGGAGATCAAAAATGCAAAAATTACGAGTTGCAAATTTTTCTATTTCTATAGACGGATTTGGCGCTGGTCCCGACCAGAATATTAATAATCCTATAGGCGTTGGAGGTACTGACCTTCATCAGTGGTTTTTTCCAACTGATGTATTTCAGAAAATGAGCGGGAAACTAGGTGAAAAAGGTACGGATAATGATTATGCCGCAAGAGGATTTGAAAATATCGGTGCTTATATTATGGGTAGAAATATGTTCGGCCCAATTAGAGGAAACTGGCCGGATGATAATTGGAAAGGATGGTGGGGAAAAAATCCGCCTTATCATTGTCCGGTTTACGTTCTTACAAACCATGCTAGAAAATCAATAAGTATGGAAGGTGGAACAATATTTCATTTTGTAACCGAAGGAATTGAAGCAGCGCTTGAACGAGCAAAACGATCGGCAAACAGTAAAGATATTCTTGTTGGCGGCGGAGTCAGCACCATTCAACAATATTTGACGGCGAGACTAATCGACGAAATGCATATTGTAATATCGCCGGTAATTTTAGGTTCCGGAGAACGGCTCTTCGACCATATCGATTTAATTAACCTTGGGTATAAGTGCGTTGAAAGTACTCTAACTGAAAAAGCAATGCATATTATACTGGTCAAAGTTTAAAAATAAAGTTGTTAACCAAATTTGAAGAGCGAAAAAATGCAAAGAATTCCGGGCACGAATCAGAGATATTGAATCCGGCAAAGGCGTAATCATTGCGGCTTATCGGCATACCGGAGGACTTAAAATAAGCTCGTTCGAATTAAATAATGAAACTGAAGCTTATCTTGAATGACACATAAAATTAGCTAACTGATATAATAGGATTAGTGAATTTTAACGAAAAAATTATTAAAACAAAATAATTTTAATAATCGGTAATTAAAGATGAAGCCGGGATGTTTAACTTTTCATGAAGAGTGCGGATCATTGAAAGACTTAGTTTTCTTTTTCTATTTAGGATTTCCGATGCCCTGCTTTTGGAGCCTAAAATGGATGCAAGTGTTGAAGTATCAAGTTCCAATTGTTCCAATCTAAATTTAATTGCTTCAACCGGATCAGGTAGATTAATAGGAAAGTTTTTTTCTTCATAATTCTCGACAAGTATAGATAGAACATCTAGCTCATTATATTCATCCGAATTTACTGAGAGGTCTTTTTGCATTAACTTATATATTCTTTCAATAGCTGCCTTGTATTCTTTTTTTGTTCTAATTGGTTTTAACATATTTTAAATCTTTAACTTTTATTTTATCATACTCTTTATGCGTACCGAACCAAACAATGAAAATAATTCCGATTTTATATTCTAAGTCAACAATTAATCTAATTTTGTTACCTTTTATGTTGAAGATAACTCGTTTGTTTGTTATTATAGATGCACTTTTAAATTGTGATTTAAGTTCATTAGGTGATTTCCAAACAGCATTTCTCGCTTCATCAAACCAGGATTTTAGTGATTGTTCAGTTCCTTTGTATTTTTTCCAATAATAAATTAGAGTATTTCTGGCTATGATTCTCATAATTTTAAATGTAAATATAAGATAAAGTTCCCGAAATGGGAAATGATATTTTAAAATTATAAACACATTTATTTTTATAAAAACAAATTAAGGAGATCATAATATGATTAAGATGAATCCTGTTATACATTTTGAAATGCCTGCAGTAAATAAAAAACGCATGGCGGAATTTTATACAAAAACTTTCGGCTGGAAAATCCACCAGCTCGGACCTGAAATGGGAGAGTATATGATTGTTTCAACTTCGGAAACAGATGAAAAAACCATGCGTCCGAAAGAAGCGGGAATGATTAACGGCGGCTTTTACCAAGAAACAGATGAAATGCCTTCGGCGCATCCTTCAGTAGTAATAGCTGTTGATGATATAAGGGAATCAATGAAAAAAGTTTCTGAAGCAGGAGGCAAAATATTAGGCGGCGATCCTAAAAGGCCGGGAGAACCGGGCGATATTCCCGGCGTTGGTTTGTACTGTTCATTTATAGACACCGAAGGAAATCGTGTCGGCATGCTGCAGCCGTCGGCGGATATGTAATTAAAAAAAACCTAATAATGATGGGCAAAGAATATCCGAAAATAAATATATACTGGTAAATCGTAGGAGCAAAGTTCCCTATTTATACTAGCCATTTCGGAAAAATAAATCTTGAGTAGATTGCAGATGAAGTATACTGTTTTAAACGAAGAAATCAGAACCGGACTTATCAAAAGAATTACTTTGTTAACGGAGGATTCCAAACCCAAATGGGGAAAGATGGAAGTCGGCCAAATGATAAGGCATTGTATTTTATGGAATGAGTTGTCGTTAGGTAAAATACCTTCAAAACAAACATTAACCGGATTTCTTCTCGGAAAAAGTGTATTAAGAAAATTTTTAAAGGATGAAAACCCTTTACCAAGAAATGTACCTACTTTAAGTTTCTTAATTATAAAAGATCATACGGGTAATATAGAATCCAACAAACAAAAGTGGATTGAACAAATAAATGAATTCGGGCTGCCGGATGCCTATACAATAGTGCATCCTTTTTTCGGCAAAATGAATAAAGACCAAATTGGTAAATTAGCTTTTAAACATACTGATCATCATTTAAGGCAATTCGATGTTTGAACAAAGCTACAATCATCGCTTCCAAATCGAGCCTGAAATATCTAATAAAAGAAATTACTATATTGAGATTAAAACAGGGTGATATGC
>JBJKQP010000162.1:0-2808 GCA_046705105.1 Ignavibacteriaceae bacterium | reverse complement strand
ATTTGCAGGGACAAAAAATTAAAACTTTAATTAACAGAAGATTACCGGCGAATAATTATTTAACCCGCTGGGACGGAACAAACGAAAAAGGGCAAAGAGTTTCCAGCGGTATTTATATTTATCATCTTAAAATAGGCAATTTGCAGTATAACGGTAAAATGAATTTGATAAAATAAATCCCGGAACAGTTAAATCTTTACGGATTATTTACAATTTAATTTTATTTTACTAAATTATTCTCAAAGGTTGAGGGAATTTAGTGAAATTTATTTTTACATATTTTCAAACGGAGAGACTGCGGGTAAAAAATTTTACTTTTTTTAAAACTTTCCTTTCTACAACAATCCTCAAATATATTGCGTTGCCGGCACGTAAAGCTCAATTAGAGCTTGCTCCTCTTAATTTAATTAATGCCGGTATTTCCCCCATCCTTTATTATAAACTCTATATACCTAATCTTCATAAAGCATTACTTATTGTACCGGTTTCCGATAAAAAGTTCTGATTTTAAAATAAAAGAATTTAAAACAGTTTAATCCGGTTCAAGAAATATATTGTTCTTACAAGGCTATTAAAATAGGATTTTGAAGAATAATTGAATGTTAAATTTTGAAGAAGAATTATAACCTCGAATACTTTATAATGACCGCTTTGATATTCTTGTTTATCTGGTTAATTACGGTCTTGCCGATTAATCTGGACTTTTTAAATCCTATTGAACAAGCCTTTAGTGACTTCGATACCAGCGACATTGTTTTTTCCAAACTAAGGGAAGAACCGCCGGCCGATACAAATATAGTAGTTGTTAATATCGGATATCTGAGTCGTGTTGAAATTGCAAGAGAGTTGAACATAGTGAGCAAATGTAAACCGAAAGTGATTGGAATGGATATATTTTTTAGTGAACATAAAAATCCGCATGAAGATTCTTTATTGGCAAAAGCTATAGCAGGCTTTAAAAATGTTGTACTTGTAAGCAGACTGGTAAACTTTAATAAAGAAACAGGTTTATACGGAGACGTATCCAAATCGATAGATATTTTTCAAGATGCTGTTTATTCGGGTTATGGAAATCTACCCGGCAGCGAAGAAGGAAATATTTTAACGGTAAGAACTTTTGAACCTAAAGTGAATTATAAAAATTCAACATATAAAGCTTTTCCTGTTAAGATAGCAGAATTGTACAACAGAGGAAATTCCGAATTTCTTTTAAACAGAGATAATGAATCTGAAATAATAAACTACCGGGGAAATAAAGATAAATTCTATTACCTGGATACCGGCGAACTGGAAAAGCCGGATGTTAATTTAGATTTTCTAAAAGGAAAAATTGTTTTGTTCGGATTTACCGGAAACCGGACAGGCCCTAAAATACTTGAGGATATTTTTTTCACTCCACTTAATAATATATATGCGGGAAAAACTCTGCCGGATATGCACGGCATTTTAATTCATGCAAATATAATATCGATGATCATTAATAAAAATTATATCAATACAATGCCGGGCTGGATTAATTTTTTGCTGGCACTAATAATCTGTTATCTGAATGTTGTAATGGTTAGTCAAATAAAATTAAAGTTTGCCGATTGGTTTGATTCTCTGACTATTGTATTTGTTATAATTGAATCTATTTTACTGCTGTTCTTATCCTTGGAAATATTCTTGTATTTGAATTTTAAAATAAGCCTAACAATTACACTGGTAACAATTGTATTATTACCGGATGCATTTGATGCATATGAGAATTTAAGTATAAAGCTTCAGCCTGCACTACGTAAAATTAAGGATAAAATTATTATATGAAGAAAATTGTTTTGAACATATCGGTTATTATTTTTCTTGCCGGGACATCATTTACACCGGCACAAACAGATTATTTTACCGTATTAGCCCATCAAGGAGAAATTTCTCTCATAAAACCCAATGAAAGCAGGTATATCAAAATTCAAACCGGAGGTAAAATTTTCCCGGGTGAAGGGCTTAAAATAAGTTACAAATCCTATGTAGCGTTAACATATTCTCTAGGCAGTTCCATAGAAATTAATAAGGCCGGTATTTATAATTTTAACAGGATAAAGAATTCTATAAAAAAGAATTATAAATCCGTAAATGTTAAATTCTTTAACTATGTAATAGATCAGGTAAAGAAACAAGAAGAGGAAACAGATAAAATGAAATCGTTTGGCGCCGTGGTAAGAGAAAGGAAAAATTATATTGCGCCGGGTATACCTTATTCAACTGTTGTCCTGGATTCAATTATAGAATTCAAATGGTATCCGAATCCGAATTCTAAGAATTACATTTTTAAATTATTAAATGATAACAATGTTACTTTATTTATGAAGGAATTAAGCGATACGTCTGTAACATGTAAATTAAAAATATTTCATTTACATCAGAACGAAGTATATAGATGGATGGTTTTTGATTACGACAATTCTACAATTTCTTCGGATACAAATTTCATTATGCTGCTTCCTTCCTACAGGGATAATGCGATTAAAGATTCAATTAAGGAACTTGACGGCTTACTTGGAGAAGAAAATACCGCAATTAAAAATTTAATATTTGCATGTTTTTACCGGAACAACGGGCTTAATCTAAAAGCACTTGAAGCTTATAAAAAAGCTGTACGACTGGCACCTGAAGTTAATGCTTACAAGAAAATATTTGCGAGTTTTCTTATAAAAATAAAGCTTAACAGGATGATTGATTACAATGATATAGACGGGTAAATATTATGGAACAAAAATTTAATTTGAACTCATCACTTAAAAGAATTTTAATTATCCCGGTTTGTTTTGT
>JBJKQP010000161.1:0-3525 GCA_046705105.1 Ignavibacteriaceae bacterium | reverse complement strand
TTTCCAGTGTAATTGTTTTATTGTTTATGTCAACCACGTTTCCCCTAAAGATGTCACAAATGCTAATAAGTTCTGCACGCGTTCCCTTCTGATAGAAAACCGTAATAAGTGCAAGATCTCTTTCCACACGTGTTTGCCCAGTTAAGTCAACAACTTTAATTGTATCGATAAGACGGTTAAGCTGCTTAACAATCTGCTCGATAATTTTATCTTCACCTTCGGTTACAATTGTCATCCTTGAAACTTCCTGAGTTTCGGTCTCTCCAATTGATATGCTGTGGATATTAAATCCTTTACCGCTGAACATTGTAGCTACGCGGTTAAACGCCCCAAAATGATTTTCAACTAAAACGGATATTGTATGCTTCATATATTAAACCATCTCCTTCGGATCAAGGCGTCCCGTCATCATTTCATTAATTGTCTGGCCTGATGGAATAATAGGAAATACCATATCCTCTTTTACTACTTTGAATTCAATTAAAACCGGGCCTTCGTTATAAGCAAGTGCCTCATCAAGAATATCATCAACTTCTACAGGGGAATTTGTGGAAAAAGATTTTATTCCCAACGCTTCACCGATTTTTACAAAATCCGGATTACTATAAGAAAGATCCGTAAAGCTGTACTTTTCCGCATGGAATAATTCCTGCCACTGCCTTACCATACCGAGGAAGCTGTTATTTATAATAATAAATTTTACCGGTACTTTATTATAAGCAGCAGTAATTAATTCCTGTATGTTCATTTGAAATCCGCCGTCGCCGCTGATGGAAATTACCGGTCTGTCCTTAATACCGAATGAAGCACCGATTGATGCCGGAAGCGAAAATCCCATAGTTCCCAATCCTCCGCTTGTAAGATGGGAACGCGGGTTATTAAACTTATAATATTGAGCAACCCACATTTGATGCTGCCCGACATCCGTAACAACTACTGCTTCACCTTTTGTCTTTTCGGATAACCTTTCGATTATGTATTCTGATCTTAATTTACCATCGTCGGTTTCATAATGAAGCGGGCATTCTTCTCTCCATTCATTAATTTGATTCCACCAGTCGTTAATTTCAAGTGGCTCGTTTATTTCGGATGCAAGCTCTGCTAAAACATGCTTAACATCTCCTACAATTGGAAGATCGACAATTACATTTTTGTCTATGCAGGTCGGATCTATATCAACATGAATTTTATATGCACCTGTTGCAAATGCATCAACCTTACCTGTAACACGGTCATCAAAACGGGCACCGAGCGAAACAAGTACATCGCAATTGTTTACGGCCTGGTTGGCGTAATAAGTTCCGTGCATACCAAGCATGCCGAGAGACTGCGGGTCCGTACCTGGAAAAGCACCTAGTCCTTGCAAAGTCATTGTAACTGGGATATTACTTTCCTTAGCAAATAATCTTAATTCTCTTTCGCCGTTAGACATTATAACTCCGCCGCCTACATAAAGAAGAGGTTTCTTTGCATTCTTTATAATGCTTGCCGCTTTCTTTATTTGATTCTGATGACCTAAGAAGGTTGGTTTGTATCCGCGCATTTCAACTTTTTCCGGGTATTCAAATTCGCATACCGAATTTATCACATCTTTCGGCAAGTCAACCAAAACAGGGCCCGGCCTGCCGGTTGAAGCAATATAAAATGCTTTTTTAATTGTAGTTGCAAGCTCATTAACATCCCTAACCAGAAAATTATGTTTTGTAATAGGACGAGTTATGCCTACAATATCGGCTTCCTGGAAAGCATCGTTGCCAATCAAATGAGTAGCAACCTGTCCGGTAAATACTACGATAGGTACCGAATCCATATAAGCATCTGCAATACCTGTAACTGTGTTTGTAGCACCGGGTCCGGATGTAACCAGAACCACGCCAACTCTCCCCGTTGCCTTTGCATATCCCTCCGCCATATGAGCGGCACCCTGCTCATGCCTTACCAGTATATGTTTTAAATGATCAACATCGTATAATTTTTCATATAGTTTAAGCACTGCCCCGCCGGGGTAGCCAAAAACATATTCAACTTTTTCACGTTTCAAACATTCAAAGAATATATCTGCACCGGACAATAAATGCTTGGATGTTCTCATGATAAGCCCTTTCTTACTAATTTATTTATTTTTATAATTTTCTTTTTTCAATAAAGCTTCGCATCATAAAATTTACTTCTATTGCAAATAGGATTCATTGACCATCGGAACAACGGGATATTTTCATTATTCCAGCCAAAGATATTTGAAACTCTGTTTTACCAAATGCTTCAAATGTTCTTTATTCTATAGATCTTCATTCAATTTTTCAAAATGAATTAAGAATAAAGAATATTTGAACATTGGAATTCAGAACAACCCGACAGACTTTCACGTAAATTTTGGCTTGCCGGAATCCAATACTCCTACAATATTTTCAAATTTCACTTTAGCTCTAATAGCTTAAAGCAAAAATGCATTTTCGTAAATAACACTGAAGCTTCCTGTGAGATGTTGTTTTGTTGCTACAACACTTTTGGTGAGAGATGCAATTGCTACGCATCTTCTTTTGGAAGATTTTTGATAGCCGGAATATTTTAATAATGATCTCACTACAGCCTCTAAAGATTACTTCTTAATCTTCAGATAAAACTTTTCGGGTCCCGGTCAATCCCGAATCTTAATTATTTTTTTGTTTTGCTTATTGTTTGAATTGGGATTGACCATCAGTTATTAGCCTAGAATTATAATTCCTAGAAGGCTAATAATAATAGAAATCCCTAGAATGATATCTAAAGAAATGTTGTTTTCCGATCTATACACAACCTGCCGCTTCCTGCCGTCTATTTTAACAGGAACTAATTTTAATGTTTTATATTTTGTTGTGTTTTTCATAATCGTTTATTAATTAAGTACAAAAGTAAGGTACCGTAAGTATTTTGTCAAGTAATTAATTTATTAGTACATAAAATTTGTGATAAGTTAACATTTATTTAACATAACTCTGTGTTTAATTTAAATGAACGGAATATATATACAACGACTGCAATCTCGACTGCAGCTATTATAATAAATTATTGATGCAGAATACTTTTTAACAGCTACTGGATACTCAACAAAGGATAACTGAGGCGGTTTTGCCGCGACGCAGTTTTCCGTACTTGAATAAACGTTACAAACTAAATTAGCTCTATAATTAATGAATACATTCATTATACAAATGCGAAACCTTGTGATTGCGTGCAAGATCAGCAACCCGCTATTCAATTAGAGCTAATTGAACAACATTGAGCCCGGGACATTTTCTTCCTTAATGTCGGGTCCTTCTAATCTAACATTAAGTGCTTGTCCGCCGGCTCCTTGAAAGTATAATAGTTGAATTTTATGAAAGCCTTTTGCCAGGGCTGCTTCGCCGGACTTTTGAACTTCACCGTGAAGTCCGTCGTTGTTAATAACAATTCTATTGTCTATAAGCAATTTAGATCCGTCATCCGAGGAAGTATAAAAAGTATAAATTCCTTTTATCGGAATCTTTATGTAACCGGAAAATACAA
>JBJKQP010000160.1:0-3293 GCA_046705105.1 Ignavibacteriaceae bacterium | reverse complement strand
AGAAATATTTGCAAAGTTTTTATACAAATCATTAATAATAAATAGATCAAACAGCAGCTTGCTTCCGGCAAAATATTGATCCTGCCTTACATTAATTGATATATAAACCGGTTGATAGCTGTTCTTTAATGTTTCAAATCCTTTTTTAGGTTTGCCGTAATAATCTACAACAGACCATGTTATGGAGGGCCAGTAGTCGATAAACATAAATTGAAAAATTCCGTTTATCCCGTTAAATCTTTTTCTCCGGTAAAAATCAATTGCGGTTTTAAGTAAATCGGCTTGATAATTTTGGGAGTTCTCAATAAAGGATTCGATGGAATCTCCCATTTTTACTTTCGCTACATTAAATGTTTGATCAACCTGGAAATTATGATAAGTCCACGTAGCCCAATATGGAGGATACAATTCATCTTCCGGAATAAATTTTTGAAGTGAAATTAATTGAGGTAAAGCCTGTGCACCAAACTCAGTTACAAGCGGCCCCATAGGTGCAGCAGCATAATATTCTTTAATTCCCCAATACCATCCGTCGTATGCATGTTCTTCATAATTTGATGATCTTCTTATAATGCGCGTTTTATCAATTGAATATACTGCTTCTTCCAAAAACGGGTCTAACGAATTTATTTGTTCGCCCGGTTCGTTATGGCAGCACCAAAATACAATTGCCGGATGGTTATAAAGTAAGTTAACCATTTCTTTAATTTGTGTAACGGCATTGTCTCTAAAGTTTGTAGATTCATCGTAAGTCCATTGAAGACTGAAATCCTGCCAGACTAGAATTCCCTGCCTGTCGCATTCTTCATAAAATTCTTCCCTGTTTATATGTGCATGAACCCTAATAATATTTATGTTGGCTTCCTTAACAAGCGAAACAATCTTTTTAATTTTATCATTACTTAAATCACTTAAAAACTGAGTGGGAATAATATTGGTTCCCCGTAAAAATAACTTTTTACCGTTAATAAAGAATTGCCGATTATCATCAAGCCGTACTTGTCTTATGCCGAATTCTAGCTCGGCAGTTATAAAGAAATCCGAAGATATTTTTAATTTGTAAAGTTTAGGTTCTCCAAGATCCCAATTCCACCACAATTCTGGTGAGTCAATATTAAAAGTATGGATTATTTCATTATACCCGGGTTTAAAACTAAACTCATCCTTTAATATGAACTGATTACCGGACGGGCTGAAAATTTTAAACTCTATATCCCTATTTATCTCGACTTTTTCAATTGAATAATAATTTATCTGAATTAATAACGAAGCTTTTTCGGAAGATGATTCAAATGATGATGTAACCTTTACATTTTCTATTGAAACTTTATAACCGGATTCAATAAAAACATCATTCCAAATTCCGCCCGTATTTTGGTCCTGCCCGAATTTTTTACTTGTAGAACCGGGCCTGCAATCATGATGATTAAAAATACCTTTTATTATTTTTTTTCTATCCGGCCAAACTTCACCGGGAATTTCAAACTGCGATGTTACTTTTACTACAAGACTATTTTCTTCTTTTAATAATCCGGTAACATCAAATGAAAAAGGCGAAAAATAACCTTCATGGTTTCCTAAATAATTCCCGTTAAGCCAGACATCCGCAAAGTAATCCACTCCTGAAAATTTCAATAATTTTAATTCTTCATTTGCGAGCGAAAAATTAAACTGCTTAATAAACCAAACTGTTCCGTTAAAATTATGGAGGCCTGCTAATTCCCAGTTTGAAGGTAAATTCATCTTCCCGGTAAATCCGGGTTTACTAAGCAATCCCCCAATATCTTCAAAGACATAATTGTTTTCCGCATCTTTAATATAGAGCCATTCCCCGTTTAATAATAATTTATTTTTGTAATCTTTATTCATTAAAATTTATTACTTACCTAAAAGCACATTTACCTTAACCAAATTTTTATCATCATTGCTTAAAACAATATTACCCGAAATTTTTGAACCGTTAACTGTTATGGCTTTAACTCCGGAATAAACATGTTTAGGGTTATTAACTTCAACTAAATATATTTTATTTCTAAATTTCCTTTCAACCGAATAATGTTCCCATTCCTTGGGTATGCACGGATCGATAATTAAACCTTTTTCATCTGCTCTTACTCCTAGTATCCAATCAACAATAACTTTTTGGAACCAGGCCGCAGAACCGGTATACCACGTCCAGCCACCTTTTCCATAATAAGGTGAAGCCGGGCCGTCAATATTGCCGGGTGTAACATAGGGCTCGCAGGAATATTCATCTGCATTTAATCCGTTATATACAGGTGACAGCATTTTATAAATCTTATAAGGAAGATCATTCTTTTTTAACATTGCAAAAGCCCAAATAGACCACGTTGCGGCATGAGTATATACTCCGCCGTTCTCTCTTCTGCCGGCAGCATACCGGGATAAATATCCTATAAACTTATCCGGTTTACTATATGCCGGGTATAAAAGTAAAGCACCGTTTTTCTTGATAAGAATTTTTTCAACAGATTCCATTGCTTTTAAATTTTTCTTTTTATCTCCTATTCCGCTTATAACAGACCATGTTTGAGCATTAAGATAAATTTTCCCTCCTTCACAAACGTAGCTTCCTATTAAATCACCGTTATCTTTGGTTGCTCTTAAATACCATTTCCCATCCCAAGATGTTTTAATAAAACTTGCTTTTAACAAAGCTGCTTTTTCTTTGTACTTTTCCGAGATTTTTTTATTTCCTAAATTCAAACTTATACCGGAAAAGTGTTCTAGTATATAGTATAAAAATTCCGCAAGCCAGAAAGATTCACCTTTCATTTCCAAACCGGCAGCACTAATGCCGTCATTCCAGTCTCCCGCACCAATCAAAGGGATTCTCCGTTCACTCATTCTGCTTAAAACTTTATCTATAGCTTTAATGCAATGCCTGTATAAAGATTCTTTTAAACTCGGGACATTATAATATTCTATCTCCTCATTAAAAATTTTAAAATCATCGGTTTCCCGAATATATTGAATTACAAGAAACGGAAGCCATAAAAGATCATCTGTCATTTTAGTCTCAAGCCCGGTTTCGGTTATAGGGTGCCACCAATGCAAAACCGTTCCGTCTGCAAACTGATGTTTTGCGTGAAGCTTTATTTGCTGTTTTGTAAACTCAGGATCGATTGGTAAAAAAACCAGACTGTCCTGCAATTGATCCCGGAAACCAAATGCACCGCTTTGCTGGTAATAGGCTGTTCTTCCCCACAGCCTGCCGGAAATTGCCTGGTATTTTAACCATTTGTTTACTAGTAAGTCCATACCTTCATCCG
>JBJKQP010000159.1:0-5593 GCA_046705105.1 Ignavibacteriaceae bacterium | reverse complement strand
TTCAATCCCATAAATACCAATGCCGACTCAAGTTCCTGCACTCCTAGCTTAACTGTTCCCACAATTTTATATTTCTGATTTCCCAAAGCGCCGTCATATCCCTGTGCAAGGATAACAATATCATCTCCTATTTTTGCATCGAGATTTTTAAGCAACTGCGCTCCAACCACAATTTCATTTGAAGAATCCGAAGTAAAAAATTTCCCGGAATTTATATTTTCGGTAAAAGTAGTAACCTGCTTTTCCTTATTCGGTTCAATTCCGAAAATTGCAGCTCCGCGTGAATTGTCTTTAAAACTAATTAAACCGTCTGCATAAATTCTCGGTGCATAGCTAATCACGCCTTTAGTGCTATTTAACGCATCCTTTAAATTTTTGTTTATAATGAAACTGGTAGTTAATGTCGGATTGTCCAGGTAGCCCTTTTCCTGTATTTGAAGATACCCGGAAAATAATTCTACTACAGATTTGATATTTAGTGCATACGTCCCTAGTTGTATACCGCGCATTGCAATAGCCATTACTGCCGCAAATACAACTGCAGCAAGTGTAATTAGAGACCTCCTTTTGTTTCTCCAAATATTTCGCCAGGCAAGTTTAAGAAGCATGTTCTATATTCATTTTTATTATAATTTAAATTATCCCTTACCGTAAAAGAATGTATGCATGATAAATCATAAAAAAATCTCTGATTTCTCCTTGCACTCATTACTCCATTTATTCACGCTTGCATGTATTTATATTTTTATATTGATTCTCCAAATCAAATATTCATAATCTTTTTTAGTAACAATAAGCGGTGACCGCCGGATTAGTTTCCGCTTTCAAGTTCCTGATAAGAAAAAATTCTATCGGGAATTTTGACATCAAAATGCATATCCTCAACTATTATAGTTGTCGAGTGCCCCTTCTTGGCTACATTATGCATTACCCATTTTGCAGGCATTCTTCTGCCGTGAAAATCTTTTATATCCGAATAAACCATGTACCTAACCAACTTCCCCTTTTCGTTATAGTACTGAAGAAGTGCAGGAAGATAATCAGCCTTTCTTACCCAATAATATATTTTACCCCAAACTACAGGCGCATCCGGTTTTGGAGTTAACTGTACCTTCCAGCATTCTTCGTTGTTTATCTTTTCGGTTTTCAGAATTTTTAAATTATAATCTTTAACCAGGTTAGATTCTCTTACAAGATCATCATTTGTAAAATCGGAACCGTTCCAGGATTGAAGCATCATCGAAGGAGGAATTTTTATAGTGGTTTCCGTATTGCGCAGGTAGCTCCATATTTCATTGCCTATCTTTAAAGTTTTGTTGCCGGCTTCTTTAGCAGGGGATTCTGTTTCTATTAAAGCCTTTTTATTACCAACCCACCACGATTTCATCTTTAATGTACGGGTGTAATCAGGCGTTTTAATTATCATTTTTATAGTTCCGTAAGACGATTTACCTTTTACATCGTTTTCTGCCTTGCTTATAATTTCTTCTGCTGTCTGTGAATAAACTATTCCTGTCAGCATTAGTAATATTATTAATATTTTTTTCATGAATAAATTACACAGTATTTTATAATTGACCAAACGTTCAGTCAAAACATAAAGATAATAAAAGAATATGTCAACACTCTGTTCGGTGTTCTCTAATTAATATCACTTCAGCCTATCAGCAAGTTATTTTAGCAAACAAAACTTTAATAAACTTTGCTCCAATCACATCTTTTCAAAATTTATGATCTGCTTGCAAGATAGTTTTCCAGGCCCATTTGCTCAATTTGATCACGCTGCATTTCACCCCAATCAACATGCCCTTCTTCCATGTTTAATATTTTTGTCAATAAATCAGCCGTTGCCTGGTCGGAAACCTCCCGTGCTAAAGCAATCCCGCTATTGTAGGATTTAACAGCATCTACCTCAGCATTTTCATCGTTAAATATCATGTCTTTAACGGTCTTACCGATATTAATTTTATTAAGCTTGGAAACTACCGGTATCCCCTCAAGAAAAATTATTCTTTGAATAAGCCATTCGGCATGATGCATTTCGTCAACGGCTTGTTTTTCAATATCTTTATGAAGTTTTTCGTATCCCCAATTTTCGCACATTTCGGCATGAACCATATACTGGTTAATTGCAGTTAATTCATCCGCCAAAAGATCGTTTAGAACATCAATTAATTTCTTATTACCTTTCATAAAACCTCCGTTATTAAATCTTTGTTAGTTTTTTCTCCCCCATATTTTAATTATTATTATTAATATTTTCAACAAAACCTAAAAATGCTAAAATATACTTATATGAAGATATTTATCGGGATGATCCTTAATGTCTTTAATTAAGCTGTTCAGGTTTGTTACAGTATTATTAATTTTATTGTATAGTTCGTCATTCGTTAAAAGTTTACCTGCTGTTCCTTTTCCGCTTTCAATTCCCGATACAATTTTATTTAAATCAGAAGTAATTTTTTCCGTATTGTTAATTGCGGAAGTAATTTGTTTGGAATGTTCCGACAAACGATTAATTATAGAGTCTATAGGTGCTTTATTATCAGCAGTAATTTGTTTCATGTTTTCTAATATATCATTAATATCTCTTAAGTTGCTTTGAAGCGAATTGTGAATAAGCTTGACAGAGTTGTCTATTTCTCCCAGAGCATTTTTTACTTTTATTCTTGTATCTTTATTTGTAAGAGTATCGACATTATTTACCATCCGGTTTATATTTTTGGTTATATTATTTATCTGCTGATAGATATCCGAAAATCCCGCACCGGATTGTTCTTTAATGGATGCATTGTTCTTAAGCATTGCCTGCGACGTGCCCGGAATTATTTCGACCGAAGGACTGCCGATAAGGCTGCTTGTAGAAATTTTAAATCTGGAATCGGCAGGAATTGAGTCGGTTCCCGTAATTTTTAGTTTTAGTAAAACGCCATTCGAAACAAATTTAGTATCTTGAACGGAACCTACGTCCAACCCCCTGTACAGCACATTCCCGCCTTTTTTAATTCCCTTGGCATTTTGAACAATTAAGTTCACAGTCATTCCGCTTTTCAGGAAGTTATTTTTTTGAAGATAAAGAATACTTGCTATTACTACAAAAATAGTAATTGAGACTGCCAAGCCGATATAAAATTCATTATATTTTCTTTTCATTGAAAGTTTATATCTCCGTGTATAAATTTATTAAAAGTTTCATTATCCTGATTCCATAACTTGTCTGCATTACAGGAATGGATTATTTTGCCTTTATAAATCATACAAATTCTATCGGAAACTTTTTCGGCGCTTTTTATGTCATGACTTATAAGCAGTGATGTAATATTCTGTTCTTTGTTAAGCTTTAAAATAAGATTATCTATCGTATTTGTCAGTACCGGATCAAGCCCGGTGGTTGGTTCGTCATAAATAATATATTTAGGCTTCATGATGATAGCCCTGGCAATAGCAATTCTTTTTTCCATGCCGCCGCTTAATTCTTCCGGGTATTTATTTTCAATTCCCGGTAATTCAACCATTTCAAGGCTGTCTTTAACTATAGAATTCATTTCTTCATCTGAAAATTGTTTTCTAATTTTTAGTGTTAACTTTAAATTTTCTCCAATCGTCATGGAATCCCATAAAGCATCATATTGATAAACCATGCCCATTTTTGTACGTATTCTTTCATTCATCTCATCTTCGGAAAAATCCGTAATATCTTCGCTGTCGATTACAACTTTACCGCTGTCGGCATTTATCAGACCTAAAATAATTTTTATCAATACGGATTTACCTGCACCGCTTCTGCCAATAACGGAGAGTAACTCACCGTCGTGCAGTTTAAGGTATAAGCCATCCAGCACTTTATTGCCGCTAAATGATTTTGAAATATTTATTATTTCTACCATACAAAAACCAATGCTGCCGAAATCAGATAATCAAAAATTATAATTACAATAGAAGCCCAAATAACCGAGCTTGTTGTAGCTCTGCCCACACCTTTTGCGCCATGCTCGGCTTGAAGACCGAAATAACATCCCAATGTAGTTATAACTAATCCAAATATAAATCCCTTAATAATCGATGTATACATGTCGGTCGGAATGAATGCACTTCTCATTCCTTTAACAAAGCCCGGCCAGGTTAAACCTACCACAACATAAAGTGAAACATACGAAAACAAGATCGAAATAATATCTCCCCAAATAATTAACATAGGAACGGCAAGCATTCCCGCCAGAACTCTAGGCATCACTATATACTCAACCGGATTTATTGCGGCAGTTCGCAATGCATCAATTTGCTCGGTAACGTTCATTTCTCCTATTTCCGAAGAAATGCCTGCACTTACTCTTCCGGCCAGCAAAAGCCCGAAAATTATCGGTCCCATTTCCAGAAGCACTAGTCTAATAACAATTCCGCCTTCAACCCACGGAGGCGTAAAAGGTCCCGCCCCTGTTCCAATTTGCAAACCTACTACCAGTCCCATAAATGCAGCACTGCCAACCAGCAGCGGCAGAGAATCTCTTCCGACATAAATAAAATTTTCTATAATCTGATCAATATATATGTGAATCTTTTTAACGGAGATTAAAGAAGTAGTGGTCATAACCGTAATTTTTCCTACGGCATTAAAAAATGAAATTGTGCTCCTTCCTATTTTTGTCAATATATTTTTCAGCATGGGACCAAACCTTTACATATAACTTCGGAACAAAGTGCATTCTAATGAATCAACATATTTTAGTAACCGGAAAGCAATTCCTTTACAGAAAATGCTTTTTATTAAGTCACTTTACGCAAGCCGATTCTTGGAGTATTGGTATGCCCGCCTGCTGAGCGGGCAGGTTGGAATAATGGAGTAAATTTCAAAATTCCAATACTCCAATATTCCTAAATCTGCGTAACATGAGTTATAAATTCTTTTATTTTGATTTCCACGGTAATATATTCATTACCTTGCAAATACAAGGTTACTGTGATCAAGTATTTTATAAACCTTTACTTTAATAAAATCTATAATTACAAATACTGTTAGAGCTTCCACCCAAACAAATAGTGCCGGCCCCCAGCCCATTGCAGGAAGCAATATTCCGTAAACCGTAATAATTGTAGCAATAGTCTGAGTAGTTAATATTGCAAAAAATAATAGTTTGGCCGGTTTAACAGTCCAAAAGTTTCCTTTTGTCCGGGCAACAAAAACCGTTAAAGTTCCTGCTACCGAAAGTTTAAGATATATGAATGATTGAATAACAGTATGGTTCATATGGAAGAATTCTAGCCCAACATAAAGTACAAAAAACGACTCAATAACTCCGAATATACCAAGCATTGTTGCAATGCCGAGGATTGTGCGCATGTTCCAGTGTTCCGGTTTATTTGCATACTTAACATTATCATAAGCAATAGACATAATAGGTCCGTCATTTAATAGTGCAAGCAGCACAATCATTAAAGCCGTAACAGGATAGAAATTAAAAATTATTATAGATAACGTTACGAAAAATAATACCCTGATTGTTTCGGCAATTCTATAAATGGCGTAGTTTGTCATTCTCTGAAATATCATCCTGCTTTGTTTAATAGCATCTATTATTACATTAAGACCCGGTTT
>JBJKQP010000158.1:0-6752 GCA_046705105.1 Ignavibacteriaceae bacterium | reverse complement strand
TTGAAGCACTTGGAAAGCTTGCGGTGTTTGCCGGCGTAAGAGATTTTCCCGCAAGAGTTAAATGCGCAAGCCTTGCATGGCATACAATGGTAAATGCACTGGAAGGTAAAAATGAAAAGGTTACTACAGAATAATTTAATTGTTCAATTACAATTCAACAATTAATTTTATAACGGTTGTAATTTACTTTGGCTGAAAAAATGAGAGTAATTGATGAGTGAACTTAATAAACAGGAACTGGAAGAGAAAATAATCCAGGCATTAAAAACATGCTACGATCCGGAAATACCTATAGATATTTTTGAGCTCGGATTAATTTATGAAATAAGAATAGATAACGATGGGAATGTAAATATAAAAATGACTTTAACATCACCGGCGTGCCCTGTTGCGGGTTCTCTGCCGCCGGAAGTTAAGTACAAAGTTAGTTCTGTCCCGGAAGTAAATAATGTGAATATCGAATTAGTCTGGAATCCGCCGTGGGATAGAGAAATGATGTCTGAAATGGCAAAGTTGGAACTTGGAATGTACTAGTGATTAGTTCAAGTGCAAGTTTAAGTGCAAGGAGAAGCAAGAGGATGAGCAACTTAATACTCCTTGAACTTACTCTTAAACCTGAACTTCGGATGTAGTTTAAGAGTAAGTTCAAGTTTAAGAAGTGCAAGTTTAATTGATGTAGGCAGGTTAAAGAAGTTTAAGAAAAGCACTTAGTTTATTAGAAATAAATAATTAAAGATGAGAGGAGAAAAAATGTTCAATATAATTTCGCGTCCCCCTATTTATGATCAGGATGCAGTTCAACCAATGCGTGATGAATTGGTTGCAGTCGGGTTTGAAGAATTACTAACACCCGCAGATGTGGATAAAGCCATTAATGTAAAAGATGACAAAACGGTCTTGGTAATGATCAATTCCGTTTGCGGATGTGCCGCCGGAAGTGCACGTCCCGGTGTTTCATTAGCTTTGCAGCATTCAACCGTTCCGGATAAATTATATACGGGATTTGCAGGCCAGGAAAGAGATGCCGTAGATAAAATAAGACAGCATATTGGAGATTTCCCTCCGTCTTCCCCAAGCATAGCAATATTTAAAAACGGAACTCTTCTCTATTTTATGCAGCGTTATGAAATTGAAGGACGCAGTGCCGAATATATTGCGGAAGATTTAAAGTCAGCATTTGATGAATTGTGCACCGCTAAAGGACCATCCATTAGTCCCGAGCAATTTGCACAGGTTATTTATGCAAAACAATGCGGTTCTAAAATACCGTTGTTTAAAGAATAAAAAAAGCATGAATGAATGACTGCATGGTTGCATGTTTTAATTCATACATCCATGCAAGCATTCAAAAATTCTTTAGTTCTGTAAAGATGACAAAAAGTTTGAAATAGATATTAACAAGAGAAACAGTTAAAAGATGAAATTTAGTACACAAGAAGAATACGGTTTAAGATGCCTGCTTCGTATAGGAAAATCAAAATCTCCAAACGGCTTAACCATACCGGAAATAAGCCAGATGGAAGGATTGTCGGCTGCAAATGTCGGCAAGATTTTACGTGCACTAAGGCTCGGAGGATTTATTGAAAGCTCAAGAGGCCAAACCGGCGGTTATAAATTAGCACACCCGCCGGAGGAAATAATTATAGGAAAGGTTTTGGCTGTTCTCGGCGGAAGATTATTTGAATCTGATTTCTGCAATGTTCACTCCGGTACGGAAATGATCTGTACCCATTCTATAGACTGCTCCATAAGATCTATTTGGAGAACAATACAAAAACTACTTGACAGTGTGCTGGAAAAACTAACATTAAAAGATTTAATAGGTAGCGAAGAAGAAGTTATTAACCTAACTGCACAGTTTGCGGATTCTGCTCCTACTCCATTTACCCGTAATTAAACTATTTATTAATAATCGAACTATCTTTTTTTATCCCGCTATTGTCTTTAGCTTGCAATTTTCTTTTATCTTTTTTAAACAGAAAAGAAGATTTATCTATTTCTTTTTCTAACGACTTATAAATTTTAATAGTTACTTCAATAGAATTATTAAAGCCTTTGGAAGTAATCTTCATCCCGTTTATTTCCTTAACAAGAGAAACGCTAGCATAGAGCTTATCTTTATAGACCAAATCATTTCTTAACCTTAATTTCTTTTCGGGAACATTTTCCAATGCCCAGTATATTCCTTTCATTGCATTATTATATGCTATATCAATCTCTTTTTCAGGAATAATTTGTGCATGGACGGATTGAATAGTAAACACAAGAATGTACAAGAATAAATAAGACATATTATCCTCGCAATTTTTTATTGTTTAATATAGATTTTTGCATATTTTTTAGCTCAATAAAAACTGCAGGCTATTAATTGTTAACGGTAAGAAGCTATATATTCCATTTTTCATTGTCCCAACTTTTAATTTTAATATGATTTTTCTTAAAAAGAAAAATATGTATTTTTGCATTAAATTGGATCGCGGTAATAAATTAAGAAATATTTACCGCTATTAATGTTTTTACGGAAACGGAGAATAAAATGATAAAGTTAACTCAAGAAATGAAAGATATGGTTGCAACACAGCAATGCTTCATCGGCACAGTAAATGCCGACGGTACTCCTAATGTTGCTCCTAAACGTTCTACACGGGTATTATCAGACAACTCGCTAATTTTTACAGAAGGAACCGGCGGCGCAACATACGCAAATATTAAAAGAGGTTCAAAAGTTTCTGTTGCTGTTGTCAACCGCGATATTGTAGACGGATATAGGTTTGTAGGAGAAGCATCATTGCAGGATAGCGGAGAACTTTATAATGCGGCAGCAGAAGCCTCTGCTAAACTAGGGAGACCTAAGCCCTTAGCGGTTGCAGTCATTAATATATCGGAGATACATACTCTTAAGCCGGGCCCAAATGCCGGTAAAAAAATAGCAACAGCTTAATTTTTAATTTTATTTTGGTAAAGATGAACCGGCACCAATTGCCCGGTTCATCTTTTTTAGGGGAAGTATTATTCTTTCCAAATACAGCTTCGACCGGCAAGGCACAAACCTGATGAGGATTTATAAGTACTTTTTAAAATCCGAAATTCTTAATTCACTATTTATATATTCTTAATTCTTACTTAAGAATACTGAACATTAGGATAAAGAATTAAGAAATCCGGTATTGGTTGTTTTTAACTGGTTACGCTGTCAGCCTCTATATTTACTCCCTATTCTCTAAATTTTACTGCAGGTATTTTATAGGTAAGCAGAATTTAATACATTCGCAGGCATTAAAGCTCCATTTCCGGTAAATACTTTTGGTAAGCTGTGCGGGAGTTTTACTTCCTATTAAATCATCCACGCATAATATTTTTATTATTCACTCTCAAGAAAGGATCAACCTTCCGAAGTTCCCGCTTTTATTTAATTCTTAAAATCGAGATAATAAAAAATTATAGAATTATCTTTTCAATATTAACTTACGTTTGGATAAGCTTAATCCGCCTTCGCGTTCCGCTTCGGCGGACGAGAAAGTTGGGTATAATTCCCCGTCGCTTGCGGCGGAGAAGGATTCTGGGCTTGCCCCGAGTTTCATACCTTTGATTATTTTTTATTTTTCATCCGAAAAATATTTCCGAATTTACTCTTTCTTCAGGTTTTTCAACCTGGAGAGAGATTTTGGTAATCATTTCTTTATTTTTAATTTCATTTAGTTTATTCGGCATTAAATATGAAAACGATAATGAAATTTTCATTTTGTCATCGTTGCATTCTTTTTCCATAAACATATTCTGTTTCGATTCATTTTCCATTAAAGATATAACGGGGAAATATTTATGTAATAGAGAAGATATTTCTTCTTCTAAGTTTCTTTCGTCTCCATCGGGTGTACATTTAATTATTTTCATAACATCCTCCTAAGTATAACGTCATATTAAAAGTCCTTAAGGAAATATTTTAAAGTGGGATTTTTTATTTTATTTAAAAATTTATTTGCTCTCTGATTATTCCCGCGGATGTAGTATAGCCGGAAAAGATCTGCATAACACAAATCATCATCCAAGTCTTTTTCGTAAAGCCTTCTATCATCTATTCTTCTTCCCGGGATTAATTTACTCATTGCCTTTAATTCTTCGGCAGACACATTATGATTATAAATGGTTTTTATCTTTAACTCTGTTCTATTAATTCTTTAATACAAAATTAAATTTGATATTTATGTTAAATTATTAAACTGCTTTTTTTCAATCGCCAGTTCAACTCCGTCAATTCGCCGGCTAATTTCATCTATTGTATCGTTAAATGATTTTAATATCAAAATATCAAGCCGACTAAAAGATTCTTCGAAATGATGAATTTGCAATGAAAATTTTTCCAAACGGTCTTTTAATTGATTATACTTTTTCAGCAGCTCGTTTTCATTCGATAATTCCGTTAGTTCTATTGTTTCTTTAATTGCATTGAACCTGCATTTACATAACCCTAATTGGTTATTAAGCCTGGTTAAACAGTAATTTTCATCTATTGCAAACGAATGAGTTTTCATTTTACCTCAATTCATTTTTAAAATTTTAGGTTATAATTAATTTGCATGATTATATCTTCCAAATCTGCAGCTTATATCCTTCATTTACGGTAATACCTTTCAGCAAGCGACCTGTATAATTTTGAAGATTTACGATTAATAACAGTGAGGATTTTCATTATAAGTTCTATTGTTATTTTTTTCAAAATAAATACTCCGGAAGAAAATTACTTTCACACTTGCTAAATATCATTCTATGAAAATTTAATTAATGAAATTGTTCTTGAGCTTATTTAACTTCTGTAATATCTCTTACAGTAATTAATAACTCTTGTTATACAACCTTTGGAATAATGGAATTTTGGAGTATTGGAATTTTATGATTTACTCCGTTATTTCATCACTCCAATATTCCAAGAGTGAGTTTTGCGTAAGGTGACTGAATAACTCATGATAAGCAGTTTTTGGAAAAATGGGATATTGGAATTTACTCTATTATTTCAACCTGCCCCTCCGGCATAAAAAATACAAAAACATTTTTACCAATCAATTCATTGTCACCTTCATATCCTATCAGATATGTACTGTGCCAATTGCAATTTAAGTTGCAGATTATTGCCGAATTTATCACTTAAATTATTTTTCATTATATAATATGTAAAACCTCTTTTTATATCTGCTTTATTTAGATTTTCTTTAATCGTATCCGAGATTATTATCACCGGAACATCTTTATTTTTCGATCTTATCACTTCTAAAGCATTAATTCCGTCATTTCTGGGCAATGAATAATCTGAAATTATTAAGTCCCAAGACTTCTCATCGAGCGCGGAGCTTAAGTTTTTTGCATTATCAACACGTTCGATAAATGTTACTTTACCGATTTTGTCTAACTCGTGCATTATTAAAAATGCATCGGAATCGGAATCTTCAATAATCAAAATGTTAAGCTCTGTTTTCATTTTTCCCTCTATATTTTAAGTCATTTAATTTAACTCCGGAAAATAGCCTGCAAAATTTCATGTAATTTTAAATATCATTATTGAACTTGCTCTCACATATTCCTCTTTTATAATAATACAAACCTAAATTTTACTCCCTTCCCGGCTTCGCCTTTCATCCATACCTTACCCATGCCTTGTTTTACTCTTTTGCATTGTTGCCACTCCTATTCTCATTCATATGTATTCCTTAGACGAATGCAGCCGCCGGAAAGGGATAAATAATTTATAACTAAATGAAAAATTGTATATTATAAACTCAATATTCATTTATTACTTTTTTATTAAATAAAGAGTTTATAGATATTTGTGTAACTATGTACGGAAGCTTATCAAATTCAGCTAATTTTGACAAAAAGTAATCCGCTCCAAGCTCAAAACATTTTTGTCTGTACTGCGGGTGAGGGTAATTTGTCATAATTATTGTCTTAATTGAACCGTAATCTTTCTTTAATTCTTTCAGCAAACAAAAACCGTTTTCCCCTGGCATTTTTATATCCATAATTATTATATCGGGCTTAATTTTTAATAAACACTCCAACGTTTCATCCGCATTTGCGGCTTCAATAATAAATAATTTAAAAGGAATCCGGCTCAATATAATTTTAATTCTTCCCCGGATTATATCGGAATCATCTACTAATAATATTTTTAATCCCGAATTTTTTCTTGATAATTCATCATCAATCATATTATTATTTCTTTTACTGCACTTTAAGAAATTAAATATTAATTACCGGAATTTGTTATGTCTTATCCTCACTAAATAATGCCTTCGCGGTTTAGAGGCAAGTTAGCAGGGGGTTTCACAAATTATTTTACCACGAAGGCATTAAGTTTCTTCTACACTTATGATAGCGTCGCGGTAAAGGAAAATTTATCTTGAATGTCGGTTATAAATACAATGGACGCTGCACAAACAAAAACAATTAAAATGTCTTTTCTCCACCAACAGCATTTGAGTGTCAAATTAAAAATTAAAAAGAATAATCCCTATAAGCATTAAGATGATTTTGTTGTAGTCATTATGATGATTCTTTTGCAGTGATTGCATCAGTTTCAAAGAAAATTTACTATATAAATTAACCTTGTTACCTGAAAACAGAAGAAATTTCGAATTACAAATTTATTCGACGATATTATTTTTTATACAATATAAAATCAATTGGGAATTGTCGGTCATATTCATTTTGTCAAGTATTCTGGACCTATGAGTTCTTACGGTACTTTTACTTATGCA
>JBJKQP010000157.1:0-19650 GCA_046705105.1 Ignavibacteriaceae bacterium | reverse complement strand
TTAAAATTAATTAAACCGGAATATTTAAAGCCTCAATATAAAGAAGCCTGGAAGCTGCTGCTTAAAAATATTTATCCTTTAGGCGGTACCAACATAAAGCAGGACGGTTTTGAGCTTTACATAAAATATGACATACCCGGTCAGGATCCTGTTTCACAATTGTCTTCTACTAAAGGGGTAGTTCAATTATTAAATGCATTCGGGTTTGACAGGTACGATGCAAGCGGAAACCCGAATCCCGACAATGTTTTCGACTGGAATCCGCCGGTTGATATTTTGCCTGTAGACGGTGAAATAATCTTTCCCAGTCTGGAGCCATTCGGTAAAAATTTGCCGGGCAGCATACCGGACTCTCTTGCATATCAAGCGGTTTACGATACAACTCAAGATTTTGCACAGCAGGATAAAATACATGATAGGTGGGAAATTGTCGGTAAGTATTCCGGGGAATCTTCTTCAACATATCAGCTTGGTTTTAATGTTGTTGAAAATTCTGTAAGGGTTACATTAAACGGTCGAGAACTAACTCCCGGGGTGGACTATACCGTGGATTATAATATAGGTCAATTGACTATTTTAAATAGAGAAGCTCTTGTACCCGGTGCGGATTTAAAAATAACATTTGAGCAAAATGATCTATTCCAGCTTGCTTCCAAAACACTATTAGGTGCAAGAGGAATATTTAATATTTCCGATAATACCAAATTAGGTTTCTCCATACTTAATCTTAATCAGCAGACGTTAAGCGATAAAGTACAGATTGGCGAAGAACCCATAAGCAATACTATTATGGGCGTGGATTTTAATACCAAAGGCGATTTACCCTTTTTAACAGATGCATTGGATCATGTAATTTCTACAAAGCAAATGTCCAGCTTTTCTTTATCCGGTGAGCTTGCGTATATGAATCCGAATCCAAATACAAAGACAAGCAATATTCCCGATGACAAAGGGCAGAGTATAGCCTACATCGATGATTTTGAGGGCGCAAAAAAATTACTGCCGGTTGGTGTGTCTTATACTTCCTGGAAAGACTTAAGCGCACCGGGAGACCTTGGTTCTATAAATCCTGCACTAAGTGGACTAACACCAAAAGAATTAATGAATTATAAGGCAAAAGCTATTTGGTATTCTATCACCCCGTCGGATGTAAGCGTGTATGATATTTGGGGTAATAAAAAACAGGTAGCAACACAGGATCAACAGGTACCTGTTTTAGACTTTGCGTTTATACCGGATACACCCGGAACATACAATTGGAATCCTAAGATGAAAGATCCTAAAAAAACCTGGGGCGGTATGATGAAAGTTCTTTCTGCAGCATCGAATGATTTACAGGCGCAGAATATACAATATATTGAATTCTGGATGCAAGTTGATAATCCTAAAAATACTAAGCCCAATGAAAAGATCTATATTGACCTGGGAAGAATCAGTGAGGCTGTTATTCCCGATAACATACTTCATACTGAAGATGTAAATCATAACGGTGTACTTAATCCGGCATATGATTTAGGACTGGACGGCTTATCAGATAAACAAGAAATAGACACTTGCAGGATATTAGGGTACTATACACAGTACGAAAAGGATCCAAGCGGCGATAATTTTTCATTTAATACTGCAAAAGCAGCGGCAGATGTGGCGGTGGGTATAGACAATCCATATGATTATTTTCATATAGACGGCACTCAGGGTAATGCCGTCCTTACTGATATAGGACGTATTCCCGACACGGAAGATTTAAACCTTAACGGAAACCTCGATCTTGTAAACAGTTATTTTAGGTATGCTGTTCCGCTTGACACTAATGAAGCAATAAAAGAAGGCATAATTGCCGGTGGAGGTAATTTAAACCCTAAAAATCATAATAAAAATGAAGGCTGGTATCTTTACAGAATTCCTCTTCAGGATACTTCCGGGGCTGTGGGTAATCCGAGTCTGTCTGATGTGGAATATATAAGAGTTTTTACTGCGGGTATGGATACAATGGTTCATGTAAGGTTTGCGGATTTTAATTTAGTCGGTAACCAATGGCAGCAGGCTATTCCTTACGATACGGTAATGTCGGTTTCCGTTATTAACTATGAAGATAATCCAAATTATAAAAGCCCGCCGGGTGTTACCAGAGCAAGAGATAACAGCCAGCCGAATCAGAATGTATTACAGAACGAACAATCGATGGATCTGATTGTTAAAGGAATGAAGCCGGGTGAGTCCCGCGATGCGATTAAATATCTTTACAGGCCTTTGGATGTTTTTAACTATAAAGAAATGAAGCTTTTTATCCATGGTGATGAAACGCCGGAATCAAACATATCGGATTCAACCTGCCAAATTTATTTTAGGTTCGGTACGGATACAAGCAATTATTATGAATACAGGCAGCCGGTTAGATCGGGTTGGAATGATGTAAGCATTATATTTAGTAAGCTGACTGCACTTAAACAAAGACAGGATTCGACAAATATAAATACTTTAATTACTACATCTGCCGGCGGACCGGGACAGATATACGGTGTTAAAGGAAGCCCGACTTTAACGGCAGTTAAATTTTTAGATATTGGTGTACAAAATGTCACTAATACTATGACCATACAGAGGGATGTAACCGGTGACATTTGGATAGATGCACTTAGAGTGATTGGTGCCGATAACCATCCCGGTTATGCATATAGTGTAGCTACATCTTTAAAGTTAGCGGACTTAATGAATTTGAATTTTAATATGAGCTATACCGATCCATACTTTCACAGGCTGTCCGAACAATTTGGCTCAAGAGTAGATACCAAAAATTGGAGCATGTCTGCAAGCCTTGACGTGCTTAAACTCCTTCCTTTTAATTTACCGGGCAGCAGTTTAAGTCTAAATTATTCACATACGGAAACCGTGAGCAAACCGCTTTATGAACCGGGTACCGATGTTAATATAAATGAAGCTGCAAGCCTTCTTGAACGGGCAAGTAAAAATGATACTACACATAATTCAAGGATTAATCCGCTGGCCGGGCAGGAGCTTCTCATCGGTTCCCAAACAATAAATACTTCGGATAGCTGGTCGGCTTCTAATATTGCTCTTAGAATTCCTTCGTCTTTTTGGTTAATTAAAAACACCATAAACGCAATAACTTTAGGTTTTAATTATAATAAAACATTCAGCAGAAGCCCGACTGTTTTATCCAGTAAATCTTGGGTTTGGAATGCCAATTTTAATTACAATGTTAACTTTAGCCCGGATGATTATTTTTATCCGGCTAATATTCCCATAATTGGTACCATATTCAGTTTCCTAACTGATTATCGTAACTTAAAAATATATTATGCCCCGCAAAATATATCTTTAACTCTATCTGCTAGAAGGAATAGGTCTGCAACTACAAACAGAGCAGTGGGTAATATTCCGGCTCAGACCATTGCCCCTTCTCATGATTTTTCTACGCAGCGCGGCTTTAATACGACATGGAAATTGACAGACGGCGGATTGTTGAACCTGACTGCTAATTATAGTTTAAATATAAACTCTTCACTCGCCTTTCTGGAAACTAATGGTAAAAATGAATTAATGCCTGAAAATGAAATATGGAATAGAATCTTTTCCGGGGTATTTTTCGGGAGAGACTATCAGTATCAACAAAACCTGGATATTCGAACATCTCCGCGACTTCCTTCACTCTGGAATATTGATAGATATTTTAATGTCTCTGCAGGCTATTCCGTTTCTTACCAATGGAATCATAATTTTAGCCAAAAGATAAACGGTCTTGATGCCGGAAGGAGTGCAGGCTATTCAAGCAGATCTACGGTGGGTTTGCGTCTTGCTTTAAAATCTTTAACCGCACCGTTATTTAAAAACCTTAATAAAAGGCCAGAGAGTGAATTCGGAACAAACAGAAACTATGGCGGCAGGGAACGAAATTTTGGCCGGGAAGAAGTAAATAGAAGATTACCGGGTGTAAATGAACGAAATAATGCAAAAGGAACAGATACTGCGGGAGTAAAAGATTCATTACAGATAAAAGAAAAAGCAAAAGGTTCTCCCATAATAAATTCATTGCTCTTTTTAGAATCAGTTTCCAGGTTCTTGTTTTTTGATTACGAAACGATAAGCGCTAATTTTTCAAACGACAATAGCGTTTCCAAATCCGCACTAGCTGCCGAAGGAAGCGGATTCTATAATTTCTTTGGCCTTACGGATATTGCCAACAACGGGCCTTCCAGGCTCTTTATGCTGGGCTTAAGTTCCTCTGTGGGTAGAAGAACTCCCGGCCTATCTAGTTTGAATGACGTATTCTCACAAAAAAATTCATTAAACTTTCAGACCTCCAAACCTTTATGGGAAGGCGCCAGAATAGATTTAAATTGGCAGGTAGGCTGGTCGTTGAATAAAAGCACAACTCTTACTTCGGATTCCATCACCGGTGCAACTTCTTTGTTAAACATAAATTCTACCGGAACAATAAGCAGGTCGTTTCTTACACTGCCTCCGGTTTTAATCTTTAGTGTATTTAAAAGCGGAATTAACAGAGTACATCAATTATATAATCCTAATGCTGCTGACCCGACGTCAAATTTATCCAATGCATTTACGGAAGGCTTTGAAACATTACCATGGCTTTCAAGGCTGGGGTTCTTAAAGGATTTTGCAAACTTAATTCCGCGGCCAAACTGGACTATAACCTGGGACGGATTGGAAAAATACTATCCGTTCAAATCTTTTGCGGAAAGAGTTTCGTTAAATCACGCTTACACTTCTACATATTCGGAAGGCTGGTATTTAAGCCCGGACGGTAAGCAAGTTGTACAAACTCAAAGAATTCAATACGGGTTTTCACCTTTACTCGGATTGAATATAACCTTTAAAAGACTATGGGAAGGAAACTTAAGCGGAAGCATAAAATATTCGGTAAATGATAGTTACGATCTTGGAGTTTCAACACAAAATATTACGGAAAGTTATTCCAAGGATATAGGAATTTCCGCTAGTTATTCTAAAGCCGGTTTCGAGCTGCCTTTGTTCGGAATTTCTCTTAAGAATGATATTGAGTTTACTTTTTCTTATACCAATAGCCAGAGCAGTACAATAGTTTATAACATGAATCAATACAAAGAAGGAGGAACACCGCAGGACGGTTCAAGCAGGGTTACAATAGAACCGAGAATTAAGTATACCATAAGTTCTAAGGTTACATTATCTATTTTTTATACAAAAACTACCGTGCAGCCTGTTGGTGCATCACGAATTCCACCTACAACTTCCAACACAGCAGGTCTGGATGTTCATATTGCTATACAATAAATATTATCGTTTCCGTCACATATAATTTTATGCCGATGCAATTACGGTAATATGAATTTATATTTGAATGAAATTTATTTAACTTATTTAATTACGATATGTATAATTGTCATACCGGATGTTATTGGTGTTATTATAATTAAATTATCCTCGCTTATTGGAATGTGTAAGTAACGGAGAAAAAAAGTAATAAGAAAAATTATATTCGGTTACCGGTGTTGCAAAGGTTCGGTAAAAATAAGTTTTTTGTGTATATAAGTTATTGTCATAATTTCAGTTTTAAATTATAAGAAAAATTTGAAAGGGACTTTGATAGATGAATGAAAAGAAAATCCTATGGGTAGACGATGAAATTGAGCTTTTACGATCGCATATTATTTTTTTATCCGAAAAAGGATATAATGTTGATACGGTAACAAACGGAGAAGATGCTGTTTCTTCTGTTAGAGATAAAGAATACGATTTGATCTTTTTAGATGAAATGATGGCCGGTATGGGCGGGCTTGCCACACTGAGTCAGATTAAAGATATAAACCCGAACATACCTGTGGTAATGATCACCAAAAGCGAAGAAGAAACTTTAATGGATGAAGCCATCGGCGGTAAGATAAATGATTACTTAACAAAGCCTGTTAATCCCAGCCAGGTGCTTCTTGTATGTAAAAAAATTCTTGAAGGTAAAAAACTTTCCGGCCAGTATGCTGCAAAAGATTACCTGCAGGATTTTAACCAGATATCCCGTGCATTTTTAAACGATATGGATTTTGAGGAATGGAAAGATATTTACCTTAAGCTGGTAAACTGGGATATGGAACTTGATGAACATCCGGAAGTGGATTTGCGCCAGACTTTAAACGATCAGAAAAAGGAAGGCAATAAAGAATTCTCCAAGTTCGTGGAAAGGAATTACAAAAACTGGCTTTCTTCGCTTGGCGATGCATATACACCTACTTTATCACCTGAGATTGTGCCTAAGTATGTTATACCCCATCTGCAGGATTCCGATTCTTCAGTATTCTTCTTTGTTATAGACTGCCTGCGCTACGACCAGTGGCTTATAATGGAAAAACATTTGAGAGATTATTTCAAAATAGACAAAGAATTTTATTATGCTATTTTACCTACTGCAACTCCTTATGCAAGAAATTCTTTGTTCAGCGGTTTGTTTCCTTCCGAAATAGAAAAAAATTATCCCGACTTGTGGAGTTCCGGCGATGACGATGAAAAAAGTATGAACAAATATGAAAAAGAACTTCTACAAAAACTACTTGATAGAAAGAGACTTAAGCTGCGTAACGAATTAAAGTATATTAAAATAATCGATCCGGAAGTTGGAAGAAATTTTGAACAGAACATTCTGTCATATCAAAATACTCATCTTACTGCAATTGTGGTAAATTTCTTGGATATGATTGCTCACGGCAGATCGGATTCCGACTTGTTAAAAGAGATTGCTCCGGATGAACCGGCATACAGGTCTCTTACAAATACATGGTTCACTCATTCTTCTTTGTTAAGTTCGTTAAAGGCATTATCCAAAATAAGGAATGCAAAAGTTATTATTACAACAGACCACGGAAGTATAAGGTCTTTAAGAGGAGCAAAAGTTTTAGGCGACAGGGAAGCCTCGGTTAACCTAAGGTTTAAATTCGGAAGAAATCTTAAGGTGGACGAAAAGCATGCTATCTATATTAAAAATGCAGAAGATTTTAAACTTCCTAAACGAGGTGTTACTATTAATTATATAATTGCCAAAGAAGATTTTTATTTCGTTTATCCCACGGATTATCATAAATATCTAACTTATTATAAAGATACTTTTCAACATGGCGGTATTTCAATGGAAGAAATGATTTTACCCGTTATAACTATGGAACCAAAGTAAAGTCGTGAATTATCCGTTTCAAAGAAAAGTATTTTCCGAAGAAGAAACTGCCGAACTTGCATTTGAATTTACAAAAGAATTAAATGCAGGTGATGTAATTGTATTAAACGGAAATCTTGGTGCGGGAAAAACTTTTTTTATTAAGAAAGCCGCCCTTTCATTCGGCATTGAAAATGTAAGCAGCCCCACTTTTGCTTTGGTCAACGAATACAAGGGAAGTAAAAAACTTTACCATTTCGATTTTTACAGGATTAACAAAATAGGAGAGCTTTACGATATCGGGATTAATGATTATCTTGCCGATAACGAATCAATATTGTTTATAGAATGGGGGAACTTATTCCCGGATGTTCTTCCTCATAAAAGAATTGAAATAAATATTATATTAAACGAAGATTTTTCGAGAACATTTAATTTTACAAAGCATGTCTGAAGAAAAACCGTTATTGTCTATTGAAACTTCCGGAAGCTTATGCGGAGCTTGCGTTTATTTTTCGGATGATAAATATTTTGAAGCAAATGTGTTGCTAAAAAATTCGCATGCGGAAAAGCTTTTCGATGCAATAGACTATGTAATGAAATCTGCCGGAGTACAGCCGGAGATGCTGAATGCAGTGGCGGTATCTGCCGGTCCGGGATCATTTACAGGATTAAGGATAGGAATGTCTGCCGCAAAGGGAATTGCTTTCGGTGCAGGCTTACCTATAGTTCCGGTACCAACCTTTGAAGCATTAGCAATGGAAGTATCAACTTTTTTAGAAGACGGCACCGAATTTATAATTGCCAATAAAGTAAATATTGAAGAGATTTATTACGCAAAGTTTTTTATTAAATCCAATAATTATATATTTGCAGATAATGTAAGAATAATAAATCACAGCGAATTTAAAAACCTGGCAGAAAATTCTATAGTTTTTGGGAATGCTGTAAATAAAAATTTTCAGAAACTTGTTAAAAAGAAGATTAGTTTATCTTCGCCGTCTCCCAAATTTATTGCAAAATGGAGTAAGCAGTTTGGGACTGATTTATTTAATTTTGAATATGATTTTCTTGAACCGCAATATCTAAAAAATTTTATTATACCAGTCTCGGCAGGGCTTTCAAAAGATGAAAACGCCAATCCTAAGCCGGGCCTTGGCGGAAAGGAAAGTAAAAATGCTTAAAAATATTTTAGCACTTTTTGTTTTCTTTTGTGCGGCAGCAGCAGCACAAACTGTAGGACCGGTTGTTACTGTGCCGCAGATAAATTATGACTTTACTCATGTAGCACCGGGTTCGACTCTTCAGCATACATTTATGATTTATAACGGCGGAGGCGCTGTTTTAAAAATGTGGAATGTTAGAACTTCATGCAAATGTATTACTGCATCGCTGGAAAAAACCACACTAGCCCCGACAGATTCAGCGGCCCTTAATGTAAGCTATACTAACGTAGGTATTTCCAGTCACCTTGATAATTATGTTGTCATTAGTACAAACGATCCGAACAACCCGAATTTAAGAATTTATATTACACGTGCAGTTCCAAGAACAGGACCAACATTATCTGAAATGCCGAACGATACGAGTGGCGGTGTAGCGGCTTCTCCGGCCCCTATCATTTATTTCCCCGTAACTGAACATAACTTTGGAAAAATGAAACAGGGTGCGGTTGCAAGCTATACATTCAAATTTATGAACAAGGGAAATTCCACATTAAGGATAAGAGACATAACAACATCATGCGGCTGCACGGCGGCATTAATAAATCAAAAAAATATTGCACCCGGAAAAGATGGTGAGATAAGAGTTGATTTTGATTCTTCCGGTAAGATAGGCAAACTGGTTAGAAGAGTTACGGTATTGTCTAACGATCCTAAAGACGTTTATAAAACTCTTCTTATTTATGCAGATGTTGAAAAAGAGTAAACTTTATGGCATGGTTTAAAAGATCAAAAGAAAATATTTCACCCGATTCGCAAAAAAAAGATTTGCCGGACGGGCTGTGGGAAAAGTGTCCTAGCTGCGGCGAGATTATTCATAAAAAGCAGCTCGAAGCAAATTTGTGGACATGCTTAAAGTGCGGGTACCATTTTCGAATAGGTAGTGCAGAATATATAGAAATTATTCTTGATAAAGGAAGCTTCAAAGAATTAGACAAGAAAATGAAATCCGCTGATCCTCTTGAATTTGAAGATACAAAAAAATATAAAGATAGAATCCAGGTAACCATAAAAAAGCTCGGATTAAACGATGCCGTAAAAACCGGTACCGGGAAGATAAACGGAACTGATGTAGCCTTCGGATGTATGGACTTTAAATTTATAGGCGGAAGCATGGGTTCTGTTGTTGGTGAAAAAATTGCCAGATTAATAGACAGGGCATACAAGAATAAAATTCCGCTTATAATTGTTTCGGCAAGCGGCGGTGCCAGAATGATGGAAGGAGCTTTTTCTTTAATGCAGATGGCTAAAACTAGTTCCCGCCTGGCAAGGCTAGCCGATGCTAAGATACCTTATATTTCCGTAATGACTGATCCCACTACCGGCGGTACTACCGCAAGTTATGCAATGCTTGGAGATGTTCACATTGCCGAACCAAGTGCCTTAATCGGCTTTGCCGGACCCAGGGTCATAAAACAAACTATTGGAAAAGACCTGCCGAAAGGTTTCCAGCGTTCCGAGTTTCTGCTTGAACAAGGTTTTGTCGATGTTATTTCCCCGCGGAAAGAATTGAAAAATAATATCTACAACATTTTAAATTTGATGAGTTGAGGAAACCATTAAATCTGTTAAGACTGTAAAGAATATGCAGCAGATTTCCGGTAAGCTTAAAGCGGAAGGTAAATCCATCGGCTTAGTACCTACCATGGGTTTTCTGCATAAAGGTCACCTTTCCCTAGTTGAAAAATCTAAAAAGAAAACCGATATAACAGTTGTTTCTATTTTTGTAAATCCAACCCAATTTGCTCCTAACGAGGATTTGAAAAAATATCCGAGAAATTTAGAGCGGGATAAAAAATTGCTTAGGGAATTGGATGTTGATTACCTTTTCATACCGGAAGTTGAAGAAGTTTATTCGGAGAATTATCAAACATATGTGGAAGTAAGTAAAATTACTAAAATACTCGAAGGTGAATTTAGACCAACACACTTTAGAGGGGTTACTTCCGTTGTATCTATTTTGTTTAATACCGTTATGCCGGATTATGCTTTCTTTGGCCGTAAAGATGCGCAGCAGGCAGCGGTTATTAAACAAATGGTTAAGGATTTAAAATTTAAAATTCATATTATCGTTTCGCCAATTGTTAGAGAACCGGATGGCTTGGCCCTTAGTTCACGTAATATTTATCTCTCTAAAAAAGAAAGAGATGATGCGTTGGTACTGTATAAATCTTTACTGCTTGCCGAACGCTTGATAAAAGAAGGGGAGAGAAGGACTGAAAAAATTATAGTGTTAATGAAAGAAGTTATTTTTTCGGTAAATACCTCAAAACTTGATTATATAAATATTATGAATGCCGAAACATTTGAACCTGTAAAAGAAATTGAGAGGGGAAATAAATTTTATATTTTAGTTGCCTGCAAAATTGGAGCGACGAGACTTATCGATAATCTTCTTGTAAATATTCCTTAGAATTCCACTTTATTCTATTCTTCTGCAAGGTTTGTATTTTTAACGCTCAATAATTAGCATTAAGTTTTTGAATGAATACTCCTTGTAAAAAATCAACAAAGGAAAATATGGTATACTGAATTCAATAATCATTTTTCAATGCTTAATTAGCTTTGACTTAGGTCCCTGCTTATGTGGTTTATCATGTAAAGTTAATCTATTAACATTCCCTTATATACCATTTTCTCCTTCTTATTCCATATTTCCTTTTAATTGATATAAAACACTTCCATAAAATTGGATGTTGACATATAAAATCGGAATATATAATTTAACAAGCATGTAGGAATTCAGTAAAGGGAAGTATGGTATACTAAATTTTATGTTCAATGCTAATTTAGTTTATATTTAAGTTCCTGCTTGTCCGGATAAAAGTTTAAACTATTAACATTCTCTTATATACCGTTTATTCCTTCTTCTCCCATTCTTTCCTTTAATTGATATAAAACACTACCTTAAAATTAGATGTTGACATATAAAATTTAAATGTATATTTTTGTACTTAGTTAAACGTTTAACCTAATATGGCTAATCCAACTATAAAAGATGTCGCAAAAATGGCTAATGTTTCAATTGCTACTGTTTCTCTTGTAATTCACGATCATAAAAGGATTTCCAAGGATACAAAACTTAAAGTTTTGGATGCAATTGAAAAGCTTAATTATTACCCCTCCAGGTCTGCACGCGGTCTAGTTTCACAAAAAACAGGCAACATCGGCTTTATTTTAACCAACGACCACTTTCTTAGAACCGAACCTTTTTATACCAATATTTTTATAGGAACCGAATTTGAAGCTAGAGAAAATGAACTATACGTTCTTTTAACTACCGTAGATTCCGGCTATAAGGAAAGTGATCCTCTGCCAAGGTTTATCCTGGAAAGAAATATAGACGGAGTTATTATAGCCGGTAAAGTACCGGATGTATTAATAGAAAAACTAAGCGATTATAAATTTCCTTTTGTGTTTATAGACTATCAACATTCCAAGATTAAGTGCCCTTTTGTTGTTGTGGATAATATTTATGGAGGCAAGCTTGCGGCAAAACATTTAATTGAATTGGGACATAAAAATATTGCATTCGTAGGCGGAGATATTCAGCATCCGAGCATTAATGATAGGTTCAAAGGATTCCTTGCTGCGATAGAACAGGCCGAAATAAACATTAATGAAAATTTTATAGACACAGATGAAGATTATCCCGCAAGGCCGAATGGTTTTAATGCGGCTAAAAGATTGTTTGATAAAAATAAAAATATTACGGCAGTCTTTGCTTGCAACGATGCCATGGCAATTGGTGTTATTCAATATTTAAAAGACAAAGGAAAGAGAGTTCCGGAAGACGTTTCCGTTATAGGTTTTGATGATGTGGTTTCCGAGAACTTTACGGGACCTGCTTTAAGCACAATTAGAATTCCCAAAATGCAAATGGGTGTTGAGGCTATGCGGGTTATGTCAACTTTATTAAAAGAAAAAAATAAGATTAATAATAAAATAATTGTACCTGTTGAATTAATTGTAAGAAGTTCAACAATGAAAATATAAATACTATTTTATCTTAAAATATATGCGAGCAGCACTCTTTAGTAAACCGTATGATATTGATATCGTAGACTATCCATTACCCGGGTTGCAGCCGGATGAAGTATTATTAAAAGTGGAAGTTTGCGGTGTATGCGGAACAGATTTTCATATTTACAATGGTGAGTCTTATTCAAAGCCTCCTGTAATTCCCGGCCACGAATATTCCGGAATTATTGTTGATAAAGGCCGGGATGTATATAAACTGCAAATTGATGATCATGTAGTTATTGATCCGAATATTTACTGCGGCTATTGTGAATACTGCAGAAGCGGTAAAATAAATTTCTGTTCCAATCTAAAGGCTTTGGGAGTTAGCTTAAACGGCGGGTTTGCAGAATATTCTATTGTACCGGCTTCGCAAGTTTATAAAATTCCAAATGATTTTTCTTTTCGTGCCGCCGCATTTGCTGAGCCTCTATCGTGCTGTGTTAGGGGTATCGATCAAGCAGATATTAAAGCAGGGGAAAGTACCGTAATAATAGGAAGCGGGACTATCGGTTTGTTAATGCTTCAGCTTGCCCGCAATTCCGGAGCAGCAAAAGTTTTGGTTGTTGAACCCAATGAATATAAGCGAAAGCTTGCGCTTGAACTGGGAGCCGATTATGTCCTTGAACCGGCTTCCGGAGACTTATATCAACAAATACATGATTATACAGGCGGCGGGCCGGATGTTATAATCGAATGTGCAGGAAACAGCTCTGCCGCCAAACTATCTATAGATATTTCTAAAAGAGGGAGTAGGGTAATTATTTTTGGTTTGGCAAATAAAAACGAAACTATAAATTTGCAGCTACAGGATTTCTTTTTAAAGGAACTTTCAATTAAAGGTTCTTTATTAAATCCTTTTACGTTTTCCAGGTCTGTTAGTTTGTTGGTTGCCAACAAAGTTAGAATTGAGAATTTGCATCCGGTGATTTCCCCGCTCGATGATCTTACAAAGATTTTGTCTCTCCCTAGAAACTTAGAAATAACAAAATATCAAATAACACCAAATTCATAAGGAGCACACTATGAGAAAAATTAGACAAACTTTTTATATGCTTACGGCTGTCTTATTCTTGAGCCTGATGTTTACTCAGCTCAATGTCTATGCTCAAAGAAGTTATTCATTACAACAAATAGCCGGCTTTGAAGAAAGTTTGCCGGCATTCTGGACAATGGGTAGCCAGCCCGCTGGAGCAACTCTTACCTGGGCAACGGATCAATACCTTTCAATGGGCAGATCAATTGAAATCCAAAAAAGTGCTACCACGGATTCCGCTGCATGGATATCTAAAAACATGTGCGATTTATGGTCGCCAACTATTCCGCCGAATGTAGATCTAAAATTCGGTGCATTTGTTAAAACTCAAAATGTAAATACTAATCCTACTTCTAGCGATCAAATGTGGTGGATTGCGTATTCGTTTTATGATAGCGCCGGTTCTTTAATCGGTACTTTTAAATTACCTATTGATCAATCACAAGCCAGCAGCAGCGGGTGGATTGCCGATACTACAAACGTCGGTGAAGTTTCTCTTCCGGTAGCTGCATGGAAAATGATTATAAGTTTTGTCGGCGGTAAAAATGCTACAGGTACGGTATGGGCAGATAATTTTATTTTTACCGGTAGAAACGGAGCCTGGGCCGGCCAGGATTGGAATACTCAGCTTGGAGTTCCGACTGGTTGGTATTACTGGATGCCGCCTAACGGTGGAAATGACGGTTTACTAAATTCCGGTTTTGAAAATACAATGCTAACCGATCAAACTGCTCATTCCGGAAAATATTCTCTTGAATTTAATATGCCGGCTAACCGTCTGACTCACGATGGTTATGTAAGTACTCACAGGCTGCCTTTCACCCAAATAGATCCTAATATTAAACCGGGTGATATTATTCGAGTAGGCGTTTGGATTAAAGCAAACAGTTTGGAACCGGATTCTGCTTATGCTCATCCTACTACATGGGCTGTTGGAATTACTCCGCAGTTCTTCACACAACTTGGAAACAATTCAGGTTATAATGCTTCAGGCAATGATTATCAAATTACTTTTCCAAATACAACTTCTTTTAACTGGACACAGTATTTCGTAGATATTCCTGTCCCCAGTGATCCGGCTACTATGGCAATGGAACTTCGTTTGCATGTTTATTCTACCTTTGTCGGCCAAGTTTATTTTGATGATATAAGTGTTACGGATCTATCTAATTACTCGCTTTCGGATATCGGCGGATTCGAAGGAACAGCTCCTGCATTTTGGTATATGGGAAATGATCCCGGCGGTGCGCAGATGTCCTGGGCAACAGATCAGTTCTTATCGATGGGACATTCCTTAAAAATACAGAAAGTATATACTCCCGATACCGCAGCATGGGTATCCAAAAATATGTGCGATATTTGGTCGCCTAGTATCCCTGCAAATGTAGATTTACATTTTGGTGCCTGGGTAAAAACGCAGAATGTAAATACAAACCCAACCTCAAATGATCAGAGATGGTACTTAGCTTATACATTTTATGATAGTGCGGGATCATTGATTGGTTCTGTTCAACTGCCGATTGATCAAAGTACTGCAACAAGTAACGGATGGGTGGCGGATACAACAGCAGTAGGTCAAGTCTCCCTTCCTGTTCCGGCTTATAAAATGATTATAAGTTTTGTCGGCGGTACAAATGCAACGGGAACGGTGTGGGCAGATAATTTTATTTTTGAAGGCAGAAATGGTAACTGGGCAGGCCAGGATTGGAATACCGCTTTAGGTGTACCAACCGGCTGGTATTACTGGTTCCCTCCCATCGGCGGAAATGACGGTGTAATAAGCGACGGCTTCGAGAATACAATTGTAACCAACACAGCCGCACATACAGGTAATAATTCAATTGAATTTAATATGCCTGCAGGTCGTGAAACCCATGATGGATTTGTAAGTACTCACAGAATGCCGTTCAGCAATATTGATTCTTCAATTACGCCGGGCGGATACGTTAGAGTGAGTGTTTGGATTAAAGCAAATAATCTTGAACCGGATTCGGCTGCTAAATATCCTTCTACCTGGTCGGTTGGAATTACTCCTCAATTCTTTGCTCAGTTAGGCAATAATGTTGGGTTCGATGGTGTCGGCCCGGATTCCATCTTTACATTTCCCAGTGTAACTTCGTTTGATTGGACTCAATATCATGTGGACTTTCAGGTTCCGGATACTGCCATCGGTATGGAATGCCGCTTGCATATTGAATCAACTTTTTCCGGTACGGTTTATTTTGATGATTTAACAATTCAAAAAACAACTGTAACGGATGTTCGTGACCTTAATAAACTTATCCCGGATAAATTCGCTGTTTATCAAAATTATCCGAATCCGTTTAACCCGTCAACAGTAATTTCTTATGCACTGCCTAAATCTTCAAAAGTAAAAGTTATTATTTACGATATGCTCGGCAGAGAAGTGAAAACATTGGTTAACAATTTTGAGAGTTCGGGTAATCACGAGGTTGTTTGGAATGGCGATAATAATTACGGGCAAAAAGTAGCAAGCGGAGCTTACATTTTTAGAGTTGTTGCAGGAAATAATATTGCAACAAAGAAAATGATTCTCTTAAAGTAATTACCGTATTTAGGGGTGTTTGAAAAATAACACCCCTTAAATTTTATAATTCAATTTGAAGGTTACGTTTTAATTAAGACGAACCACTTGCTAAAATTTAAGATATATAAGCAAGGGTAATGAGTATGAATGCATTTTACAGAGATATTAAATTTTTACTCCTCTGTGTTTTAATATTGATTTTGGTACCGGCAGAAATGTTCGGCGGTACTACCGGTAAAATTGCCGGTAAGGTAATCGACGCAAAAACAAAAGAGCCTTTAATTGGCGTTAATATTATAATTACCGGAACTACAATGGGCGCGGCATCGGATGTAAACGGCAACTATTTTATTATTAACATACCGCCCGGTGTATATACGGTTAAAGCCTCCGAGATTGGTTATGCCTCTGAGATTGTTAAGAATGTTCATGTTTCGGTTGATCAAACTACAAGAATTAATTTTGAACTGGGAGAACATGCCGTAGAAATAAAAAGTGTGGTGGTTACGGCGCAAAAGCCTCTCGTTCAAAAAGATTTAACATCAACACAAGCGAATATAAGCGGCAGCAGTATTTCTATGCTGCCTGTTGAAGATGTACAATCGGTAATCAACTTACAGGCCGGAGTTGTAAACGGACACTTTAGAGGCGGCAGGCTTGGCGAAGTAAAATATTTAATCGACGGAGTTTCCGTTAATGATGTTTATTCAGGCCAGCCTACTATGGAAGCTTCAACAAACAGCATTCAAGAGCTTCAGGTTATTACGGGAACATTTAATGCGGAATACGGCCAGGCAATGTCCGGCGTAGTAAATGAAATTACTAAAATTCCGGGAGATCATTACAGCGGAAGTTTTTCTGCATATACCGGAGATTATGCAACTACCAGGACAAATCTTTTCCAGTACATGGGAGGCTTTAATCCGTTTAGAACATATAACGTTCAGGGATTTTTAAGCGGACCTGTTCCGTATACAAATAATTTTATGAAATTTTTCGGCTCAGCCAGGTATTTAAGCGATGACGGTTATCTTTACGGCAAAAACATGTTTACACCGCAAGACTCTTCTAACTTTTCATCCAGCAATCCGAAAAACTGGTATATAGATGCAACAGGAAACAACAAAGATGTACCAATGAATTATTCAAGGCAGTTAACTTTGCAGGGTAAAGTGGTGTTTAAAGTAGGGCAGGGCAAAGGAATTGTTTTGGAAGGCCTTTATCAAAGACATAATTATGAAAATTACGATCATATGTTCATATTGGATCCATACGGAAATTATACAAACCATGATTATAGTTTGCTCGGAAGTATAAGCTATACCCATGTTTTCAGTCCGTCGGCATTTTTGGATTTACTGGTCTCATCTTACCAATCAAATGCTAAACAGTATGTTTATGCGGACCCGCTTGACACGCGTTATGTTTCAATAAATAGGTTCTCACAGGTTGGCGGTAATGCCTTATATACAGGCGGAACACAGAACTGGCATTTTACTCACAATACAAATACATATACATTTAAAGCTGATCTTACTGATCAAGTAAATGATGTCCATGAATTGAAAGCAGGCGTTGAAGCAAAACTTAATAGACTTTATTATGAAGATTTTCAGGTTCTGGTTGATGCAAGCAACGGATATAAGCCCCGCCTGCCTAATATTGGAGATTTTGATTATAATATTTATACTAATCATCCATATGAGCTATCTGCTTATATTCAGGATAAAATTGAACTTAGTTATTTAATTGTTAACGCAGGTGTAAGATTCGATTACTTTCAACCTGACGGAGAAGTTCTAAATAATCCGACCAATATATCGGAGTTAGATTCGCTTTCTCCGCCTTATCCGGCAGGCTTTTTTCACAAAGCACCGGTATCATATCAGATTAGCCCAAGGTTAGGTATATCTTACCCTATTGGCCCAAACAGTGCTGTGCATATAGCCTACGGTCATTTTTTTGAAATTCCGCCGTTTCAATATCTTTACAACAATCCTAACTTTAGGATACCTTTAACCGGAAATTATCCCGATTTTGTAGGTAGTACAATCGGCAATGCGGCTCTTAAACCACAGGAAACCGTTCAGTATGAAATCGGGCTTCAGCAGCAGCTTACTTCGGATATTGGTGTGGATGTTACCGCATATTATAAAGATATAAGAAACCTGCTGGGTGTGAAACTTTACGTAAAGAATAATTTTAAAAAATTCGCACAATATATAAATACTGATTACGGCCAGGTTACCGGTTTTACAATATCTTTTGATAAAAGATTTTCGGAAGGTTTGGGTGCAACCATAGATTATACTTACCAGGTTGCAATAGGTGATGCTTCCGATCCTGAAGAAGCTTATAATCTAGCCCAGGCAACTCCGCCTATTCAACCTAACAAGCAGCTTGTTCCCTTAAATTGGGATAGAAGGCATTCGCTAAATTTTACGCTTACGGCCGGTACACCGGATAATTTTATTGTTAGTGCTGTTGGTCAGTTGGGTTCCGGCCTTCCTTATACTCCTTCATTCCAAAACCAGAGAACCGGCCTTGAGAACAGTGCAAACATGCCGACCTTTTTCAATATGGATCTTTATATTACAAAATATATTAAGCTGGGAGGAACAAACCTGTCCATCTTTGCAAAGATATACAATGTTTTCGATACACCAAACGAACTTACTGTCTTTACGGATACCGGCAGAGCAGGCTATACTTTGGAAGAGACTAGACCGCAAGCACCGCCGCATGGCGTGAACACTATTAAAGAATTTTTTACAAGACCGGATTTTTATTCAGCACCAAGACAAATTTTAATTGGTGCTTCGGTTGATTTTTAACAAATGAATTTTTAGGGTATGCTGTCGTGAAACATAATTGGATATTAAAATTTGTTTATCTATTTACATGTATTTTCTTAACTTGCTTTACAAGCATCTTTGGCCAGGTAATAGTAGATAAGCATAAGGGAAATTATTTAAACACAAAAATGGGAATAATGGACGGTAATTTAGTCCAGACTGTGTTTTATAATTTCGGTGAAATTGCCGACTGGCAGAACGAGCCTACATTAAGCGGAGTGTGGCCTAAAGGTACTAATCATACTTACGTGGATGGTGTTGCAATTATTGTACAAGCAGAGGTTCATAAGGACGGGCATGTCTTTCATCCTCTTGAGACGAATTATTATGAATATACAAGATACAACCCTGCAACCGGTATTACTTACGGCTGGTGGCCTTTACCCGGATATGCAAATCCAAATCAATCCAGCGTAGCAAGAAGCGATGATCCGAACACCTGGCCTTCTTATTGGCCGGACAGGCCCATGTCTTGGGCCGGGCAATGGGACGGATTCTTCGGTAAAGGTGTTAAGAATGCCGACCTGGAATCTTATTTTGTCTTTGATGATAACATGGATCGCGAATATATTAATAAGTACCACTTTTACCCGGATGCAGATGATACTACAAGAGGCGGGCTCGGTATGCAGGTTCACGGAAGAGGATTTCAGTGGTCTCAGGTTTTAGCAGAAGACGTAATCTTTTGGTATTACGAAATAACAAATATGGGAACAACCGATTATCCCAAAACTTTATTTGCTCAATATGTGGATTGGGGAATAGGCGGGCATGACAACTCTTCAAATAATGCAGGAGATTATGATCAG
>JBJKQP010000156.1:0-3517 GCA_046705105.1 Ignavibacteriaceae bacterium | reverse complement strand
AGTTTTGTCCAAATTAAAAAGATGATTCTTTTAAAATAATGAGAACTAAAATTCACATATATAAATTCATTTGTTTAATTAACTTATCAGGAACAAAATAAAGGAGCAAGGTTATGTTAAAACGACTTACTGCATTTGCAGTGTTAATGTTAATGGCAATACCATTGAGAAGTGCATTAGCACAGGTTAATGTTACTTTCCAGGTAGACATGGGCGTCTATATGCAATTAACTACAAACGGTTTCAATCCGGCAACAGACAGCGTTTGTGTAAGAGGAGATTTCCAGGTAATGGCTGGGGATACTGCTCATTACAGCGGCAATCAAAATTGGGGCGGCTATAAGTTTCTTATGACTAAATCAGCTACCAATGATTCTATATACACTCTAACAGTTCCTTTCCCGGATTCTGCTAAAGGAAAAACACTTACTTATAAATTTGTTTTAACACATAACGGTACCGATACATGGGAAAGTGTTGCTAATAGAGCTTATGTGGTTACTACGGATGCCAACCAACAAATTCCATTGGTATACTTTAATAACAGGACTTCGGTAGGTGTTACGGTTAATATCACTTTCCAGGCTGATATGTCCGATTTATTGAGTGAAGGATTTAATCCGGCCACCGATTCTATAGAAGTAAGAGGAGATACACCGCCTTTGAACTGGGGCCCTGGTATTTTGATGCAGCAGGATTTAATTACTCCTACTTTGTTTACAGTAACATTAAAATTTACCGGAGTAGCCGGTACACCAATTCAATGGAAGTTCCATGCCGATCCGCAAAACAAATTTGCAAATACAGGCTGGGATAATATTGCAGACAACCGTATTGTTTACTTACCCCATGCCGATACAACCATTTCGCCGATTAAACCTGTAATCCAGGTCGGCGGTGTTACAACCGGGGTTGATTCGGTTACCTTCCATGTAGACATGAACGGCGCTCATGAAAAATGGCATAATTCTTTAATTACAGGATTGAAGAGTGTATGGATTGGCGGAAGTGTTACACCTCTTCAGTGGCCTTCCAATTGGTTATTTTCCGATACAGCTTCGAACGGCACTCTTATTAAGTTATACGATGACGGCAATCCTGCTCACGGTGACGTAACTGCGGGAGATAATATTTATTCAGTAATTCTTGCCTTCCCATCCGGCTCCACTTCACCGGTATTTTTTAAATACGGTGCCGTATTCAGTGGTGTTGATACTTTGAACGGCGGTGCAAGTTATCTTGATAACGAAGCCGGCTTTGGTCTTAACCATACGCTTAACCTAAATTTAGCCGGCGGTTCTCAAACTGCCGATAACAAGTTCGGAGACCAGGCTACAGGTGTTAGAGAAGAAAATACAAATCAAATGCCTAGTAAATTTACACTGAGCCAGAATTATCCGAATCCTTTTAACCCGACTACAAATATTCGGTATACAATTCCGAAGAGCAGTTTGGTTACGCTAAGGGTTTACAATGTACTTGGCCAGGAAGTAGCAACAATATTTGCAGGCTTCCAGCATGCCGGAACATACACGGCTGATTTTAATGCTACCAGGCTGGCAAGCGGTGTATATCTATACCGTTTGCAGGCAGGAAGCTTTTCCGAAACTAAGAAGATGATTTTGATGAAATAAGCCCATCCCCCTTACCCCTTCCCAAAGGGAAGGGGTGACCGATGGGTGAAAGTAATGAGGCGACAAAAGTTGTATTTGTAAGGAACACGTCGCAATTTTGGGTTGCATAAAATCATTAGTGGTATTCTAAATTCTCTATTTAAATGTTGGGAATTCACTATTCAGGTAAACGGAGAATGTAAAAGGATATATAAAACAACGAAAAGGGTCGTTTGGAAAAGCGACCCTTTTTGTATTTGCCTGATTACATTACGGTAAATAAATTTAAAATTTTGTTGAAGTCTTTGCGATAAATCGGGATTTCATCCAAGCTAGATATGCAGTGTTTTAGGGTAATTTCCTTTAAAAAACAATATAAGGAGATTCAAAGCGATGAAAAAGGGAAATGATAAATCGAAAATATCTTTTACTTATTTATTAATGACATTAACAATATTTATGCTTTCATATCCTTTAAATATTTATGCGCAAGTAGATAGTGTAAAAGGTATTCCAATTGAATTTGAAATTCAGCGTAAATTGCAAGCCGGGGAACAAGGCGTGGGGCTAAACGGTACTTTTAACAATTGGGGTGAATATTATAACCGTCATCCTTATGTAATGAAAAACATTGGGAACAATACATGGGTGATTACTGTTCCGCTGCTGCCGGATACTGCTAGAAATCAAGTATATATGGGCCCGGGATTCTATGAATATAAATTTGTTACTTATAGTATCTCCGGTAACGATACATCTATTTCCGCATGGATACCGGATCCTCAAAATCCATTAACCGATCCTAAGGATAATAATAACTCAATACTCTACATAACCGATCCTATTGTTTACAGGCTTTTACCCGTAAATGGTTTGGTAACTAAAGAAAAAACTCCTTTAATCACGGCTAAAATTGCTACCTCTCCGCAAAACAGAATAATTGCTTCCAGCATTAAACTCTATATAGACGGAACAGAGATTTCAAACAGTCCGGGTTATTATGATTCTACAACGCATTCATTAAGTTACCAAATTCAAAATCCTCTTCCTCTTGGCGATCACTCAGTAAAAGTCACGGTAATGAACAACAAAGGTTTTTTGGGGGGCGATTCATCAAAATTTAAGATTTCAAATCTTATAACGCAGGCTCCGTATCAATTTATTTTTGATCCATACAGCCCGAGCTTAAAGTTTTTAGGAGACAGCATTACTAATGTTTCTATCCAAGGAGCTTTCAATAATTACGGTTCGGATCCTTTAACCGGGCCGGATGAAGACGGCCTTTTTAAAATTAAGGAAGTGCTTCCTTTAAATGTTAAAACCGGATATCAATTTATTGTAAAAGGAGCAAGTACAAATACAGGTTATCTTCAAGATCCTGACAACCCGCATTTAGGTTCGGACTATTATCCCTATGTTATTAAGCAAATTAAAACAGTCCCGGAAATTGATCCAACCGGACCTCACCAGGGAACCATTTTTAATTATCCTACAGGAAAGATAAATATAAATGCTCAAATAACTCCGAATGATACAAACACGGTGATAGATACAAATTCAGTAAAGGTTTATCTTGACGGCAGTTTAATTAAGAGTTACGTGGATACTTTGTCGGGTAAATATGTTGCCCGTGCATCTGCAAATAACCTTAGCGTTGGAATTCATATATTAAAATTTACTGCAAAAGATATTCATGGAAATACTGCAAAAGATGTATATTCAACTTTTGGTGTTTATAATGCCAATACCGGTTATCATTATGTTGACGGACAATATGATGATGATGGACCAGGCAGTTACCTTTATCCTTCTGAGACTACTCCTCATTCTGCAGACATACAATCAATTGATATAAATACAAATGCTGCAGGAGATTCTCTTTTGTTTACAATAGGCATGGGTGC
>JBJKQP010000155.1:0-4861 GCA_046705105.1 Ignavibacteriaceae bacterium | reverse complement strand
GCATACAGGAAATGGAAGAAAGCTTAAAAATAATTGAACAAGCTTTAGATCAAATACCTGAAGGTGATGTTACTTCTGCAATACCTAAAAGAATTAAGCCGCCTGCAGGACAAATATATTCGAGAGTTGAAAATCCCCGCGGAGAATTAGGATATTTTATAATAAGCAACGGAACTGTAAATCCGTTTAGAGTTAAAGTACGAGGACCGTCCTTTGTTCACCTTGGTGTTATGAATGAATTGTGCAAAGGACACATGGTAGCAGACATCATTGCCATCCTTGGAAGTATTGATATAGTTTTAGGAGAGGTTGACAGATGATATATCATTTTTTCTTCAATTTAACCGGAAGTTATATTTGGGCCGATATAATTCAAAGTTTATTGCCTCTTTTTATATTTATACTTCCTTTCGCATTATTTGCTGTTTGGCTGGAACGAAAAGTTTCTGCCCACATGCAGGACAGATTAGGTCCCATGAGAGTAGGCAAACACGGCTGGCTGCAAACAGTAGCCGATATTCTTAAGCTTATCCAGAAAGAAGATATTGTTGCAACGGACAATGATAAGCCGTTATTTAACCTTGCTCCGGTTCTTGTCTTTGTCGGAACTTATGCAGCTTTTGCGGCAATTCCGTTTTCAAGTGCATATATTGGTTCAAATATAGATCTCGGACTTTTCTTTATAGTTGCTGTTTCCAGTTTTGTAGTTGCGGGAATATTAATGGCAGGTTGGGCTTCTAATAATAAATATTCTTTATTAGGTGCAATGCGTTCCGCCGCGCAAATTATCAGTTATGAAATTCCGACGGTTCTTGTAATCATAACAATTGTAATGATAACCGGTACATTAAACTTAAATACATTAAGTCAAATGCAGACCGGCCACTTTTGGAACTGGATGATTCTCGGCGGGCCCGGATTCAGCTTAACAAAAATATTGTTGATCCCCTTTATGATTTTAGCATTCGGTATAATTTATACAAGCACACTTGCCGAAGTAAACAGAACACCGTTTGATATTCCCGAAGCAGAATCAGAGCTTGTATCCGGTTACCATACGGAATATTCGGGTATGAAGTTCGCAATGTTTTTCTTAGCGGAATATGCAAACATGTTTGCAGTATCCGCAATTGTAACGGTGTTATTTTTCGGCGGTTATCAATCCCCTATCGGATACCTCGGAAATTTGCTGCATGCAGCCTGGTTGATACCTATTGAACAATTATTCTGGTTTACCGTAAAAGGGCTTTTCTTCGTATTTGTTCAAATGTGGCTAAGATGGACGCTTCCAAGATTAAGAGTAGACCAGCTTATGCATGCTTGCTGGAAGTATTTAATACCATTAGCCTTTGTTAACTTAATTGTTGTCGGTTTAATAACTTTAATTTAATTATGAGAGAATATATTAAAAACATCTGGACTGCGGTTTTTACAATATTTATAGGAATGAAGGTTACTTTTAAGCACTTATTTGTTCCGGCAGTTACTATTCAATATCCGGATGTAAAACCTCAGTTACCGGAAAGAGAAAGAAACCGTTTATATGTAAACATGGATGACTGCATCGGCTGCGACCAGTGCGCACGTGCGTGTCCGGTAGACTGCATTACAATCGAAACGGTTAAATCATTACCCGATGAGGATTTAGGAAAAACTTCCAATGGAAAAAGGAAGGCACTTTGGGTAACTAAATTTGATATCGATTTTGCAAAATGCTGTTATTGCCAGTTATGCGTATTTCCCTGCCCAACCGAATGCATATACATGACCGACGCATATGAATTTTCCGAGTACGAAAGAAGAAATCTTTTATACGATTTCGTAACACTGTCTCCTGAGGAAAGAGAAGAGAAAAAAGCAAACTACGCTAAATTTGAAGCTGAGAAAGCTGCCGAAAAGGCAGCGGCAAAAGCAGCCAAAGAAGCCGCTTCAACTAAAACCGGTGAAACTAAGGAACAAAAATAATTATGAGTGCTTACGATATTATATTTTATCTATTCGCAGCAATTACGGTCATTTCCGCTTTCTTTGTTGTAACAACCCGTAACATAGTTTACTCTGCGTATTATCTGCTTTTCACATTTTTCGGAGTTGCAGGAATTTATGTTTTACTTGGTGCAGACTTTATAGCTGTGGTACAACTTGTGGTTTACGTAGGAGGAATTTTAATATTGCTGCTGTTCGGAGTTATGTTAACTAATAAAATAACAAACGTACAAATAAAAACAGGGACAGTTAAACTGGTTCCAGCAGTAGTTGGTGTTGCGTTATTAGCCGGTTCACTCGGTGCTATTTTGTTAAATACAAACTGGAAAACAGAAAACTCAATTATACCGGTATCTACTACACACAGCCTGGGTATGCTTCTTTTACAACAGTATGCCGTAGTATTCGAACTACTGGGAATTTTATTATTAATTGCGCTAATTGGGGCAGCCTCAATGGCGCGTAAATAAATTTTAGATTATGGTACACATAGGATTAAGTCATTTTCTTTTTGTTAGTATTGTTCTTTTCTCACTCGGGATTTTCGGTATTATTACCAGAAAAAATGCCGTTATGGTTTTAATGGGAATTGAGCTTATTCTTAATTCGGCAAATATAAACTTTATTGCTTTTGCCAAGTACGGTAATTTCGGATACCAGGGCCAAATTATGGCATTGTTTGTTATAATCTTAGCAGCAGCAGAAGCTGCAATAGCACTGGCGATAGTCTTAAACATTTATAAAACTTTTTCAACTGTTAATGTTGATGAAATTGATACTTTAAAGGAATAGATTTTTATGAACGAAACAGTTCTAATCCAATTAGCCGAGCTAATTCTTTTTCTCCCTATAATCGGTTTTATAGTAACTCTTTTATTTGGAAAAAGGATTAAGTACGTTTATAACTTCGAAAATGCGATAATCATTATAGCATTTATTCTTGCAGTTGTATTGGCTTTTATTAAACTAGATTACTTTCCTCAGCAGACTGCAGTCGGACAATTTACATGGATTGATTGGGGCAATTTACCGCTGTTCGGACATGTAACAATAGACCTTGGCTTCATGATAGATAATATTGCAGCAATAATGATAGTGGTTGTTACCTTAATCAGTATGCTGGTACATATATTCTCCATTGCATACATGGAAGGAGATAAAAGATACAACCGGTATTTTGCATATCTGGGCCTTTTTACATTTTCGATGACCGGGATAGTATTTACTCATAATCTATTGATGATGTATGTTTTCTGGGAATTGGTAGGATTATCTTCTTATTTGTTAATCGGATTTTGGTTTGAAAAGAAATCTGCGTCCGATGCCGGGAAGAAAGCTTTTATAGTAAACAGAATCGGCGATATAGGAATGTTTGCCGGAATTCTTATTCTTTTCTTTACATATCATACTTTTACATTTTCAAAAATATTTCAACAGATTGGACTTGGCAATATTCCGTTTGGCAGTCAATTCTGGTTCACCGTAACAGGCATATTAATCTTTTGCGGAGCAATAGGAAAATCAGCTCAGTTTCCGCTGCATGTCTGGTTACCGGATGCAATGGAAGGACCTACACCTGTTAGTGCTTTAATTCATGCCGCTACAATGGTTGCCGCAGGAGTTTATTTAGTAGTACGTGTCTTCCCTATTTTATCCGGAGGTGCATTATTTTTTATTGCAATAATCGGAGCTTTATCTGCCTTTATACCGGCAACTATTGCAATAACACAAAACGATATTAAGAAAGTGCTGGCGTATTCCACAATAAGCCAATTAGGATATATGGTTCTGGCGCTTGGAGTGGGTGCCTATGCATTCGCATTCTTTCATTTAATTACTCATGCATTTTTTAAGTCGTTATTATTCTTAGGTTCCGGCTCGGTTATTCATAATATGCATCACGAGCAGGATATAAGAAAGATGGGCGGTTTAAGAAAAAAGATGCCCATAACTTATGCAACATTTCTAATAGCATCACTAGCAATTTCCGGAATTCCCTTAACTTCTGGCTTTTTAAGTAAAGACGGAATTCTTGCTGGCACATTTGCATTCGGCTCGTTAACGGGCAACTGGTTCTTTGCATTTATGGGTTTCTTTGTTGCATTGTTAACGGCTTTATATATGTTCAGGCTTGTTATTCTTACATTCCACGGCAAGCCGAGAGACCAGGAAAAATACGATCATGCAAAAGAGTCACCCTTTGTAATGGCAATGCCTATGGTTGTTCTTGCAACTCTATCAATATTTATTTGGTACACTCCAAACCCGTTTAATCCGGAACAAGGCCCGTTACTTTCAAAATGGGTTACAACGCCGAAAATTTATACTCCGCAAAACGATCGCTATTATTTTATGAAGTCCGATGTTGCACCGCCCGGAGAAAACCAGCCGGTAGTTGAAAACAATAAGGAAGTTGTATATTCGGAAACGTATGCAAAGGCAATGGAGGGTGCTCATGTTCCTTCAATGATTTTATCTTTGTTCCTCGCAGGTTCGGGAGTATTACTTGCTTTTCTTTTCTTCCAATGGAAAACGTTTGATCCCGATAAACTGGTGGAAAAAATTAAACCGCTCTATAAACTTTCATATAACAAATGGTATTTTGATGAAATATATGAGGCTTCGTTTGTAGCCTTTACATTCGGACTAAGTAAAGCACTTGCCTGGTTCGATTCTCATATAATTGACGGCATTGTTAACGGAACAGGTGCGGTTACTTTGAAAGTTTCCGCTTTCAGCGGCGCGTTCGATCATTATGTTGTTGACGGGCTTGTTAATCTAATGGGCTACATAAGCGGCTTTATCGGGTTGTTCTTTAGAAGATTACAAACAGGTAAAGTTCAAACTTATATTGTTTTAGTTGTTTTTTCTTTAG
>JBJKQP010000154.1:0-27202 GCA_046705105.1 Ignavibacteriaceae bacterium | reverse complement strand
TTCCCGCTGATTATACAATTAATAAATTTAGGTTCACAGTAAGAATTAGATACAGCATAATTTTCTATACCTCCTCCTGCTCCAAATAAAATTCCACCGCCGGCTGTATTACCACTAATTATGCAATCATAATAGAGCGGAGTTAAATGAACTATAGTTCCGCCGACAAAATTTTCAATTCCGCCGCCGCCTAAATCTGCATTATTCCCAATTATAGTACAATTTTCTATTACAGGACTGCCTTCATTTAAAATACCTCCCCCATTATTTGCACTTAACAAATTATAACCGCTTTGGTTGTAACCATCTGCATTCCCTTTGGTAATTGTAAAACCACTGAAAACAGTTGAATAATCAACTCCGGTTTCAAAAGTAACCACATTATAATAATTATCGGTACTGTCGCCTTTTACTCCGCCATCCCCGCTAAGTATGGTTTCATTTGCTTCTCCATACCCGTAATTAATGCGCTGGCTTGTATCCGTTTCACTTCCTGAAAAGCCTCCGTAAAGCGATATACCGTAAGGGATTTGAAAGGTTGACTCTCGTCCGATACCTCCGGGATAATACGTACCTTTAGCCACCCAAATTTGGTCATCTTGATTTGCCATCCCAAGTGCGGTTTGCAAGTTATTATATGCAGTTGCCCAGGAGTATCCATCTCCATTCGGTCCGGCACTTGCCCTTACATAAATTATGGATTGGGCAAAAGAAAAACCGTTTATTATCAATACAATCATTAACGATATACCTATTACCGATAGTGAGCCGGTTTCTTTTTTTCCGGTAAAATGTTTCATTTTAGTTACCTCTTATCAAGTTTATGTTTTTAATAATGTCACTGATATAATTCTAAATCTATACTATCCCAATCTATTCCCTCAGGGATAATATCTTTTTTAATTTTGATAGAACAATATTTTTTAATGTTCATTTAAAGCTTTTAAATACATGCGTATTTTTACCGGATTTTGGTTCAATCGGGAAGAAGAATATTTCAGGTAGGTGTTTTTTTGTTTTTTAATATTAATGAATCTAAATGTAAAGCATTTGTAAATATCAGTATCGTTTTAAGGAAAATCTCATGAATTGTCTGAGAACAAAATTGCTTTGCAGCACATTCTATTTATTGCCACATTTTAGTAAAAATTATATTTTTTAACAGTACTGATTATGGAAATATTTAATCCGCTTTAGAGGGAGGAATTTCAAAAGTTTTTACATCTTTTGTTGATTAACATTTATTTGCTTAGTAAATTAAAATATCAATAGTTTTCATCTCTTCTCCGGTTTATTAAAATGGAAAATAAAAAACAAAATCAGATTACACAACTGCTTCAAAGTATTAACAAAGGCGATAAAGATGCGGTAGATAGGTTACTGCCCTTAGTTTATAACGAAGTAAAAAAAATTGCTTCGAAATATCTGGCAGGGGAATATAAAAAGAGAACTATTCAGACAACAGAACTTGTCCATGAAGCATACCTTAAATTAATCGGTCAGCAGAATTTATCGCTGGAAAATAGGAAGCATTTTTTCGGTGCAGTAGCTAATTCCATGAGACAAATTCTAGTAGATAATGCTCGTAGAAGAAATGCCTTAAAAAGAGGCTGCGGAAAAACAAGAATTTCATTGGAAAGTGCCGTAGTTGTATTCGCCGACGACGATACTGAAATATTGGATCTTAATGACGCACTAGTTAAGCTTGATTCCTTGGATATTAGAATGAGTAGGATTGTTGAGCTTCGTTTTTTTACCGGTTTGACGATCGATGAGACGGCAAATCTTCTAGACATATCACCGGCTACCGTTAAAAGGGATTGGAATTTTGCAAAAGCCTGGTTATACAGGGAAATAGGAAGTACTAACTAGGCGAATTAAGCTATATGTAAAAAAAAGTTTTTAAAATTAATCTTAAACTTAGTCTTGAACTTTAATTTGGATAATTGGGATAAAATAAAAACATTGTTCAACAAAGCAATCGAACTTTCCCCTGAGGAAAGGGATGCTTTTTTAGATGAAAGCTGTAAAGACGAACCGGAATTAAAAAAGGAGATAGAATCTTTAATAGAATCATTCGGCAGGTCGGAGAGCTTTCTGGAAACTCCTGCATTGCAAAACGGAGAATTAGGAACAGAGGAAAATTCGCCTGATTATTTTGTCGGTATGAAAATCGGCAAATACCGTGTAGAAAATAAAATAGGTGAGGGCGGTATGGCAGTAGTTTATTCCGCCGTAAGAATAGACGAGCAATTTAAGCGCCGCGTAGCAATAAAATTTATCAAAAGGGGAATGGATACCGAAGAAATAATTAAACGATTTAAAATAGAAGAGCAGACACTTGCCGGATTAAACCATCCTTATATAGCCAAGATAATAGACGGCGGAACAACTGAAAAAGGGCTTCCTTATTTTGTAATGGAGTTAATTGAAGGAGAACCCATAGATAAATATTGTAAAAGTAAAAATCTAACAATACCGGAAAGATTAGAGCTATTTCAAAAAGTTTGTTCGGCCATTCAGTATGCACATCAGAATTTAGTTGTTCATAGGGACATTAAGCCGGGAAATATTTTTGTTACAAAAGACGGAATTCCGAAGCTGCTTGATTTTGGAATTGCAAAACTTTTAGATCCCACGGATTCTCAAACAAAGTTGACCCAAACGGGCTTAAAGCTAATGACGCTGGAATATGCAAGTCCCGAACAATTCCAGGGCAAAAAAATAACCACAGCTACGGATATATACTCCTTGGGTGTAGTTCTATATGAACTTCTTACAGGCCGATATCCATATAAATTTAATAATTCAATGCCATTTGAAATTGAGAGGGTAATATGTACTACGGAACCGGAAAAGCCTAGCACCGCTGTAAGCCGCACTATTGAAAAGAATGATGGTGATAACGATAAATCAGATGTCGGTAAGTTAATAAGCACTGAAAGAAAAAGTCAGGAAAAATTCAGAAGAAGGTTAGCCGGCGACATCGATAACATAGTTCTAAAAGCAATGCAGAAAGAACCGGAAAGGAGATATTCTTCGGTAGAGCAGTTATCCGAGGACATAAGCAGACATTTAAAAGGTCTGCCGATAATTGCACGTAAAAATTCTTTGAGTTATAGGAGTAAGAAATTTTATGAACGACATCATGCCGGAGTAATAGCAGCAGTCATATCATTACTAATAATTATTGCGGGAATAACAGGTATAATAATACAATCCAAAGTGGCTGCCAATGAAAGAGACAGAGCAATACTAGAGGCAAAAAAGTCCGAAAGGATAAATGCTTTTCTACAGGAAATATTAGCGGCGCCAAATCCCGAAGTAGACGGAAAAGATGTAAAGGTAGTTGATGTATTAAAAAATGCCTCCGAAAAAATAAACAGAGAACTTTCCGGAGACCCGGAAATAAAAGCAGCGGCTTTGTTTACCATTGGGACAACTTATATGGGGTTGGGATTATACAATAAGGCGGAAAAATATCTTAAAAGCTCTTTAGATATTAGTAAGAAAATTTATAGTGCAAATGATCCTCAAATAGCAAAAGTAATAGAGCAGCTAGGCGTTAATTACCAGCAAAAAGGTAATTTTAAAAAAGCTGATTCATTATATAGAAAAGCCTTAAAAATATATAAACTAAAAGGAGGAAAAATTTCTTCGAATGAGGCAAAGGCATTGAGTGATTACGGAAGCTCTTTAAATTACCAGGGGAAATATAATGAAGCGAAAAAATACCAAACCGAAGCATTAGATGCATATAGAAAAATTTATGGTAATAGCAACCCTCATGTACTTAAGTCATTAGACGATCTAGAAACAATTGCAGGGAATACCGGCGACTGGAAAACTGCAGCAAAATACGGTAAAAAAGTTCTTGATTTCTTTTTAAAAACCGACGGTAAAGAAAGTGTAAATTATTCAAAGGCACTAAGCAATTATGCATCGATACTAGAAGTGCAAGGCAATCTTGATAAAGCTATTGAAGATCAAAGAGAAGCAGTTGAAATTAAGAAAAAAGTAGAGGGGAAAAATCATCCTGACGCAATGTTTGCACAAATAACACTTGCTGATGAATTGACGAAACGCGGCGGCGATTATGTTGAAGCAGCTAATCTGTCAAAGGAAGCTATGGAATCACTAGATAAATCTTTACCTCATATTAATGTCCTTACTGCATATTCCAGGGTTGTTTATGCTAAAGCTCTTATTAAGCTGAAAGACTTCAAAAAAGCCTTACCATTAATTAATGATGCATTACAGATACGGAAGAAGCTATATTCACCTAACAACTGGTTGTTAACAACAACTAAGGTTATACTTGGAGCTTGTCTTGTAGGATTAAAACAATATTCCAAGGCAGAGCAGATTCTTAAGTATTGCTATTCAAAGTTGAATAAAAACGATGAAGGTGTGAAATATTATAGAATTTTAACCTTACAGAATCTTGTAAAGAGCTATAAGGCAACAGGGAATAAAAAAGTTGAACAAAAATATGTAGCTGATCTCGCTAAGGAAAACAATTAATATTAAGATTGTGAAATTAAAGTTGAAAATAAAAGCCTCTGTTTAAAGAGATTAATAAACTATATCCTATCAATATATGTCTTTTATAATTTTAAGGTTAATTAAAATATTCTGCATCAATCCGGCCCAGTGTATAGTTTAACTTATACTGCAAAAGAAATACCGGAAAAAGCGGATGGTAATTTATTAAAATCATTTAAGATATGTTTAGCAAAGATACCTTATGAAAATTCCTATATTGACTCAAGCAAAGGCGAGTGTGCCAAATCATCTTCCTCTGCTTACCACCAAATTTAAAATATGGGAAAGATCACTTGGTGATAAAAATGTAGGAACTATTAATAAATCAAATTTTCTTTTAAAAGTTCAACAAATTACCGTTGGAGAAAAAATATCCGGCAGATAAAAAATAATATGACCATTATTTTTTTAATTTATCCGGTTTATTTTAAAAGCACCATCTTCTTAGTTTGAATAAAACTGCCTGCTTGAAGTTTATACAAATATATGCCACTTGCCAACTGTTTATTGCCTACTGCAAACTTTGCTTTATAACTTCCTGCCGGCTGTTCTTTATTTACTAATGTTTCCACTTCATTTCCGAGAATATCGAATATTTGTAAAGTGACATGTTTCGCTTCAGGTATTTCATATTTAATTGTGGTTGTAGGATTGAACGGATTCGGATAGTTTTGATATAGTGTGTAATTTACCGGATGCGAAAAAACACTGCCGGGATTATTTAATGCCGAAATATGTGAATTAAATATTTTATGTACTAAAAAACCTCCGGATATTTTGATATTGTTCCCAATACTCTCTCCAATCAAAGGTTGGCCTATGGAAACAATATGTTTTGAATTATTATTTAAATAATTTCCCCCAGCGGTTCCAAATGAAGACCAATCAACATTAATATTTTGTGCGGTTGTAATAAAAGAACCGTTTAATATTATTAAAAAGATTAGGCAGTATTTAAAATATTTTTTTGTTATCATATTAATAATCATCAATATATTTAATATAAATTATAATTGAAATTTTACGATTAAGATTTCCGTTTTTATAAATGTCGATATTGCAATAAGTTCGGTTATTGATTTTTTAGAACTGCGCCCGCTTCCTCATTATAAAAAATTCCTTTTTCCTTCGGCTGTCCGAATACTTCCGGATTTAAATATTTCCCTTTTTCATCAAGTGCTTTCTCTTTTACAACAGTTATAGGATTAGCCTTAGCATAAGCATCATTTCTAATACCTGTAACCTGCCACGAAACTTTTACATTGGGAACGTTTGTTCTTATAATGAATTGATTATTTGAGATTTCTTTTTCTACTATGGCTTGGGCAAATTGTCCTATAACTGTTAATTGATAACGATAGTCTTTGTTTAATGCTTCAAAGTAATCAGGCAATTGAACTACTGCTCTACCGTTAGCATCGGTGATTATGTTGCCGTTATATATGTCGGTTCTATCCGGGCTCTCCACGCATGAGTGAATTAAAAACTTATTTGCCGGATCAAGCGGGTAATCTATTCTAAATCTTTTATCGGTAGCCTGCAAAACTCCTGTAATGGAAACATCCCCGTGGAAAAAGCCTGCTATACCGTCTTGCTGATTTATCCCATAAATTGCAAAGCCTTCTTTTGAATTAGTTGTTCCGAGAACGCCGGTAGCTCTGCCTGTTGTTGCCAGGTTATATCCCGAAACCGCATTACCTTGAGGACTGTATGAATTTCCTGCCAATCCGTAATTCACTCCCGAAGTTCCATATGCAACCCCAACCGTTCCTATACCGTTTGTGCTCTCTCCAAACACTCCGTCTCCGCCGGGAGAACTTGTTGCACCGCGTACACCGATCGCCTTTCCTGTTGTTGCATAATTCCAGCCCACTACACCATATCCGTCCGGGCTTTCGGCACTGCCGTATACACCGTAATTTATCCCTGAACTCGAGGTCGCGCTTCCCGATACTCCCGTACCTGCAGATAAAACGGATGAACCGGAAACACCGGTATTTCCTCCTTCACCCTTAACTCCTATTCCTAATCCGGAATTTGTTTTACCTATAACTCCGACTGCAAAACCGCTAGTGGACAGATTATATCCTGAAACTGCAAACCCGTCGGGGCTGTAAGAGTTGCCTGCCATTCCGTAATTAATTCCCGATTTGCCTGTTGCCATACCTACTACTCCGAACCCGTTATTACTAATACCTTGAATCCCACCACCGGTACCGGAAGCAGTACTTGTTATTATATAATTAGGATTATCGGCGTTTCCGCTTAATACAAAAGGTACTTTTAGATTTATTGTTGCAGTCGGTCCGTTGGGATTTGTTATAGACAAATTATTGTCCGTACTTTGTATTCCCAGTATGCCGCTTCCGCTGCCGCCGATAATAATTGTATCGGCAATTGAAGTAACGGTTGTTCCTCCACCGCCTTTTATTGTAATGTTGTCTTTAAGCCCATTTACACTTTTAACCAGAAAGCCGTCATTTAATTTAAATTGTTTCGCATAATTAGCCGTATCCGCATTGATTGAAGAAAAACTATAACCAACAGAGTTTAAAGGAATTCTGGGAAAAAGTTCGGATTCATTATTTACACTAACACTTAACCAATATTGTTTATCAAATTTTACGTCTTTGCCGAAAGTATTTTTGTCTCCCAAATTTGTAGAGAATAATCCTTTTTTTACTTGTAACTTTTTATTCTCGCTCCATATAGCATTTCCGCCGTTGCTATTATCATAAAATCGAAAAGTAAAATTATATTGCCCGTCGGCTTTTGCATTGCCCAGCGAATCTGTTAGTAAACCCTGATATGAAATTGTATGCGGAATTTGAGAATAGAGCAGCGGCGTAATACAAAGAACTACCAAGATAAAAAGAGTACTCAAAATTACTTTCATTTGACCCTCCGATATAAAAATGCTATGATTAAAATGTTTTTTACTAAACCATTATATTGCTTATTCCGCCGAACACAATATAATGTAAAGGGAAAGATTACTATAAAAATGAATGAATAAGATTAAAGATTTACCCGCAAATTGAGTTGAGTTAATATCATAAAAAAAAAATCTTTTAGCAAGATACAAGTAATTCGGTGTGATATAGAAAAAAGCTGCTTAAAAAATATTACTGTTACAAATAATGATTAGAAGCAATATTTTATTTGGACAAAGCCTGTCGCCTTTTGAAAGATCAAGCTAATTATAAATTACCTCTAAACCGGAAGATTTTATAATTCTGATTGTTGAATTTTAAAATTTGATTTATATTATGGGAAAAAGTATGAGATGAGAATCGGAAAAATACTGAAGACCCGGGGAGGTTTACCCCGGATCTTATCTTAAAATTTTATTTCTTTGCCGGTATTCTTTTCTCAAGAATATTATCAACAAGGTTATAAGATTTAGCTTCTTCTGCAGACATAAAATAATCCCTGTCGCAGTCCTTTGTAATTTGCTCTAAGCTCTTGCCGGTATGATCTGCTAAAATTTGGAATAATGTTTCCCTGGTTTTAATCATTTCTTTGGCATGAATTTCTATATCTGATGTTTGCCCCTGCAATCCTCCGACCCACGGCTGGTGAATCATTATTCTGGAATTCGGCAGGGAAGTACGTTTACCCTTTGCACCGCCCGCAAGCAGTATTGCTCCCATACTTGCAGCCATTCCCACGCAGATTGTAGCAACGTCGGGTTTAATATATTTCATAGTATCGTATATTGCCAAGCCGGAAGTTACACTTCCTCCGGGAGAATTGATATAAAGATTTATATCTTTTTCCGAATCTTCAGCCTCGAGAAAAATTAATTGTGCTATTGTTAAGCTTGCAATATGATCATCGATTGCAGTGCCGATAAAAATAATTCTCTCCCTTAACAAGCGGGAGTATATATCCATTCCTCTTTCCCCGCGTCCCGTCTGCTCAATTACATAGGGAACTAACTGATTATAAATATCATAATTCTTTGTCATTTTGATTCCTCGGTTTCTTTGTTTTCAGGTTCTTTTTTTTCTGGTTGTTCTGTTTCCAATTCGTTTTTTTCAGCTTCTTTTTGTTCAGGTTGTTCTGCTTTCACTTCTTTATTTTCAGCTTCTTTTTGTTTAAGCTTGTCAGGATCGAATTTGTTGATTGTATTCTTTTCTTTTAAAAAGTCAAATAACTTTTCGTCAATTATTTTTTCGCCGTGATTTGAGGATTTGTAATAATTTACCAGTTTCTCAACTGCTATTCCTGTCTTTTCTGCATCTTTAGCTGCCAGTTCATTTATTTCATCGTCGGTAATTTTTATATCTTCTTTTTTCTGAATTGCATCCTTTATTAAAAACCACTTTACATTATATTCCGCCGATTTTCGTAATCTATTTGTTGCTTCATTTTTGTCAATTTTTCCATACCCTTGTTTTTTTGCCTGCTCCTCCTCATTTTTAATAAGATCTTCCAGGACGCTGGCGACCATGGCAGTAGGTGGAGTAAAATCGTTATTTTTAACAATCAAGTCTATAAGTTTACTGCGTATAAGATCATCGGTAGTCTGGTCATAATATTTTTGAATGTCCTTACTAATATCTTCTCTAAGCTGTGGTTCGCTAGAGACTCTGTCTTTTGTAACTTTTTTAATAAACTCTTCGGTTAATTCCGGCAGAACAATTTTTTTAATGTCTTTAATAAAAGCAGAGTAGTCTAATTTTTCAGGGACCTTTTCTTCCTCGCCTTTGTCGTTTTTAATTTTCTTCTCTTCCGTAAAAGAAAAAGTAAACGTATCACCCTTTTTCTTTCCTTTTGAGTTTTCAATTATTTCCGGATGAACGCCTTCGTTTGAAAGATCAATTTGAAGACTTTCTTTTTTTGTTCCCGGGAAAGGTTCACCGTTTTCATTTATTCTTGTAAATTCCACATCCAAAACGTTATCCCTGTTTTCGCTTATAATTTCGGCAGGTTCCAAATTCCGGTTTGCTTTTAGAATATAGTCTATTTCCGATTCTATATCTGTTTCTTTAACTTTATAATCAGGCACTTCAATTTCCAAACCGGTGTAATCTTTTACTTCAAGTTTGGGAATTACTTCATATTTTACCTTAAAATTTAAATCTTCGCCGGGTTTAAAATTTATTTCGGTAAGAGTCGGCCGTCCAAGCGGGTGAAAATGTTTTTCCTCGGCAACTTCCCAAAATTTGTTGTTGGCAACTTTTTCGGAAGCCTCCTGTTCAAAAGCATCGCCGTACATTTTCTTTAACAAAGGCAGGGGAACTTTACCCTTTCTAAACCCCGGCAACTGAATTTTCTTAGTTTGTTTCCTTACCTCGGATTCAACATCGGTTTTTATTTCATCATAAGCGTATGTTATTTCAACTTCTCTTTCGGTAAGTGATAAATCATTAATTTTAAATTCCAATTCGACCTCTTATACATTAAATAAATAAAAATAGAAAAAGTGCGAGAACGGGGACTCGAACCCCGACACCTTAACGGTACTAGATCCTAAGTCTAGCGCGTCTACCAAATTCCGCCATTCTCGCAGCAGACGGTTTATTTTAACTGCGGTAAACTATTAATTTACCGCAGGTTAAAAAATTCGAACTGTAAATATACATTATTATAAGGTTAATTGGAACCCGAAAAACCTTTAGGATAGCTTCTAATATTATGCCCGTATTTTGTAAGTTCTTCCATCCTGCAGGACCATACGAGCTTACCGTTCCAAACTGTAATATCCGGGCAGCCGTCACACATATTTTGACGCCCGTCCTCTAAAAAGTCTACCGGTTGGATGATCATTATTGATTGATAGTGAAGCCGCTTAAAGATATTCAACGGATTCTTTAGGTAGTTCTTTGCTGTTTTTCTTAACCTTTTATCGAAGGCCCCAAGCAGAAGCATAGATCTGCCTTTGCGGGTCATCTTGGGTTCCGAGTAGGCTAGGTAACGATCGTTTATCATATGATGGCCTGCTTGAATAATCTCCATAGCTTTCTTGCCCATGTAACCGTATGTCTTTCCTTTAGCACCTATTCTACCCGTAAGCAGCCATTTAAATGAATCGGGCTTTTCGGAGCCGTTCAAATAAGCGCACGGGTCAAGATCGGGATATTTCGTTCTAAGCAATTCTACTATTTCATCTGCTTGAATATCGGTCCTTTCTTCCACTTCTTCGTTATAAACCAGTTCGCTCATATCTATTTTTTCAGGACCGAGATAGAAATCAACCTTTGTATTGTTAACTGCCCTGTATAAGATAAATACCATTACCTGTACAATATCTATATTATCTTCCGCCCATTTGGCCATTTCAGGTACGTACTGCATAGTATCTTCATATACGGTTGAATTAAACGAGCAAGAAATATTACCGGCATCGGCAAGCATTCTGGCATAATGATATCTTAATTCATTAAGTTCAAGTTCATTTTTGTTTTTCCAGCCCGGTCTGCCTTGTTTGCTGTCTATATGAAACGTAAAACCGTATACTCCGGCTTTTTTAAGTTCAAGTAAAAGTTCTTTAGTTAAGGCAAGTCCGTTTGTATTTAAGATAGGTTTTAAACCTCTTTGCTTAACTTCCTTAACAATGTCAACAACATTCGGATGTGTTAACGGGTCTCCGCCTGCGATTGAAACGCCGTCGCATTTTCTAAGGCGGGTAAAAGTATCCAGCTCTTGTTTAATAACTTCAAGCGATTTATGATTATTTTCGTTTTTACGGTAACAGCCGTCGCATGCTAAGTTGCATTTTGCTGTTGGTTCGAGCCATGAAATGGAATTATCCGTAAAATTCCAAGGCAGCCTGTAATAATCCAGGTGATTTAGTTTTATCATTCGAGCCTTCTTCTTTATTAATTATTATTTTCAAAATTTTAGTTTGTATAAGTCAAAATTTATTAAACAGGAATAATGTTTAATGAATAGCATCAAAAGTAAGATAATCTTTTTTTTTTATCAATAGCTTATCTTAAATAAGGTTACGGCAAATTGGTAATTTAACATCAACAATTATTTCACAAGTACTCCTTGCTGTCTTTAATTTCTTAAGTTTCATTTGATTATGGTATATCTTACTGTATCTGCTATTGCAGATCCGAACACTCCTATTCCGTCTCCCTGAAATGTTTCAACCGGTTCATGAAAATTACCGTCAATCTCCTGAACATTAGGTGCGGTTAAAACAAAATCCTTAAAATTATCATCGCATGCATAAGCCACAACTGTGTAAGCACTATAAAACCATGTATTGCGGATGCTTACCGAAAAAGAATATGTATTGTTTGCAAGTGAATTAATATTGTCGACAGTACCGTACCGGAACTTAAACTCATTCAAATGGTCTGCCACATCGGATGAATCGATATTCTTTCTTAAGTTGTTATCGTATATAAAATTTTTTGTACTTGCCGAATCGGGAACAATTGAAAATGCATAAAACCCGGTACCCGGCGAAGGCATATAGTTAATAGTTATGGCATTACCGTATTTAAAAGTACCGAGATTTTTATTAAGCACGAAAAATCCTTTCTGAGGAGTTATAGTTGTAGAAGTTGTGTGCAGTTTCGTACCGTCTAAAGTTGCATAAACTTCAAGAGTGTATCTTTTCCCGTAGCCTACTTTAATTTGATTGTTATAATAAGAAAATGATTTGGAATCATATTTAAGCAAATTACCGTTAATTGTTGCGGTAACATCGTTGCCGGAAGGTGTAAGAAAGAATGTTTGCGGATTTAACTGTATACCGATGGGGAAGTTTCTCATCAATCTTATATTCGATATGGTTTGGCCGGGATAAAGATATCCTTCAACAGTAATTTTGGGATTGTACGGAGCATTATTTAAATTTATTCCCGGCTTACCGCATCCGGTAATCATAATTGCAAATAAGGAAATGATAAGTATTATTAACGGTTTCATCTTTAACCTTTCCATAGCGATCACTAAATGACCAAATTAAAATTTTATAGTTACACCCAAACTCGGTAAAAACGGAAGTTCGTTTTCAGGTGTAATAGTTGGTACAATAGTTCCGTTTTTTACACTGCTAGTGTATCGAATAAACCAAACATTCTTCCTGTTACCCACATTGAAAATCTGCAGGTATGGTGCCATAGACCACGTACCGAAATCTTTCTGCCAGGTTATGCTTATATCCAGCCTTATATAATCCGGCAGATTAAAACTGTCTATTATGCCGGGATAAAGCTGAAAAGACGGCAGCAGCTTTCCGGTTAGACTGTAATAATCCCAGGCCGGTAATGCATTTATAAAATACATTGATGAAGGAAGGGTAATCGGCTGGCCGGATGTAAAGACAAAATCCAAACCTAATATCCAGCTAGAGGAAGATTTTGGGGGTACTTCGTTCCACCTGCCGCTGAAGATGCTGTTTACGTTTCCATTTAACACAAAGTTTAAAACAGACGTTCTATTCCATCGCGGTGGAAAATAACTTCCATAGTTTATGCCGTCAAATTTTACATTTGTCCTGGAAAGTGAATATGAAATCCATCCGGTTACTGCGCCAATATCTTTTCTTAACAGGAACTCAAGTCCGTAAGAATTTCCGTCACCTCTATTAAAAACATTTTCCGATGTAGTGTAGACCGGTAGTCCGTTCGGAGTATAATAGGATGGAGAAACTTCGGCATTAAAATTATAATTGAATGTGTAAATATTCTTATAATCTCTATAGTATGCTTCGGTCTCAAATTCCAGAATACTCCCAATTTGCAAATCGTAACCAAGTATAAAATGGTTTGCCCGGGAATCGGAAATATATTTATCGGATGATAACCAGATATTCGAAAGGAAAGGTCTTTCAACCGCATCCATATATTGATGATAAATTCCCGAAGAAAATTTTAAACTGCTGTTTGCGGTGAGCCTGTATTTAATAGAAAAGCGAGGATCCAAATGTGTGAAGGCAATATCGGACTTGAAGTGTTCGAACCTAAGACCTGCATTTATCTGCCACAAAGGAGAAGGCTGCCATTTAAGATTACCGTATGCACTTGCTTCATAAGTCCCGCTTGCAATATCTGCAAGACCGGAGTTAAAATTTTCCGTAAACGCAAGGTTAACACGCTTATATTCCGCACCCGCTTCCAGAGTAAATTCATTTGAAGCATAATAAGTAAGAGCCTCCCGTGCTGTGTAATCGTTAAGTGGATTAGTTTCCGAAACATTGCTAATTTGAGTTATACCAAAGTTTGAATAGAAGCCGCTGTATGTTAAATAAAAGCTGGAAAAAAGTTTATCGTTGAAAAGATGTTTCCAATTTATTGAACCTACAAGATTTCCCCACTTAATAATTATCGACGGACTTTGCGGGTTGCCTTGTTCAAACTGATAATTAAGATTGTCGCCGCTGTTAAAATAACTTAAAGTTAAATTATCATTATCACTTAATTGAAGAAATGCCTTTAGGTTTCCGTCAAAGAAATAATATGGAGGAATGTTTTTATCAATCTTAGCGTATGTCTGGTCTATATATGTTCTTCTAAATGAACCGGAAATAGAACCTAATGAACCGAGGGGATATGACAAAGTAAGGTTTGCGGCAATAAGACTTAAATCGAATGTGCCCTGGAATTGATTCCGGTTTCCGTCTTTATCTATTACGTCAATAACAGATGAAAGCCTGTCGTCAAACTGCGGCCCGAATCCTCCTTTATATACATCTACTTTTTTTATAGCATAAGTATTAAAAGTAGAAAAGATGCCGAATGCATGTTCAGGATCATAAATTTCCGCTCCATCTACAAGATAAAGATTTTGGTCGGGCGTACCGCCTCTAACATAAATAGCAGATGAGAAATCCGACAGAGAAACTATTCCGGGCATAGTCTGCAAGGCACGAAGAAGATCTGCCTCCACTACTTTGGGTATGGCATTTACCTGCTGCGCAGTCATACTCATCATAGAAACAGGGCGGTTGAATACCTTCTGAGCAGCACTTGCTGAGTTACCGGTTACAACTACTTCTCCTACTTTTATGGAAGATTGTATTAAATAAAATTTTAAAAGTCCTGAGTCATTCTTTTTTACTTTAATTATTCTTTTGGAAGAAGTATATCCGATATAACTTACAATGATTGTATCATTTCCGGTTGGTGCATCTAATATTATGAAGTATCCGTTATTATTTGTAGAAGCACCGGTCATAATTCCGTTGCCTTTAAGTGTTACATTTGCACCAATAAGAGTTTCCCCTGTTGATTTATCGTAAACAAATCCGCTTACTGTAGAAGTCTCGTGTGTTTGAGAAAAAGTAATTGGAATATATAATATGAAAAAGAACAGTATTTTCCATGAAGTGGTCGATACGGAGGAAATAAGTTGTTGAACTTTCATCCACAGTCTTTCTGATTATTTTTAATGTTTAATATCTGCACTTAGGCTAAGGATATTATTTATTCTTTTTATTTTACCCGTAAAAAAAATCAGTAGACCATTTTCCTTTTTTTCATGCAAACATAAATGTTTTTAAATTAAAAAGTATGATTTTTAGTAACTTGATATTAAACCTTTTGGAGAACTTTAAAAAATTAAAGATTTTTAAAAATAATTGTGATTATTTTAAATTTTAAGATAAATTTGCACTTAAACAAAAAATATCACTTCGAGGGAAAATGAATTACGTACATGCTTCAATATCCAGAATAGGTAAACAGAGATCGGATAATGAAGATACTGTTGGTATTTTTGATTATGATTACGGTAAGTTAATTGTCCTATGCGACGGATTGGGAGGCAATAAAGCAGGCGAGATTGCCTCAAGTCTGGCAGTAGATACTGTTCATAACGAATTTGAAAAATCAAATGAACCTGATTACCTGGTTAGAATCAAGGATTCAATAATTAAGGCGAATAATAGTGTCTTTGAGAAGTCATCAAACAATCAAGAGTTAAACGGAATGGCAACCACAATCGAGGTGCTTTTTTTAACGGAAGATACTGCTTATTGGGGACATGTGGGTGATTCGAGAATTTATAATTTGAAAAACGGAAAATTAAAACGATTGACAAAAGACCATTCTCTAATTCAAAAGCTGCTTGATGAAGGCTACCTTACCGTTAAACAAGCCGAGAATCACCCGAACAAAAATATTATTATGAGAGCATTAGGGGACAGCGAAGAACTTGATGTCGATCTAAGTAAACAGAAATTAAATACTAAAGACAAAAATAAATTTTTTATATGTTCAGACGGAGTTACATCCGTAATTTCGGACGATGAGTTGCAAGAATTTTTAAAGTCGGATAATTTGAATTCAATAACAGATGACCTGTCTGATTTAATTGAAGAAAGAGGAGCACCGGATAATTATACTTTTGCAATTATTAAAAAGAAATAATAATGGTTGGTAATTATTTAGAGAATTATAAAATAGTTGCAATTCTCGGTGAAGGGGGAATGGGTATTGTTTATAAGGCACTCGACCTAAAACTTGAACGTTATGTAGCAATTAAAATACTTAGCCCTCAGGCAACCGCAAATCCTCAATTTGTTGAAAGGTTTAAAAGAGAAGCAAAAAATCAGGCAAAATTAACACACCCCAATATTGTTCCTGTATACGGCTTTGCTGAAGAGCGGCAGACTCTCGGAATTGTTATGGAATATGTTGATGGGGAAACTTTGGAACATTTAATTCATCGCAAAGGGAAGATGGAATTAATTGAAGCACTGGATATTCTAAAACAAATTTTAGCCGGTGCTGATTATGCTCACTCAAAAGGATTTGTTCATAGAGATATAAAACCTTCTAACATTATAATAAGCAGCGACGGTACAGCAAAAATAATGGATTTCGGAATTTCCAAATCTATTTATGATTCAAAAGGTATTACAAAAACAGGAACTAAGCTCGGTACTATTTTATATATGAGCCCTGAACAGATAAAAGCACTGGAGCCAACAGGCCAAAGTGATATTTATTCCATAGGCATAACTTTTTACGAGATGCTGTCCGGGAAAACCCCTTTTGATGTCGGCACCGAATTTAAAATTATGGAAGCACATCTAAAAAAGAACCCTCCCAAATTATCGGATAAAACAATCGGTTTGCCGAGTGAAGTAGATAGAATAATCTCGAAAGCCTTAAATAAATCTACCGCAAAAAGATATGCAACCGGCGCTGAATTTTTAGCTGATGTTAATAAATTTTATGATGAAATAACTTCGCCGGCCGTTCAGAAAAGAATTACAAAACAGCAAAAGTTACAAAATAAACAGCCCTTAAAAGATAGAATTCGTTTTTATGCATTCGCACTGTTTTTTTTGTGCCTGTTTGCAGGCTTGTTTTATTTTGTCTACACTACTGTAGAACAATTTTGGAATAATCCTGCTGCTAATTCAAGTATAACTTTTAACCAGCCTGATTCTAAAGCATCTTCACTTTATAAATGGGAGAACTTAAAAAGCCCTACAACCAACAGCCTCAATTCAATTTGTTTTATTAATGATTCCTTAGGCTTCGCTTGCGGTAATCAGGGTACGGTTATAAAAACAGTAAACGGCGGAAGCAAATGGTATATATTAAGTGATTCTTCTGCGATTAATCTTTACGATATAAAATTTATTTCAGCGCATAAAGGTTTTATTGTAGGTGAAAAAGGGACCATCCTTTCTACTTCCGATGAAGGTACAACGTGGGAAAAGCTTAATGCCGATACAAACGCTACATTATTCAAAATATATTTTCTTAAAAATAAATCTACGGGTTTCATAATAGGTGCTTTGGGTACAATCCTTAAGACCAACGATTCCGGTAACACATGGGTACCTGTAACTTCACCTACGGAAGAATTTTTGTACGGCATTTCTTTTGCCGATGATAACAACGGATTTATTGTGGGATGGAACGGGACTATCTTAAAAACAACCGACGGCGGAAATACGTGGGCTAAAGAAAAAAGTTTAAACAATAAATATATTAGAGATATAACTTTTTTAAATAAGGATGTAGGAATACTTGTAGGAGGGGGAGGTGAAATAGCCAGAACGGACAATGGCGGCAGAAGCTGGGGAATTATTCCTTCGCATCTAATCTCCGGCCTATACGGAGTATTTTTCCCGGATAATGATCATGGAATTATTATTAGCAGTAAAGGTGAAATTCTTGTTTCTACTAATGAAGGGAAAAAGTGGGTTTTAAATAAAAGCAGCAGTTATTCATCGTTGATGGGAATTGCTGAAACTCCATCTAAAAAAATTTTTATAGTTACAAACAGCGGTGCAATTTTAACAAATTGATTTTTCCTGCCTTAATACTTAATTTAACTTTAAACTTTTTATAGGAAATAACTTGGACAAATTTATAATTAAAGGCGGTAGAAAACTTTCAGGCGAAGTAGAGGTAAGCGGTGCTAAAAATGCATCACTTGCTTTAATGCCTGCTTCGCTGCTAACCGAAGGTACTTCAGTTCTTAAAAATACGCCCGAATTGAATGATGTATATACAATGATTAAGCTTCTTAAACATCTTGGAGTTGAAGTTGCCTTTAACAACCACAAACTTTCTCTAAATACTGCTAATATTACCGGTCAAGAAGCTCCTTATGAACATGTAAAGAAAATGCGTGCTTCTGTTTACGTACTTGGGCCGTTGTTGGCAAAATTCGGATATGCTAAAGTTTCTTTACCCGGTGGCTGCGCATGGGGACCGCGCCCGATTAATCTCCATATTGAAGGACTTAAAAAGCTGGGTGCGGAAATAGATTTGCAGGGTGGTTATATTATAGCTAAAGCCAAAAGATTAACTGGAGCTAATATAAATTTTGATATTTCTTCCGTAGGAGCAACCGGTAATTTGATGATGGCAGCATCTCTTGCTAAAGGCACTACTGTAATAAACAATGCCGCAATGGAACCGGAAATTACTAACCTATCTGAATTTTTAATTAAAATGGGAGCACGGATTAATGGAATAAATACATCAACATTGGAAATTGAAGGAGTTGATGAATTAAAACCTGTTGAAATAAATACTATTCCGGATAGGATTGAAGCCGGTACTTTGCTAATTGCCGCTGCAATTACCGGAGGCAAAGTTAAACTGACTAATTTTCCTAAAAAATATATCACTTCAATATTGAATAAACTTGATGACACAGGTTGTAATTTATTTATAAATAATAATATAATAGAACTAACTAGACAAGATAATATTATTAATGCTTCAGATGTAATTACTGCAATTTACCCGGGTTTTCCAACCGACATGCAAGCTCAATGGACTGCCTATATGTCTCTAGCTAAAGGAACATCGACTATTACAGATTCTATTTATATTGATAGATTTAAGCATGTTCCGGAATTAACTAGGCTGGGAGCAAATATATCGGTTAAAGAAAATAGTGCCGTAGTAAAAGGAGTAAAAAAACTCAGCGGAGCAAAGGTAATGTCTACGGATTTACGCGCGAGTGCCAGCCTTGTACTTGCAGGTTTAGCAGCGGAAGGAACTACCGAAGTGCTGCGAGTATATCATTTAGACAGGGGATATCAAAGGATTGAGGAAAAATTAAAATTACTTGGTGCTGATATAGAACGTGTGGAAGGAACAGAATTTTAACATTTTGATTCGGCTAAAGAAAATATTACAATTTTATAATTTTATTCTGTTTTACTTATTAATATTAATTCCTCTAAATGTATTATTACTGTATTTACCGTTAACTAGTGTATTCGGTTATGAATTTAGTGCGGTAAACTCTATAGTAATAGTTCTTCTTTCCGGCTTATATGCCGTTTCATTAATTAAAAAAGTTAATGCTGAAAAATTGAAAAAAGAACATGCCGGTAAACATTTACGAGTAATGGCTGTTTCATTTCTTTTTTTTCCGGCAATAATTTCAATTACACATTCTTTTTTAACAAAAAGCTGTTCGTTTACAGACGGACTTGCTTTTTATACCGTAATTACGCTGCCTTCCGTATTAATAGGAATTACTCTAGGTTTTATAAGCGGTTTTGCTTTTAAAAAATTCGCGTACATTTTTTTCGTGATTTTATTTTTAGCTGTTATTTCAATTCCTTTATTCGAATTTTATTTAAATCCCCAGGTATATTTTTTTAACCCAATCTTCGGCTATTTCCCGGGCACTATTTATGACGAAGGTTTGGCTGTAAATATGAAATTAGTTTATTACCGTCTTGCAAATATTTGTTATTTCGGAGTTATACTTTTTATCATTTATCATAATGTACTTTCGGATAAAAGAAAATTTAGGTTACCTACTTTAATTTTCTTTGTTTTAATTGCCGGGATGTTCGAGTATTTTTCTCCGTCTTTCGGTTTATCCACAACCTTCGGAAGCCTGCAAAAGAAATTGAATAAAAAAATAGTATCTAATCATTTTATAATTTATTGTCCGCAGTCCTTAAACAACAGACTTGTAAAAGCAATAACTATTTACCATGAATATTATTATAACGAGCTGAAAAACTTTTTCGGATACGACTATCCCGAAAAAATTCATTCTTACCTTTTCTTAAATGATGAGCAGAAAAAAAATCTTTTCGGCTCAGCGAATGCAGATGTTGCAAAACCATGGATGAACAGCGTATTTATTAGTTATACGGATTTTGACGCAATCTTAAAACATGAAATAGCTCATTGTTATGCATCAGTATTCGGAACAGGCTTATTTAAGGTTGCTGCAGGATTAAATCCCTCCCTTATTGAGGGGACTGCTGTTGCCGCCGATCCCGTTTATAACGGCAATACAATTGACTTTATGGCATCTCTTGCTTATAACAACGGTTATAAAATAAATATCCCGGATTTGTTTAAAGGTTTTAGCTTTTATCTTCAAACATCCTCACTGTCATATATATATGCCGGTTCCTTTTGCAAATTTATAATAAATAAATTCGGTATTAATAAATTCAAAAAGTTTTATGCAAACGGAAATTTTGAGAAGTCATATGATCTTTCTTTGAAACAGGAAGCTGATCAATATTATACTTACCTTGGTAAATTAGATGTTTTAAATAAAAAGGATGAAGCTAATTATTATTTCGGGACAAAATCAATATTTTATAAAGTTTGTCCGAGGTATGTTTCAAACAGGCTGCAAAAAGCATGGAGCCTTTATTACGGGCAAAATTATCCTGAAGCGGAAAAAGATTTCAAAGCAATTCTCGGAACTACTAATAATTATTCTGCAATACTTGGATATGCGAATTGTCTCTGGAAGGAATATAATAATAGCGCTGCGATAGATTTTTTAAAAGATAATATAAATCAATTTAAAAATTCTGCTTACTATTACAGTATGGAATTAAAGCTCGGCGATTTTTATTCAACGATTAAAGATTTTAACAAAGCGGATTCAATATATAATCAATTGAGTATTCAGAACCCGAATTACACTTACTATTACCTTGCTAATTTAAGAAAGAATTTGATTTCGAAGGATACCTTAATCATTAAATATTTAGAGGGGAATGATTTTGATAAATATTACATTCTGAAACAATTGAATGTGCAAAGGTATAATTATTTTTCCATACCCGTTATGATTACTCTTTCTAACCTTTATAATGAAAGTTACGGTTTATTTATCAATCAATTTAATAAAAGATTTCAGGTTACAAATTTTTCAAGCAGTTACGCTGTTTATAAATTATCCGCATATATGCTTCGGAACCTGGATTTTACCCGTGCAAAAAAATTAGCTGCACTTGCTTTAAGATTCTCCGGCAATTTTAATTATAATGAAATGAATAAAGCGAACTTTGCAAAAACTAATTGGTTTTATAATAATCAAGAAAAAATATTAAAAAACATTAAAATCTCCATCATACAATAAATTTAGTAACTCCCTATAATCCATAGAACATACGGATTTCACGGATAAATACGGACAATTTTTAATCCGTGCAAATCCGCATAATCCGAAATATCCGCACTCAATTGATTACACTATAGTAATTATGTTAAAAATTTTACGATATAGCTAAATATTTTTTTAACTTAATGTTCTTAAAAATTTAATTTTTGTAATAATAATTGGGAAATGAACTTAATAGACGAATTAAATAAGCTGCCTTTTATTTTTAAAGCAAGCGATACGGCGGAAAGGAATAATACGGAAGTATATATCGTCGGCGGATATGTACGAGATTTAATTCTCGGAAGACAAAAGAACGAAATCGACTTCCTTGTAATCGGTAACGGTCCGGAATATGCCGAAAAGTTTGCCGCATCTCTGGGCATTAATAAGGTCGATATATTTAAAAATTTCGGAACTGCCCATTTCCGCTACCATGATTATGATCTTGAATTTGTCGGCTCCAGGAAGGAATCATATAATAAAAGCAGTAGAAAGCCTCTTGTTACCTCAGGTTCATTTGAAGATGATATTAGTAGACGGGATTTTACAATAAATACTTTGGCTGTTTCAATATGTAAAAAGAATTTCGGAACCTTAATAGATCTATACAACGGTTTGAATGATCTAAACGAAAGGATTATAAAAACTCCGTTAGATCCTATGGTTACTTTCGATGACGATCCTTTACGAATTATGAGAGCTTATAGATTTGCAGCCCAACTAAATTTTGATGTTGACGAAAAAATAAATCTAGCTGCCTATTCATTAAGAGATAGATTAAAGATTGTTTCGCAAGAAAGAATCACCGATGAATTTATGAAAATTCTTTCTTCTCCGGTTCCTTCGATCGGCCTTAAACTGCTATACAACTCAGGTATATTGGAAGTAATTTTCCCGGAAATAGCTAACCTTGCCGGTGTTGAGCAAAGAAAAGATTATCATCATAAGGATGTCTTTCTTCATACATGCACAGTTGTTGATAATGTTTCTAAAGTATCGGAAAATGTTTGGCTTAGATTTGCTGCATTGGTACATGATATTGCAAAACCTCAAACCAAAAAATTTGTAGAAGGTACCGGCTGGACATTCCACGGGCATGATGAAATAGGTGCCAGAATGATGAAACCTATTTTTCGCAAGCTTAAACTGCCAATGTCAAAACTTGGCTATATTCAAAAGCTGGTACAACTGCATCTTAGACCAATTGCATTAGCAAAAGAAGAAGTAACGGATTCTGCCATCAGAAGATTAATTGTAGCTGCCGGGGAGGACCTGGAAGACTTAATTACTTTATGCAGGGCAGATATAACTAGTAAGAACAGGCAGAAGGTTTCCCGGTATCTGGAAAATTACGAAATAGTGATGCAAAAAGTTCTGGAGGTTAAAGAAAAAGATAAACTAAGATTATTTCAGTCTCCGGTTAGGGGGGATGTGATTATGAAAGTTTGTAATATACAGCCATCGAGAAAAGTCGGCCAAATTAAATCCGCAATTGAGGAAGCTATACTTGAAGGAATAATAGAAAATAATTATGAAGAAGCATACGATTATTTACTGAAGATAAAAGATAAATTTTTAAATTAAAAAGGAGAAAGGGAGATATAAAATAAATTGCCAAATCTATTTTTACGGGTAATATTTATTTATTCAAGTGGAATTATGGTATAGAAATAGGGTTAAATACTTTTTATTTTAATAGTTTAAAATATAAAGTACAATTCTTACACTTTCTATTGTACCGTTTATTTAATTATGCAACCGTTCATAAAGAAATTTAATTAGATAAAAGTATAATACCTATTTTTGTACCAAAAATTAACAGTAAGGAATTATTGAATCTTATTATTTTTTAACTTTTTGGTGTAATAAATTGTCTAACAAACCAAATAACTTGTATACTTACAATTAATTCAAAACGGAGAAAATATGCGTTTCTTCTTAGGCATTCTTTGCATACTAACTTTAACTTTTTCAACATACGGGCAAAAAGTACTTACCTTAAAAGAAGCAATAAATATTGCTTTACAAAGGAATACATCCTTGCAGAAAGCGGTAAACAATATTAAAGGTAATGAATCTGACGTTAAAGCAGCTTATGGTAATTTTCTTCCAAGCCTTGGCGCGCAAGCCGGTTGGAGCTGGACACGCAAGCAGCAGAAATACGGCGCTTCTTATACATTTAACGGGATAACTCTTAACTTGCCCGGGTCTACTTCTGAGTCCAGAAGCTATTCGGCAAGTGCAGGCGGTAATCTTACGCTTTTTGACGGCTTATCTGACTTTGCAAATTTAGCTCAAAGTAAAAAGCAGCTTAAGTCTGCACGTTTATCATTAGAAAATCTTAAACAAAATATTGTATTCCAAACAGTGAGCTACTATTATACAGTAGTTAATGACCAGGAACTCTTAAAAGTTCAGCAGGATAATGTAAAATGGAATAAGAAAAATCTTGAAACTATAATTGAAAGAAATAAATTAGGTGCCGTTACTTTGGCAGATGTATATTCTGCACAGGTGCAGGAAGGCAATGCACAGCTAAGTCTAATTCAAGCAAAGAACAATCTGGAAACTGCCAAGAGCAATCTATTATATTATTTGGGCTTAAACGTATTACAAAATTATTCTTTCCAGGATTCATTAACCACACAGGAAGAAGAACAGCTTAAGACAAACTTAAATAAAGAATATAAAAGTTTATCAGATCTCGTCCAAGAAGCATTGAATAACAGGTCCGATTATAAAAGTGCCATGTTAAATGTCGAAAGTGCCAAAGAGGGAATCACAAAGGCGTTTTCCGGAAATTTACCGAGATTAACCGGCAGCTACGATTATTATTTGTACTCGAATCAATTAAACAACTTTAGCGATCTTACTAATAATCAAACCTGGTCGTTAGGACTTACTTTAAGCATCCCTATTTTTTCCGGCTTTAGTGTGGAAAACCAGGTAGAGATGGCAAAAGTAAATGCTATGAATACTGAAGTTGATCTGGAAGATTTAAGAAGAACAATAAACCAGAATATTCAAAAAACATTTCTGGATCTTCAAGCTGCAAAAACAGGCTTACAGGTAAGTAAAAACAATGTTAATGCAGGCGAAGAAAATTTAAAGATTGCACAAGAAAAATATGCCTTGGGTTCCGGAACTTTGCTGGATTTATTAACTGCAAACTACAATTATACAAATGCAAGAACTAGCTATATAAATGCTGAATTTCAATATATAGTTCTAAACGAACAATTAAACTATTACCTTGGAGTATTAAACTACAAAAAGTACGAATAAACCGGATAGGTATTCAAATAAAAATTTAATATAGGAGAATAATAAATGGCTAACGGAAAGAAAAAGAAATCTAAAAAGAAAGTAATGATATTTTCCGGTCTGGGAGTTTTAGTAGTAGCACTTGTATTGGTTGCTATACTTAGCGGCAGTAAAGAAGAAATCGTTCAAATCCAAACCGAAAAAGTTGTTAAACGAACTATTACTCAAAGCGTTACCGCAACAGGAACCTTAGACCCGGAATTTAAAGTTACTATTACACCCGAAGTAGCCGGAGAAATCGTAGACCTGCCGGTAAAAGAAGGTCAATATGTACATAAGGGAGATCTACTTGTAAAAATTAGGCAAGACGCATACCTTGCGCAGGTTGAACAATCCGAAGCCAGTTTAAGAAGTGCCGAGGCTAATCTATCTGTTGATAAAGCTCAATTAGATAAAGTTACGGAAGACTATGCCCGCACAAAAAAGCTTCATGCTAAAAATCTTGCAAGTGACGCAGACCTTGAAAGTGCTAAAAGTTCATACTTAGGTGCCCAGGGTACTTATGCCGCTGCACAGGCTCAAATTGCACAGATGCAAGCAGGATTAAATGTTCAGAAAGATCAATTAAGTAAAACAACAATATATGCACCAATGGATGGCGTGGTAAGCCAGTTGAATGTACAACTTGGCGACAGGGTACTCGGCAGCCTTTACAATGTTGGTACGAATATCATGACTGTTTCAGATCTTAAAAGTATGCTTGCAGTTGTAGATGTTGATGAGAATGATGTTGTATTACTTTCCGTTGGAGATACTGCAAAAATTCAAATTGATGCCTTTGGCGACAGAGAATTTAGAGGTTTGGTTTATCAAATTGGAAATACGGCAGTTAGTACCGGCACCGGCACACAGGAACAAGTTGTGAACTTCGAAGTAAAACTTAAATTTATTGACTTTGACAACGGTTTTAGGCCGGGTATGTCCTGTAATGCTAAAATTGAAACTAAGACATTACACAATGTTATAAGTGTTCCGATTCAAAGTGTTACTGCGCGAAATAATACTCCGATGATGGCACAGAATGATAATAATAGCAAGGTAAAAACCACAAAGAAAAATAACAGCAATGAAATGAATAAACTGAAAGAAATTGTCTTCATAGCCGACAAAGGAAAGGTAAAATCGGTTGATGTTCAAACAGGTATAAGCGATGATAATTATATTCAGGTAAAAAGCGGATTAAAGGCAGGTGAGGAAGTTGTTTCCGGGCCTTATAGTGCAATTTCCAGAACCTTGCATAACGGTTCTAGCATTAGAGTAGAAAAGAGAGGAAAAATATTCGGCAATAACCAATAAAAAAAATCGGAATTTAAAATGAATATAATCAATATTGAACATATTACTAAAGTATACCAGGTCGGTTCTGAAGAAGTGCATGCAATAAGAGATATTTCTTTAAGCATAAATAAGAATGAATATGTGGCTATTATGGGACCTTCCGGCTCCGGTAAATCTACCTTAATGAATATGCTCGGTTGTTTGGATACTCCTACATCCGGTAAATATGAATTTAACGGAGTAAGTGTAAGCCAGATGACCGATAACGAATTGGCGAAGATTAGAAATAAGGAAATAGGATTTGTATTCCAGACGTTTAATTTACTTTCACGATCAGATGCTTTACATAATGTGGAACTCCCGCTTATTTATGCAGGCGTACCGTCTCATGAAAGAAGAGAAAGGGCCGAGCAAGCATTAATTGATGTTGGATTAAAAGAGAGAATGCATCATAAGCCTAATGAACTTTCCGGCGGTCAAAGACAAAGAGTAGCTGTTGCCCGCGCACTGGTTACGAGGCCTTCAATAATACTTGCCGACGAACCTACTGGCAACCTAGATTCCAAAACGGGTGAAGAAATTATGATTCTCTTTAATGAAATATATGAAAAAGGTAATACAATAATATTGGTTACTCATGAAGAATATATTGCGGAACATGCTGCAAGAATATTAAGAATTAAAGACGGTTTAATTGAATCCGATGCACCTGTTGCAAATAGATATATTCCCAAGCTTCGTGCAGAAGTTAATCAGTAAATTATAAGTTTATAATAGGTATAATTATGTCTCGCATAGCTTTATTATCGTTTGAAATTAAAGAAAGTATGATGATTGCTCTAAGAGCTCTTAGAGCAAACAAAGTTAGGTCCGCTTTAACAATACTTGGAATTTTTATAGGTATAACTGTTGTTGTGTTAATGACTACAGCTATAAAGGGAATTGATAACTCATTCCAGAAGGGAATTAGTGCATTAGGTTCGGATGTTTTATATATTGATAAATGGACCTGGTTTTCCAACATACCTTGGTGGGAAATGAGGAACAGGCGAAACATTACAATGGAAGACTTTTACAAATTCCAAGCCCAGGCTAAGTTGCCTGCCGCTATGGCTCCTACACTGGATACCAGGCAGACTGTTCAATACAAAGATAAATCAGTTGAAAGTGTTTCCGTTGACGGTTCCACTGCAGAATATATTAAAACCACAAATTTAACATTTGAGCAAGGCAGATT
>JBJKQP010000153.1:0-9096 GCA_046705105.1 Ignavibacteriaceae bacterium | reverse complement strand
CAAGATGGATTTTTGCCGGCGGCGTTCCGTATACACCGTTTGATCTTGCTGCTTCACGTAAAGCAAACACCGGTATATTAGACGAAAACAAAGTAAATGAGGCACGATATCCGGCATATAGTTGTCTTAATGTAAGAGTCGACAAAAGATTTTATTTTGAAAAATCCGACATCGTCGTTTATATAAGTGTGTGGAATGTTTTCGGCAGAAAAAATGTCGCCGACTATTACTGGAACTCATTTGATAACAAGCAGGGTACTATTTATCAGTGGCCGCTGCTGCCGATATTCGGAATTAAATATGAATTTTGAATGGAAAGATTAAGGCAATAAGTTTCTAAATGAAATCATATAGAGGTAATGGTTGGCTTACGATGCCAATAAATATTTGTTAAATTTTGCAATAAAAATTTCTTGATTCTGTTTTTTTGATATTGAAACAATCTTATCAAGTTTCGAAGCAATTTCATCTGAAATCCATTCTTCGCCACATTGCATACATAGAGTAGCCGGAACGTCTCTTACCACAACAATACCGGTGCTATAGTCAACAGTGAAGCTAGTTGTAGATTCGACTTTATCCCTACCACAAATCGGGCAAGTATCTTTTTTCATTTCCTTTTCCTTGTCTTAAAATCACTTTTAAAAATTTCCAAAGTCGGTTCATATGTTGTTATAACATATACTTTATTTTGCTCATCATCAAATGCAACCACTGCATGTAATGGCCGGTTGTTAATAAATTTAAATAACAAATCAATATTGAATGAAGTCAATAATCAGTTGTTTTAGTAAATTTGTATTAATGAAAAAACAAAACCGGTACAATGTATTTAAATTTTATTGACCTAATAATTCTAATCGGCGCTTCTCTTAGTATTTTTTTATCTTTGATTATCTACCGGAAATACGGAATGACAACTGCAAACCGGGTACTGTCTCTTTTAATGCTGATTTATGCATTAGTACTTACGGAAATGCTTCTTGTAGATATTAACTTTTTTAATAAGAGTCCTCACATCGTGCTGTTTTTAATTTCGGTTACGCTGCTACTAGGACCAATACAATACCTATATGTAAAATATTTAACGCATTTTTCCACAACGCTTAAATCCACCGACCTTTTGCATTTTATCCCTTTCATCGTTTATCTTTTAATAATTCTGCTTGCAATGTTCATTTCAAATAAAAAATTGTCCGGGGCAGTGGGAAATCCCGATGATGGAAAAATTCCAATTTTCTTCTTAATATTTAACTGGGGGGTAATGATCCAGATAATTATATATACCATACTTTCCGTTTTAATAATACGCAGGTACTCAATACAAATCCGGAATTTATTTTCAACAATTGAAAAACTTAAACTTGGCTGGTTAAGAAACATGTTAATTATTTTTTCGGCAGGCATCCTAACGTACATTGTTGAAAATATGCTTATTACCGGAGGAGTAATTTCCAACCGGTATGCCTTTTCGTCTATCGGTGCTGGAATATATGTATTCGTGCTGGGATATTTGGTTCTGTTAAAGTCGGAAGTTTTTGTAAGCCCGGAGTTTGTTTATCAGATTGAGCAGGTAAAGGAACCTGAAATAAAAAAAACTGTCGAGCCTAAATATTCAAGATCGGGATTAAGCGATGAAAAGGCTGAAGAATATCTATCCGTATTAATAAAATTAATGGAAGAAAAAAAGCCGTATTTGAAAAGCGACCTTACCCTTAATAAACTGGCGGAAATGGTTCGCACTTCTCCGCATCATTTATCCGAAGTTATAAACAGCAAGCTAAATCAAAATTTCTTCGACTTTATAAACACATACAGAGTTGAAAAAGTAAAGAGTGATTTGCTAAATGCCGAAAAGCAAAATTATACATTGCTTGCGCTTGCAATCGATGCCGGTTTCAGCTCTAAATCTTCATTCAATATGATATTTAAAAAACACACCGGTATAACTCCTTCCGAGTTTAGAAAAACTAATTCTGGGAATATTAATCCATAAATATTTTTTCATTTTTATTATGATACACCTTTCTTTCTATCATTAAGTTTTTTCCAGATTGAGTAAAAAATAAACAAAAACCCGTATGCGCCTGCCCCGATTGATAATCCTAAGTTACCCACTAACTTTAATCCAAGCATGTTCTCAAAAGGATTATCATTAATTAAATAAGTCCAGGTTGAAGAAGGTGCCTTTAAGCCTATATCACTTAAATCGATATCGCCATTTGTAATGTTAAGTTTATTAAATGATTGAATCGTGCTGCTGTCAAGCTCATTTTTCATTTGGTCAAACAATTCAATGGATTGACTGTGAAATTTAAAAAGCGGATCTTGACCGCCAAGCCTTAATAGGTGAATACCTTCTTTTATATCTGCTATAACAGCCAGATATTGCGACCATGACATGTCGATTTGTATTAAGAACAGCCTGCGGCAAATTTCAATTAATCTTGATTCTCCTACTTTTTCCGCTAAGGCTTTAAATTGAATCGGTGATCTCGTCATAAATAATTCTATAAAAGAATTTTCTCTTAATATATTATTTCTTTTTTCAAAAATTATTTTCCTTTGCTGTTCCAACAATATAGTGTATTTATAAAGTGTCTTTTTAATTTCAAGGTTTTGTCCTTCAATTACTCGTTGGACACGCTCAATCTCTTTCTTAATAACCGGGTCATTTATTCTTTCATTCTCATTATCCAATTTATAATTTAAAGGAAAAAGCTTTTTCAAATTATATTTAATAAACAAGTCATCTTCCAGACTTATAAAAAAGCGGGAAGAGCCTGGATCTCCCTGCCTACCGGCTCTGCCTCTTAGTTGATTATCAATCCGTCTGCTTTCATGCCTGTTTGTACCGATTACATATAATCCGCCTAAAGACGAAACTAAACTTTTTTCGTTTTCATATTCACCCCCAAGCTTTATATCAGTTCCTCTTCCAGCCATATTTGTTGATATTGTAATTGCCCCGGGTTTTCCTGCTTCGGAAACAATCGCAGCTTCAAGCTCATCATTTTTTGCATTTAATACTTTACACTTTAGCCCCGTGGCTGTTAAAACATTTGAAAGCCCACAGGATTCTTCAATACTGCGGGTTCCAATAAGTACCGGTTGTTTTGTTTTGTGAATTTTAGCTATTTCTTTAATTAAGTCTTTTTGTTTATCTGATTTTGTTTTAAAGATTAAATCTTGATAATCGTTGCGGAGGCATATTTTATTTGGCGGAATAACAACTATATCCAGGTTGTAAAATTGTTTAAATTCTTTTTCTGCGGCACAGGCCGTGGCTGTCATTCCGCAAATTTTAGGATAGCGTTGCAAGAAATGTTGTATGGTTATCGAGTTTAATATTTTTCCGCCGGATTGTATATTAATATTTTCTTTTGCTTCAATTGCTGCCTGCAGTCCATCCGGCCATCGCCTTTTATCCGCTATTCTGCCGGTAAATTCATCTACTAATTCTACTTTTCCATTTTTAATAATATAATCAACATCGCGATGTAAAAGATATTCTGCATGGAGAGCACAGTTTAGCCGGCTTAAATTTTCAACATTTTCTTCATCGAATAAATTTTTAAGATTGAAAATATTTTCTATGCGCTTTATTCCGCTGTCTGTTAAATGGATGTTGCGTGCATATTCATCAAATTCAAAATCAATATTTACCTGCATCTTCTTTGCTACTCTTGCCACATTATTTACATTTACAATGTAGTCATCTGAAGCACCGGCAATAATCAGTGGGATTTTCGCTTCATCAATCATAATTGAGTCTGCCTCATCAATAATTGCATAATTAAAAGGTCTGTGCACAAGTCCGGAAGTACTATAGCAAAGACTATCGCGTAAATAATCAAATCCTGCTTCTTTTGCTGTTGCATAAGTTATATCTGAATCATAAGCTTTCCTACGTTTTTCAATGCTCATACCTTCCTGAATATAAGCGGCATTTAATCCAAGCAATTTATAAACCGGACCCATCCACTGGGCATCTCTTCTAGCTAAATAATCGTTAAATGTAAGTATATGAACACCTTTCTTAGTAAGAGCATTTAAATAAGCCGAAAATACTGCTGTTAAGGTTTTTCCTTCACCGGTTTGCATCTCAGCTATTTTGCCGTAATACAATACAATTCCACCTATAATTTGAACATCAAAAGGTTTTATATGCAGCATTCTTTTAATAGCTTCACTAACAAGCGCAAATGCTTCAACCAGTAAATCATCAGGGCTAACATTACGGTTCACCTTTTTAAATAGTTCATTGGAAATTTTACTTAGTTGATTTTCATTTCTATGAGAAAGAACCTGTGTTTGTTTTTTTATTTCGTTTAAAATATTCCGGTAAAAGTCTATGTTGTATTCTACTGTACTTCCGTTCAAACGAGCATGAATTTTTTTAAGGTTATGTAAGAATTGTTTGTATAACATTTCATTTCCCTTAGAATTATTTATTAAATCATTTTTGATTACAAGACATACGAGTCTGTATCTTTCTTTAACAAACAAACTTGTATGCTATTTGTTATGATTTAACTTAATTGGAAGGGATCTTCGTTCACGGTTTGATAAAAGTAGTTCCTTTGTGAAAAGTTTATTAATTGCTGAGGTTGGATATATTTGCAGTTGTTTATTTTAAATTGATGAACTATATATTCATTATAATAAAGCAGTGCAAACCTGTGAATTTTGAAATTGTTTTTATTAAGGTTTTGTTTTTTTACAAATTGATTTTGGGAGTAACTAAATTTTAGAGGAAAGGTTGACTTATTTTTTGCCGGTTTATATAAGGATACGATGCCGGCTTTATTTGAATGCTCATAATAATAATTATGATTATAGCCGACACCTTCAACTTTTATTATTGAAATAAATATTAATAATATAAACGAAATCTTTTTCATTAAAGGTTTAATCCTTTTTACCGGAGCATTAACAATGCTGAACAACGATTATATTAGAAAAAGATTACAAGACCGTTTCTCGAAATCTTGTAATCCTTTAATCTTGTAATTGCCCACACGTTGGATAACAAATTTGGTGATGAATTTATACCTTCATATCTCTTATCTCAACACGCTTAAATTCTAGCTGGCCTTTATTGCCCAGAGTTACGGCAATTCTATCGCCGTCGTTGAAATTCCCCGCAAGCAATTCCTGGGATAGGGGATTAACCAAATGTCTTTGTATAGTTCTCCTTAACGGCCGTGCACCATATGTAACATCGTAACCGAGCTTTGCAAGCCAGTCTTTTGCTTCATCATCAACTTCAAGTACGATTTCCTTTTGGTTAAGCATTTTCTGAACATTTGTAATCTGAAGATCAACAATCTGTCTTATTTCGTTTCTGGTTAGCGGCTTGAATAAAACAATCTCATCAATTCTGTTTAAGAACTCGGGCTTAATTGTTTTTCTAAGAAGATCCGTTAACTTGTATCTTAAATCGCCCATGGCTGTTTCTAACTCATCTTCGCTTACTTTTTCAAGCTTCTCCTGAATTAAATGCGAGCCAAGATTTGAAGTCATAATGATTATTGTATTTTTAAAGTTAACAGTTCTTCCTTGATTATCCGTCAATCTTCCGTCATCAAGAACCTGAAGCAAGACATTGAAAACATCAGGGTGTGCTTTTTCAATTTCATCTAGAAGTACAACAGAGTAAGGTCTTCTTCTTACTGCTTCGGTCAGTTGACCGCCTTCTTCATAGCCGACATATCCCGGAGGTGCACCAATCAATCTTGATACAGAGAACTTTTCCATGTATTCAGACATATCAATTCTAACCATTGCTCGCTCATCATCGAAAAGGAAATCCGCGAGTGCTCGGGCAAGTTCTGTTTTACCTACACCGGTAGTACCTAGAAAGATGAATGAACCTAAAGGACGGTTAACATCCTGCAGTCCGGTTCTAGACCTCCTGATTGCATTTGCAACTGCATAAACCGCATCATCCTGACCAACTACTCTTTTATGTAGTTCATCTTCAAGGCGCAACAGTTTGCTGCGTTCACTTTCCATCATTTTGCTTACGGGAATTCCCGTCCATTTGGAAACTATCTCTGCAATATCTTCCGAATCAACTTCTTCCTTCAGCATCTTGTTATCTTTTTGAATTTCAGCGAGTTCTTGAGTTTCTTCTTTAAGCTGCTTTTCAAGAGTTACAATCTTTCCGTAACGTAGTTCCGCAACCTTGCCGAGATCGCCTTCCCGTTCATATTTTTCAGCCGCCGATTTTGAATTTTCAATCTCACTCTTCATTGCCCGAATTTTTTGAATTTTTTCTCTTTCAAGATTCCAGTGCATTTTGAATTTATTTCTTTCCTCATCAAGGCTGCTTAATTCTTCTTTAAGCTCATCCAACCTCTTTGCAGAAGCTTCATCTTTTTCTCTCTTTAATGCTTCACGTTCAATTTCAAGTTGTTTAATTTTTCGCTCAACACCATCAAGCTCTTCGGGCATGGAATCAATTTCTATTCTAATTTTAGATGCGGCTTCATCAATCAAGTCAATTGCTTTGTCCGGCAGAAATCTGTCCGATATATATCTGTTTGAAAGCTGTGCCGCAGCAACAATTGCACCGTCGGTAATTCTAACCCCATGATGAACTTCGTAACGTTCTTTAAGCCCTCTTAATATTGAAATTGTATCCTCCTCCGTAGGCTCGCTAACTAACACCGGCTGGAATCTTCTTTCCAGTGCTGCATCTTTTTCAATATGTTTTTTATATTCATTTAAAGTTGTTGCGCCTATTGCATGAAGTTCGCCGCGGGCTAATGCTGGTTTTAAAATATTTGCCGCATCCATAGAACCTTGCACGGAACCGGCACCAACTAAGGTATGAAGTTCATCTATAAAAAGGATTACTTCGCCGTTGGAATCCTGAACTTCTTTAAGTACAGCTTTCATTCTTTCTTCAAATTGGCCGCGGAATTGCGTACCTGCAATTAATGCGCCCATATCAAGAGCAACAATCCTTTTTGTCTTTAAATTTTCCGGAACATCCCCGGCAATAATCCGGTGAGCAATTCCTTCCGCAATTGCTGTTTTGCCTACACCGGGCTCTCCTATTAACACAGGATTATTTTTAGTCCTTCTGGAAAGAACCTGGAGTACTCTTCTAATTTCTTCGTCCCGTCCGATTACAGGATCAAGTTTACCGGCACGTGCAAGTTCATTTAAATCTCGCCCGTATTTTTCAAGTGCCTGGTATGTGTCTTCAGGATTTTGAGAAGTTACTCTTTGGGTACCGCGGACTTCTTTTAATGCGGCTAAAATTTCGTCGTGTGAAATCCCGTTCTCTTTTAAAATACGGCCTGCTTGTCCTTCATCTTTAGATAATGCAAGAAGCAGATGTTCTGTAGATACATATTCGTCTTTAAGATTGCGTGCCTCACCGGCAGCATTATCAAAAAGTGCGGCAGTTTGATTAGACATCTGCTGGCTTCCTATTCCTGAGCCGCTAATTTTTGGCATACTTTCAAGTAGTTCGTTTATTTTTAAACGAAGCCGCCCAACATTGCCGCCGGTTTTTTGAATTATTGTATCTGCAATATTACCTTTTTCCTGAACCAGCGCAGCAAGCACATGCCCTGGTTCTATAATTTGATTATTATAGTTCTGTGCAATCTCAATTGCCGTCTGAACTATCTCCTGTGCCTTTACGGTAAATTTATTAAAATTAAATGCCATGATTATATACCTAATCTATTTCAAATTTCATAAAAGTCTTTTTTTTTCAGCATCGGGTAATGTTTTTTATTTAAAGTCCACAATTGCATTTCACTAGCAATTGAAGAAGCTGCGATCAATGCATCGGGAATTTCTAAGCTATGACTTTTTGAAAATTTGTTTAAAAATTCTCCTGCCTTTTTTCCTATTTCTTCGTTTATAGTTACTTTCTTCATGGAAGAAAATAAATTATTTATCATTACTTCTTCTTTTTTCTTTGCCCCGGCATAAATTTCAGCGATAACTACAGGTGATGTATACAGCAAATCATTATCGGTCAATCTTTTAACTTCATCTGTGATTTTTCTTAATCCTCTTAAATGCCATATTAGTATGTCACTATCAACTATTATCATAATCTTTGCCGTATAATTCCTTAAGTCTGCTTCCTTTTCTTAGGTTTCTAACATATTCCTCGACATCAAAATCACGATCTTTCCAAAGACCGGCTGTCTCTTCAACAGCATTTAAATGTTTTTTCTTAAGGAATTTTTCTCTTAAAGTATCCCTAATAATACTTGAAATATTCTTTTTCTTAAGATGACTTTCTTTTTTTAAAACCTGGAGAATATCTTCATCAAGATAAATTTGTGTCCTTTTCATTTTCATATCCTTATTATGTGATGTATGAATATACACCACCAAAATTAAATTATCAATTTAATTTTTTAATCTCTGTATACCAATCGCTCGATTGTTCCAGCATTTGGTTAAGTTTGCTTACAAGTTTGTGAGGGTCTGTTAAACTTCCGTCTATAAGCAAGGCAGATTCGAATAATTCCTCAACTACATTATTTATATATTCATCATGCGAATCGGCTTTAAAAACTTTTAACAAGTTTCTTATAAGCTTATGACTTTTATTAACCTCAAATACTTTTTTAGGAACTTCCATTTCTTTATTGGTCATCCTTAAAATCTTCTGCATTGTAGAAGACATTGTATCGTCGGGATTAACCAGCACCGCAGGACTGCCGGACAATCTTTTCGACTCTTTAACATCAGTTACTCTGTCGCCCAAAATATCTTTCATTTTTGCAAGCAGACTGTCAAAATGTTTCTCATCATCTTTGCTAAGTTCTTCCGGCTTTTCTTTTTTCTCGTCAACTTCTTTAAATTTATCCAGATTTTTTAAGTCAACATTATCGACCGATTTTAAATCGTAATCTTTATATTTTCTAATTGAACTTAGTACAAACTCATCCAAAGGATCGTAAAGATAAAATACTTCCAATCCTTTATTCTTAAATATTTCAAGATGCGGGTCCTGCTCAATTGCTTCACGGCTGTTTCCGAATGCGTAGTAAATTTCTTTTTGTCCGTCTTTGAATCTTGAAATATATTCTTCCAGAGATGTTAACCCATCAG
>JBJKQP010000152.1:0-6652 GCA_046705105.1 Ignavibacteriaceae bacterium | reverse complement strand
AAAATTGGGAGCTATTTGTACAACTCCGGGTTTTTGCACGGAAGTATTGCATATTTATTTAGCTAAAGACCTAATACCCGGAAGCTACAACCGCGAAGAAGGTGAATACGGGATGGAAATTATAGAGTTGACTCTTGATGAAGCCGAAGAAAAAATAAGCAAGGGAGAAATTTTTGATTCCAAAACAATTTGCGGTATTCATCTGGCAATTGAGCACTTAAAATGAAATTGAAATAAGTATTTTGGTTTATATCCTTGAATTTATGACTACAAAATATTAAAATTTAAATAACTATTTTTTATTATATCGAAGATACTTTAAAAATTTTCCGGTTGAGTGACAGTTAAAAAATCGAGGAGAGGATGATTAAAATGAAAACTTTAATTTTCATAAGCATTCTATTTCTAATTTCAATGGTAGGTGTTCTTTATTTAATACAGCTATTTATTATGTCGCAGTAACGCACTACCAATTTTCATTAATGAAGTCCTTATCATTTGTTATAAAAATAATCTAAGCAAATAAATACCTTAGATACGGTTTTTTAATCTATTCTATTATTACCCATTAAAACTGAATTTTTACATTTAAAGTGCAATAATCTCTTTTGAAATTACATATAAAATGAAGTAAATTTAACGAGTTAAATAAAACGCTGCTTATGATAAAATCCCTATTCGTTAAAGATTATGCGCTTATCGAACAAATAAATATAGAGTTCGGAAAGGGGCTGAATATAATAACCGGGGAAACCGGAGCAGGCAAATCTATTTTAATTGATGCGATGGGCTTGCTGCTCGGCGAAAGAGCTTCAACAGAGGTTGTCCGTAAAGGTGCATCCAAGTCTATTGTAGAGGGAATATTCGATGTAGAAAACAATAAAAAGATAAAAAAAATATTAAAAGATAACGACATCGAATTTTACCCGGAAATGATAATGAGAAGGGAAATATCTTTGAAAGGCTCCAACCGGTGTTTTATAAACGATACTCCCGTTCAGCTTTCTATAATAAAAGAAACAGGAAATTTGTTAGTTGATCTTCACGGGCAGCATGAGCACCAATCATTATTAAGAACCGAAACCCACATTGAATTCCTGGATGAATACGGCGGAATTGAAGATGAATTAAACTACTATAAAAAATTATATGATGAATTATCCGGGGTTTTATATTCTTTTACTAATTTAAAAGAAAAAGAAGTTTCACTCAAACAAAAACGAGAAATTTATTCGTACCAATTAAAAGAGATAGATAATATTTCTCCCGTTGAAGGCGAGGAAGAAATCTTGAACAAAGAGCTAATCATACTTGAAAATTCGGAAAAATTGTTAGAGTTAACTTCCGGCATTTACGGCAGTCTTTATGAATCGGAAAACTCGGTACACGATCAGCTAGGTAAAATACAAAATGAACTTTTGGAATTAACAATAATCGATAAATCATTTGCTGAAGTTGAGAACGATCTGGAAACATCTATTACTTTGATAAATGAAATATCAAAGTTTGTTCGCGATTATAATTCAAAGATTGATATGGAACCCGCTCGTCTTGAGGAAATTAGAGAAAGACTCGGCGCATTGAATCTTCTTAAGAAAAAATACGGCGGTTCTATTAAATCCATAATTGATTATAGGAAAAAAATAGGTGAAGAGTTTGAAATTGCCGTAAATTATTCCGAAAAAATTTCAGCTCTTGAAAAACAGATAAAAAAATTGAGAGAAAAATGCGGTGAAGAAGCCGAGAGGATATCAAAAAAGCGGAGAGAAATTTCCGATAAAATTCAAAAAGAAGTTAAAGAAGCTCTAAGTAATCTCGGCATACCGGATTCGATTTTCCAGATTAAGATACAACAAAAACCTGCCGCTAAAGACTCGACAAATTTTATAATTGTTAACGGGAAGCATTATCTGTATAATACCTCCGGTTACGACGAAGTTGAGTTTTTTATTTCTACAAATCTGGGAGAAGACCCGAAACCTCTGGCAAAAGTTGCTTCCGGTGGAGAAGTTTCCAGGATAATGCTTGCATTAAAAACTATTCTGGCAAAAAACGATAAGCTTCCTTTACTTATCTTTGATGAAATAGACACAGGTGTAAGCGGTCGGGTAGCACAAAAGGTTGGGCACTCACTAAAGTCTCTTGCATCCTTTCACCAAATCATATCAATAACACATTTACCGCAAATAGCCGGTCTAGCCGATCATCATTTTGCAGTTGAGAAAAAACAAATCGGGGAACGTGTGGTAAGCTCAATTAAAAAATTAAAGAAAGAAGAGCAAATTAAAGAAGTGGCAAAGCTTATTAGCGGCGAAAAAGTAACGGAAGTAAGCATTAGAGGCGCCAAAGAACTTATGGGGCTAAAATAACCGGTCACAAAAAAAATTCTACAAAAGTGATTACTCCTACTTGACTTGTATTAAAAGAATTATCAGATTAGATATGCGGTTCTAATAATTTATATTTTTTAGAGAGGTATTAGATATGAAAAAAATTTTTCTTTCACTTACTCTTTTCGTATTGTTTACATACCCTGTATTTTCCCAGCAGGATCAATTTAATAGTTTGAGCGAGAACGAAGTAGTTAAATTTGCTCAGCCGTTTGCTACCAGCCTGGGCGAGGGATTAAATACCGGAGGATTTTATACTGCACAGGTTCCGCAGTTATTTGGATTAGGCTTAACCGTTAGGTACATGTATATACTAATTCCAAGTAGTCAAATGACGTTTACACCTTCTCTTCCAAGTGGTTATAAAGCCAATACACCTACTGCCACATTTTGGGGAAATGAGGGAGCAATTTACACTGGTCCTAACGGGTATATTACTTACCCTAACGGGATTAACCAATCCAGCGTACCATTTTTAATGCCTCAAATTACAGCTAGTCTTATGGGAACCGAAGTACTTATAAGATATTTACCCAGTATAAAAGTCGGTGGGAAAAATTTAGACTTCTTCGGAATTGGAATTAGGCACAGCATAAGCCAATATATTCCGTTAATCCCTGTCGATGTTGCAGTTCAATTATTATATAATAAATTAAGCGTTTCCGGGCTTATTGATGCCAGCAGCTTTGCCGTTAACGGTGAAGTAAGCAAGTCTTTTGATCCGCTTACAATTTACGGAGGATTACAGTACGAGACATCTAATTTTGATTTGTCGTATACGTTAAAGGGTGATCCTAACAGCGGCGACCCCGCTCTACGACAAACGAAAAACATAAGTGCAAGTGTTAAAGGAAAGGACAATTTTAGACTGATTCTTGGAGCATCCGTAAGCTTTTCACCTATTGTACTAAATGTAGATTACAACATTACTTCACAACCCATAATTTGCGGCGGAATATCATTAGAATTTTAATTAGGAGTTAAAAATGAAAAAACATTTGACACATATACTTATAATCATTACGGCGGTTGTTCCGTTTTTATTCAGCGGATGTATTCTTGATGCGTTAAATACATTAACTCAAAATATTCCTATTACTCAGGAATTTAATATATCCAGCAATGCAACTTCTTATACAAAATCGGAAACTATCGATCTGTCTAATTCTTCCACTTATCAGAGATATCAAGATAAAATTCAGCAGGTTAAGTTTATTACCGCCCAATATAGAACTAAAAGTGTAACCCCTTCCGATTTAAGCGGAAATGTTAGTATTACTTTAAAAGATAAATCAGGTAATCTCCTTTTTACTTATCCGTTAGGAACAATTAGCCCTGCTGATTACGAGAGTACACCTTATAAATTGACACTAACCTCAGCTCAAATAGGATTGATAAATGCATATCTTTCTACGTTATCAAATAGAACTTTCGATGCAACTATTTCAATTACGAATATTACTTCCAGTGTTAAGCCCTATAATATAATAGGAGAATTAGACATAGTTTTTGAGATGAAAGCTAAAACATCTTAATTTCTTTTATAATAATTTTATTTTGAATCCCTGTAGTTTGTACTGCAGGGATTTTTTATTTTTATTAAATTCTTGATAAGATAAATAAACTTAGAGAAAAATTCCTTGAAAGATTCGGCATTATATATACATATACCCTTTTGCGATCATAAATGTATTTACTGCGATTTTTATTCGATTATTACGACCGACAACATTTCTAATTTTTTGCAGGCAGTTAAAACGGAAATAAAACATTACTCACGTTTTTATAATGATGATCGTATTTTTTCGTCAATATACTTTGGAGGCGGTACACCATCTTTAATGGAACCGTTTTATCTTGAAGAAATAATCTCTTCAATTAAAAATAATTACAGCGTTAGTGAAGATGCGGAAATTACAATGGAAACAAACCCGGGTACCGTCAATAAAACCAAGCTGAGTGAATTTAGAGAAATTGGAATAAACCGTTTAAGCATAGGTATTCAATCTTTTCATGATGACGAATTGAAATTCTTAACTAGAATTCATGATAAAGGAACTGCCGTAAAGACAGTATATAATGCCGTGGAAGCAGGCTTTGAAAATATTAATATAGATTTGATATTTAATCTTCCGGGTCAGACAAAAGAAAAATGGGAGTACAACCTGCACCAGGCTGTCGATCTTCCTATAAAACATATTTCCGCTTACAGCTTAATCCTTGAACACGGAACAATTTTAAATAAGATGGTTCTGGACGGAAAAGTTGTCCTTCAAGATAATGATTATGATGCCGACCTTTATGAAATGGCGATCGATTTTCTAACATCTAGCGGGTTCATTCAATATGAAGTTTCAAATTTTACAAAACCGGGATATGAATGCAGACATAATAACGCTTACTGGCGCTATAGGGATTATCTAAGTGTCGGGCCTTCGGCTCATTCGTTTGTTAACGGTAAAAGATGGAGAAATTTTTCAAGCCTTAAACATTATATATCGGAAATTAAAAGAAATGAAAGTGCTATTGCAAGCAGTGAATTTATAAATGAAGAGTCTGCATTAAATGAATATGTTATGCTGGCATTAAGAAGCAAAGGTATTGATTTAAATGAATTGGGAAAAAAATTCGGGAACAGTTGGATAAATCGAAATTTTAATTATATTAAAATGCTGAATGAGAAAAATTTAATTTTATTAAAAGAGGATTTTATTCAATTGACCAAAAGCGGATATGCTGTCTGCGACGAAATATTAAGTAAGTTTGTTAATAGTTAGTGGTTAAAAGTTAATTGTGTCATTCTTCTTTTTAAGAGTATCAATTAATGGATTAGGTTTTCGGCAACCTTACGTTAAGCTATTTTCCATTCATAAAACATACTGGTATTATGTTTAAAATAAAATTAAAACTTCATTGGCAAATTCTTATAGCACTTGTACTTGGTGTTTTATTCGGGCTGTTCTTTCCGTCATCCGTTAAAGATGTAAAATGGATGGGTGATCTGTTCCTCCGCGCATTAAAAATGATAATTGTCCCGCTCGTTTTAACTTCAATTGTTTCCGGTGTAGTGAATGTAGGAGCAGCTCAAAACCTGGGCAAGCTGGGATTAAAAACATTTTCTTATTATATAGTTACAAGCCTTGCTGCTATTTTTGTCGGACAGATACTAGTAGATGTTATCAGCCCGGGTGTCGGTGCCGATCTCGGTTTAAAGAAAAGCGTTGAAGGATTACACGCCGCCTCACAAGGAATTGGAGGCGTACTGTTAAAAATTGTTCCGAGTAATATTTTTCAGGCTCTTGCCAATGCGGATATGCTTGCAATAATATTCTTTTCAATATTGCTAGGATATTTTATTACCAAAGTTTCGGATGAATATAAGAACCCTATTATAAATTTGTTTAACGGCGGTTTCGAAGTTATGATGAAGATAACCAATTTCGTCATTAAATTTACACCGCTTGGAATTTTCGGAATTGTTGCCGGAGTAGTTGCAGAACAGGCAGGAGATAAAGCAGCTTTGCTGGAAATTGTCGGGCGGCTTGGTTTATATATGGCTTGTGTTCTGCTAGGATTAATTTTCCACGCATTTGTTACTTTACCTTTAATATTAAGATTTGTCGGTAAATCCGATCCGTGGAAGCATTTTAAAGCAATGACAACACCGCTGCTAACCGCATTTTCAACTTCTTCTTCAGGAGCTACATTACCTTTAACCATGGATGCAATTGAAAATGAAGTTGGAGTTTCCAATAAAGTATCAAGTTTTGTGCTTCCGTTGGGTGCAACGGTTAACATGGACGGCACAGCTTTGTATGAATGTGTTGCTGCAATTTTTATTGCTCAAGCATACGGCATTCATCTCGATTTCCTTCATCAGTTAATTGTAGTATTCACTGCCCTTCTGGCATCTATCGGCGCCGCCGCCGTACCGATGGCCGGATTGGTAATGATTACAATAGTTCTTACTGCAGTCGGTCTACCGTTGGAAGGTGTAGGATTAATTATTGCCGTCGATAGAATATTAGATATGTGCAGAACAACAGTAAATGTTTGGAGCGACTCATGCGGAGCATCGGTAATTGCAAAAACAGAAGGTGAAGTTTTGAAAACATCCATTTTAAATGCAGATAAAGATTAAAAATCATCTTACTGTAAGTTGCTTTTTAATTTCCGTTTTTCAAAAAATTTGTAACTACCTTAAAGTATTTATCATGCTGTTCCATGTAAGGATTATGCCCGCTTCTTTCAAACATAACAAA
>JBJKQP010000151.1:0-10643 GCA_046705105.1 Ignavibacteriaceae bacterium | reverse complement strand
CTTTCCCATGTAATTTTATCACCGACTTTAATACCATACTTTTGTGCAAATCCGAGATTTACTTCCAGCACATACTGAGCAGGTGCTGTTGAGGAATAAGTTTGATCCGACAATGTTTTATCTGCATGCCTTATAGTTACAATTTCTTTCTTCGAATTAATGAAAATCATGTCCAGCGGTATGAAAGTATTTCGCATCCAGAAATTCTGAATCGTTGACTGAGGGAAAATAAATAACATCCCCCGGTTTTCCAGCATGCCTTTTCTAAACATTAAACCGAGTTCTCGATCGAATTCGTTATCGGCAATTTGGATATCTATTTTTGTCATAACTTTTCCCGTAGTATCGATAAAAGTTAATGTACCTTCCTTCTTAAACATATATTCGGAATTTGATACCTTTTTCTTTGTTAAGTTTGAAATAACAAGGACCAAAATAATCACCGCAATTATTACTGCGGGAATTATTTTATATGCTGTTTTTAATTTTTGGGGTTCTTGTTTGGACGGTTTATGCTTTGCTTTCGAGTTAGTCTTTTTTGCCATATTAGTTTGAGTAATTAAGTATTTATAAAATTTTAATTCTAAATTTAAATAAAAAAATGATATAAGGATCAACAATCCTGTTTAATTTTATATGGTAAGGTATGTCCTGGAGCATAGCCTAATAATAATTTAAAAGAAGTTATTGATTATATAATAATTGTTTATTTAAATTATCTTTAATTATTCTACCATCAAAGCCAAACTACCCGGCGGATTCAAACTTTTATATATTATATAAGAATTAGACGATCAAATATATTATATTATTTTTGAAGGAAGCATAAAAATGAAAACAAGTGCGACCTATTTTCAATTAAAATACTTACTTGTTCTTTTGTTGTTTATTTATTTGGGGTTTCCGGAAATAACAAATGCCCAAAACTATATGGGTTATTTCCCTCAGTTGCGCGGAGTTATAGGATTTCCCGATTACCAGCTTAATACCGGCTATATAGGTGCCTCTGCGGGCGGTGCAAGTGCATACATAGAATTAAATGTTAATTTTTCCGGCAATCTGGCTAACGTTGGTATAGGCGGAGTGGGAATGCTAAACGGAGAGGGAACAAATAAAAAGCTATCTTTTCAAGCTACAAGCGGATATGCAAGTATGGATTTCGGACCTGTTATTTCCGTAAGATATAATATTACTATCCCTGCTGGTGTAGTTAAACCACTAGCCGGTACTTTTGCCGGGAATCCAAGCGTAAATCTTAATGTAAGCGATGTTAAAGATTTTACTACATTTCTTTTAGATACCGTAGTTGAACTTTCGGATAGTCTGCCGAGCCTTCCGGCTGCTACTGTTACAATACCTATCGGCGTAACCTCAACCGGTACAACCGTTTCCGCAGATTTCGAAATCGAAATGGATGAAGAGTTAAAAAACACCATACAAGGAACCGTTTTAAGTACAAGCGCAGGTAGTATCACTTCCGAAAATGATACTTTATCCGTATCCGTTTCGGGATCTGATTTTGTTGTTTCGGGAATTAAAGAGTCTTTAAAGTCTAAATTATCTCTTGAAGTAGGAGTAACGGGTAAGGTAGGTATTACTGTCGGTGCAAATAAGTATGATGTTGGCATTCCCGAAGTAAAATTCCCAATTGATATCGGTACTCTAAGCTTTACCACAAATTCTGGAAGTGTCATATTTTCCGGTATTACGGATGTTAAAAACCATCATCCCTCTTTGCCCGAATTTTATTCTTTGGATCAAAACTATCCCAATCCGTTTAATCCGACAACAACAATAAACTATGCTTTGCCTAAAACTTCAAATGTAATTCTAAGTGTATATAATACTCTTGGACAGAAGATTAAAACATTAGTTAACTCTACCGAAGCACCCGGAAATTACAATGTAACTTTTAACGGTGCAAATCTTCCCAGCGGAATATATTTCTATCATATTCAAGCAGGTGGTTACTCTGCTATTAAGAAGCTTGTTTTATTGAAATAAATATTTTAAAAGGATAAAATGTTTTTGCTTTTACCCTAAGAAATAGTATACCTTTTACATAATTTTATTTTTTAAAAGACCTCAATTATTTGTTGAGGTCTTTTTATTTTTGTAAGACTTTTTGTTATTTAATATTGTTTCTACATAAAAAGGATTTTCGAAAATGATTAGCGAAATTGTTGACAGAAGAAAGATTAAACTTAATGAACATCAAAACCAAATGATTATAAGCGGATGGGGAATAGATGCTTTTAAAAATGCCGTTGTTGAAAAGATTACCTATTTATCGGACGGATTAAAAGTTAAAGGATATCTGGCATACCCATCGGCAGCCGAATCCGGCGAGGGGAAAACCATAAGATACCCTTGTATTATCTGGAACAGGGGCGGCAGTAAAGAAAGCGGTGCAATAGATACTTTTACTGCACGAGGTATGTTCGGACAATTAGCAAGCTGGGGCTACGTTGTATTTGAATCTCAATACCGCGGCAACGCAGGCAGCCAGGGCAAGGAACAGCTTGGCGGAGATGATGTTAATGATATTTTAAATCTTATTCCGTTAGCTGAAGAATTACCGTTTGCCGATAAAAAAAACTGGGGCATTGAAGGCTGGAGCCGCGGAGGAATGATGACTTATCTTGCCTTGTTAAAGAACCATAATTTTAAGTGTGCGGTTCTCAGCGGTGCAATCTCAAATCTGCAACAGTTTATAGCAGATAATTCCGAAATGATAAACAACTATAAAGAGTTAATCGGTGAAGAAAATCTTGAAGAACAAATAAAGAAAAGAACGATAATTACTCAGACCTCAAACTTGCCTGATATTCCGTATCTTTTATTTCACGGCGGCGGCGACAAAACTGTTTCACCGCTGCAGACAATTGAATTGGCAAAAAAAATGATTGAACAAAAATTTACTTATCGTTTGGTAATTTTTGAAGGAGGAGATCATTACCTAAGAAAGTTCCGGCATGAAGTTGACGGATTAAGAAAATTTTGGTTTGAAAAATATTTAAGCAATTGAGACTTAAAAAGGTATTTGTAAGCCTATGGCTTAAGTGTTATATTGGCAATCCGAATCGTAATAATTTTAAAATTAAATTAAAGCCAAGGGCTTACAAATGAGAATTTTAGTTTGTAACGACGATGGTATCGACTCACAGGGAATATTTGCGCTTGTCGAATCGTTAAAAGAATTAGGTGAAGTAACTGTTGTTGCACCGTTAAACGAACAAAGTGCAATAGGTCATGCAATTACTATGCAGATACCTCTAAGAGTAACCAAATCATATAAGGACGGAAAGTTTTTCGGCTATGCGGTAAACGGTACTCCGGCTGATTGTGTAAAGATCGGCATTAGAAATATTTTAAAGGAACCCCCGGACCTTGTAGTTTCCGGTATAAATCATGGATCGAATACGGCAATAAATATTATTTATTCAGGCACAGTTTCCGCTGCAAGAGAAGCTGCCATAATGGATGTGCCTGCTATGGCTGTTTCGGTTACCAGTCATGAAGTATCTGATTTTAAATTCGCCGCTAAGATTTCTAGGCTTTTGGCAAAAGAATTGGCCGGTAGAGAAATTCCAAAAGGAACTTTACTTAATGTAAACATACCTGATGTTGATGAAAAAGAAATTGCGGGGATCGTACTTACAAAGCAGGGCAAATCCAAGTGGGATGATGTTTATGAGCAGCGAATCGATCCGTACGGTAAAAACTATTACTGGCTTACCGGCAATTTAATGGAAGTAGATACCGCACTTGAAATAGATCAGGTTGCCGTTAAAAAAAATTATATATCTGTTTCTCCCATACACTTCGACCTTACCGATTACGAAACTTTTGAAAAAATGAAATCATGGAATATTGAGGGTTTGTTAAATGGCAAAGCAAATTAATATTTACCAGATAGATGCATTTACAGAAAAATCATTTGAAGGAAATCCCGCAGGAGTAACCTTCGGCGATAACTTAACTAAAGAAGAAATGCAGCTTATTGCCAAGGAAATGAATCTTGCGGAAACAGCTTTCCTTTCATCATCGGACAAAGCGGATTATAATTTAAGATGGTTTACTCCGAAGATGGAAGTCGAACTTTGCGGGCACGCTACTATTGCATCCCTTCACTTTTTAAGCGAGAAAAATCTTATTAAAAATAACTCCGAAATAAAATTTGATACCCGTTCCGGAATTTTAAAATGCAGAGTAAAAGATGATAAATACTATATGCAAATACCGGTATTTAAAGTTAACGAATTTCAAAATAACAAAGATGAAATTTTAAATGCCTTGGGGCTAAATAATTGCGACATATTCGAAGCGTTTCCTTTTATTTTGCTGGAGAACGGATATCTTTATATCCACGCAAAAAAAATTGATACACTTGGTAAATTGCAGCCGGATTTTAAAAAACTGTTAAAACTTTCCGAGCAAAACAATTTTGGCGGAGTTGTTGTTTTTACCAGGGAAACAATTGAAAAAAGCAGCTATGCTCATCTGCGCTTTTTTGCTCCTTATTACGGAATAGATGAAGACCCGGTTACAGGTTCGGCAAACGGACCTTTGCTTATTGTTCTTAATTATTTGGGATTACTAAAAATAGATAAAGAAAATGTTAACGTCACTTTTGAACAGGGAGACTTTATAGGAAGAAGAGGCAGAATAGGAGTAAGCTTTTCTCCTAAAGACAACGAGCTTTACATATCCGGAAAAGCAGCAACGGTATTTAAAGGAGAAATGTTTTTTAATTTATAAGCAGGAACTAAAAAAGTAAATTTTATGAACCCTTTTTTCTATTTTGTTCAGACGTTAAAATATGATTATTATATAAATTCTTTTTTAGTGCAGGCTTATGTTTAACTTCGAAAAAATAAGTATTAATCTTTCGTTCCCTTCTATTTATTTCTTCCTTTTCCTAATTCTTCTAGCCGCATATGCCGTGTATGTTTACAGGTATACCATTCCTGTAATAAGTACACCCAAAAAGATATTTCTAGTTTTTCTTAGAATAATGGCATTAATTCTTTTATTGTTTGTATTCTTCCAGCCTATTTTAACATTAGCGAAGAAAAAAGTTCTTGAACCCGTAAATTTAATTTTCCTAGATAATTCAAGATCAATTAAAATAAAGGACGGTACAAAACGAAGCAAAACAGTTGTTGATTTTGTTAAGGGACTTCAGCAGAACAACCTTTCCGGTAACTCACCGCTTTATACATTCGGATCTAAAGTGAGCAGATTAAGTTACGACAGCCTTAAAAAGCTTAATTTTTCCGAAGGCAGCACTAATTTTGCGGATATATTTTCAACCGTCGCAAAAATAAATAAAAACATTTCATCCGTTGTTATTGTAAGCGACGGAGTTATTAACGACGGCAACAATCCGCTTCATACTGCAGAGAAATTAAACATACCTGTATTTACAGTCGGAGTTGGTGATACCACAACAAGGAATGATGTTGAAGTAAAGAATGTTTTATATAATCAAATGATATATGCAAAAACTCCCACACAAGTTGCCGCAGTAGTAACTAACACCGGATTTGCGGGAAAAAATGTTACGGCATATCTATATGAAAACGATGCATTGGTTGAACAAAAAAATATTATACTTAATGCAGACGGAATACAGAACGTAAATTTTACTTACACTCCTAAGTCCGGCGGCGAAAAGAAATTAGCTGTTGTTATTTCCAAAACACAAGGTGAATTTACCTATGCCAATAATAAAAAAGTTTTCTACATACATGTCCTAAGCAACAAAGTTAAAGTACTCATAATTGCCGGAAGTCCTTCATCCGATGTTGCATTTATAAGAAATACTCTTAAGTCCGATGCTAATTTTGATGTTAATTCTATTATTCAGGTAGCGCAGGATAAATTTGTGGAAAAGAATAACAGACGCGAACTAATAGATAGTGCAAATGTTTTATTTCTTGTAGGATTTCCTTCCGCGGAAACTCCGCCGCAGCTTCTGCAAAACGTATTTCAAGAAATATCTAATAAAGATAAGCCCTATTTTATTACTCTTTCAGCCGGAATAGATTTTACAAAATTAAGATCTTTGCAAACCGAGTTGCCGTTTACTATCGGAAATGTAAGCAGCGATTTTCTGGAAGTTCAACCGGACATATCCGGCATGCAGCTTGACAACCCGCTTCTTCAAAATAATGCCGTAAATCCGCTTGATGCATGGAATAATTTGCCTCCGGTTTATCAGCCTAATGTCGAATTAAAAGCCAAACCGGAAAGTGAGGTTATTTCAAGAGTTAAGATAAACAACATACCGATGAACAAGCCTTTGATTTTAACCCGGATACTTGGCAGCAAAAAATCCATAGCCGTACTTGCAAAAGGTATATGGCGGTGGAAACTTGAGACTGTACCAAAAAATCTGGATTTGTTTGACAGGTTTATTATTAGCAGTGTAAAATGGCTTAACACTAAAAATAATTTCAGGCAGGTTACAATTAAGACCTCCAAAAAATTATATTCGCTTGGCGCTCAGGTAGATTTTTCAGCACAGGTTTACGACCAAACTTTCAACCCTGTCTCCGATGCGGACGTAAAAGTTAACATTGACCACAAAGGACAAAGTTACCAGGTAAATTTAAATTCAATCGGCAACGGATTGTATGAGGGGACCTTCCAGACAAATAAAGCCGGTGACTATACATTTACGGGATCAGCTGTGCAGAACGGAAATAAGCTTGGAAGCGATAAAGGGAAATTTAATATTGGTGAAGTAGATATCGAAATGATTAATCCCCAAATGAATTACGCTTTCCTATCTTTGCTTGCCAGGCAGACCGGAGGGAAATTTTATTATAATTCACATTATACTAATCTTTATCCTGTACTAAAGGAGTTGAATAAAAAATCTTCAAAAAATAAAATTGAAGTAAGCGATATCAGTCTTTGGTCGAATGAATGGTTGCTGGCAATTGCGATTTTTCTTTTCGGACTGGAATGGTTCTTTAGGAAAAGAGCGGGGATGCTATAAAATTACAAGATTTCATGATTATATAATTTCAAGATTATCCCCTACGCCACGCTTCGCAGGGCAGGCAAGATTGAAAAATTTTAAGATTGAATTTTAAAAGTAGTATTTATTCTATCCATCATAATATCTTGCACAAAACGGAAATAAAATTGCTTAATTGCTAAATTGTCAAATAACAATATAGCAGTTAAATAATTTAGCAATTAATGGTGAATGTTTTGGTTCCGGTTTATTAAGTATATGTTATAAATTTTATTGTTAATTTAAGATGAGAAATAAATTTTAATTTTTATTTGATTTCATTCATTACTGAAATATGGGATTTTATAATGCCGCGATTTTGCCCGGCATGTAATAAAAAGCTTTTAGCAGTGGAATTTACCGTCTGCTCCAATTGTTTAAGTAAAATTCAATTTGCAGAACCCGGCAGAATGGAAATTGAATTTAAACGAAAATTTTCGACTAAAAATTATATATCCGGTTTCATCTCTCTTTATGTTTTTGAAAAGGACAAAGAACTTCAGAGGATAATTCATTCATTAAAATACAGCCAAAAGTTTTTAACCGGTAAGTTTTTAGGGGGTCTGCTTGGAAGAGCTAAGAAACATGATATTTTAGAATGGGAAATAGATTTCATCATTCCCGTACCGCTTCATATTATAAAAAGATTGGAAAGAAATTATAATCAATCGTACTATATAGCAAAAGGAGTTGGTAGAATAACCGGGAAACAGATAAAGAACAGATTACTCAAAAGGAAAAGATTTACACAATCCCAAACAACAATGAATTTAAAGGAGCGGGAAGGAAATATTAAAGGTGCTTTTACATTACGAAAGAATAATAAAGTGAAAGGTAAAAATATTTTGCTGATTGACGATGTTATTACTACAGGTGCAACTACCAATGAATGCGGTAAAGTATTGCTCGAAGGAGGCGCAAACAAGGTGTATGCAGCATCCATTGCAATTGCCGATTAATTTATTTCCTACTGCTAATTTGGTTTGATTTTCATAATCAATTTATCAATATTGTGAACACTTTTTATAATAAAATGTATCGGGAATTCTAATTAATGTTAAAGAAATTATTTTACGCTATTCTTGCTGTCTTATTTTGCCTTCCTTTAACAAATGCTCAAACGGTTGTGGGGAAATATGCCGGTGAATTTTTATCTATTGGTGTCGGAGGCAGACCGCTTGGTATGGGCGGTGCTTATGTTGCAATTGCAAATGATGTTACTGCAGGCTACTATAATCCTGCCGGATTGGCACAAATAACATATCCTGAAATTTCTCTAATGCACGATGAACGATTCGGCAGCCTTGTAAATTATGATTATGCAGGTATAGCAATTCCCTACGGCGATGATGAGAGTTTTGGGCTTAGCATTATGCGCCTGGGTGTTGACGGGATTCCAAATACGACAGGTGCATTGGTAGATCAAAATACCGGCCAGGTAATTACAAATATTAACGATCCGGCAGCTAGATTGGACTATAGTAAAATAACGGAATTCAGCGATCAGGATTGGGCATTCTATTTTACATATTCAAAGCGTCATTCCGATAAGCTTTATTACGGTGCCAACGTAAAATTAATTTATAGAAGCATTTCCACTTATTCTGCTTACGGTATTGGCTTTGATGTAGGCGCCTTGTATAAATTATACAAGAATTTTTCTCTTGGTGCCAATTTGCAGGATATTACAACAACGTTAGTTGCATGGAGTACAGGTCGAAATGAATTAATTACTCCGACGGCAAAAGTCGGTGCGGCTTATCATTTTAACTTCCTGGGGGGGAGAATTACTCCGGCACTAGATTTTAATATTAAATTCGAAGACAGACAGTTTGCTTCGGAATTTCATTTGGGACCTGTAAGCTTTGATATGATGGGCGGGTTTGAGTATAATTTCAAAAATATTTTTATGGTACGAGCCGGGTATAACGACGTAAAGCAGTTTACAATTGGAGCCGGAATTAAGCTTCCCAAGTTAAATATAGATTATTCTTATGCAAGATTCTCAGGTTCGCAATTAAACAACCTGCCGGATACTCACAGAATCTCTCTTATACTAACACTTGAAGAACCGAAATTTAAAAGAAAGTAATGCTTAGCTTTTTTTACTTTCCTAAATTAATATTATTGCCCCGGTTAATTATATATTAAATTGTTTGATTGCTCTATTGTTTTTACAATGTGGCATTGCTTAATGTATTTAACAATATAACAGTTAAGCAATTAAACCATCTCTTTTATATTCTTCGGTAAATTTTAAAATATGATTTGGATTATTTTTTCTTGCTATTAACCGCATCAAGCAGGGCGTTCATCAAAACATTATTTTCAACGGGCTTGGTAAGAAATACATCAACGCCTGCTTCCATAGCATTATCCCTGTCTTTTTTAAATGCATGGGCGGAAAGGCATATAATCGGAATATGTTCGTATCCGGGTTTATTTCTTAATTCCCTTGTTAGTTCCAGCCCGTTTTTATTTCCCCTCAGAGAAATATCCATAAGAATAATATCAAAATTACTTTTATTCAGATGTTCATAAAATGATTGTTCGGAATCGCAAATTTCAACATCAAAATTTCTTTTTAAAAACATTTCAAGAAACTTTTGATTCTCAAAATCATCCTCTGTAATAAGTAATCTTGGCTTATTTTCCTGTTCTGTTTCAGCCATTTTAATTAACTCCTGCTCTCATCATTAAATACAATTTTAAATTCGGAACCTTGTCCCTTGGTACTTTTAACAAGTATATCTGCATTCATTGTGTCCGCAAATTTTTTACTAAGTGCAAGCCCGAGCCCGTTACCTTCAAAAGGTCTGTTATAACCCATCTTTTCCTGAACAAACGGTTTAAAAAGATTCTTAACAAAATCTTCGGACATCCCTATTCCCGTATCAACTATGGAAATAAAGACTTTTTCTTTATCGGTTTTGCCTATGATTACCTTTACGCTGCCTTTGTCGGTATATTTAACGGCATTATCAATTATGCTTTCAAAAATTTGAGCAGCACCGTATCTATCGGTATAAACATATACATCCCCCATATTATTTTCAAATAAAAGTTCAATTTTTTTCAAATTTGCTTCGGGGCAATATTCATTAACAACGTCATTTAAAATTTCACTTAAATTTATTTTTTCAACCTTGGATACGTAACTATCGGTTTGAAACTGGGACATGTACAAAAGCTGGTCGATTGTACGGGTAAGCCGCTTACCGCTTTTTTCGATAGCATGGAAAGCAAATTCGGTATCATCATCCAGCCTGTCAGTTAATTTTTCTTTTAGTATGGCATTAAAGCCGAGCACTGCCGTAAGCGGAGATCTAATTTCGTGCGACATTTGAGCTAGAAAAAAAGATTTAATCTTTTCGGATTCTTCAGCTTTTTTTAATGCAAGTTTTAATTGTTCCTCAGTTAATTTCAGTTCGGTTATATCGCTGCCGTACATTTGTCCTATTTGCATTTCAGGCAGTCCGGTAAGCGTAAATCTATAAATTTTATCTTTAAGTTTAGTTACTATATCTAAAGTTTTCCCTTCCTTAATGCAATCTCTTAGATTGAGCTCCTTTATTTCCGGAATAAGATGACTAATATTTTTACCGTTTTTACT
>JBJKQP010000150.1:0-9243 GCA_046705105.1 Ignavibacteriaceae bacterium | reverse complement strand
ACCTTAAACTATTTCAGAATTATCCCAACCCATTCAATCCTTCTACCGCAATTAAATTTAACTTAAGTAAACCGGGTTTTACTACACTAAAAGTTTATGATGTACTTGGAAGGTTAGTCGCTACATTACTGAATGGTTATATAACAAACGGTACTCACAAAATAAATTTTCCTAATGATAAGACAGATAAATTATTATCAAGCGGAATGTATTTCTACAGATTAACATGCAACGGCTATACTAAAACAAAAAAAATGATTTTCTTGAAATGACTCTCAAACAAAAACTAGACTACCATTACAAAGCATTCGACAAGACAAAAATTTCTCCTGATCCCCTGCAGTTTCTTCATCTTTTTAATGATGAAAAAAATATTGAAACAATGGGATTTATTGCTTCGATATTTGCTTACGGAAATGTTAAGCAAATAATAAATACACTTGATAAAATTTTAGTAATCACAAATAATCATCCTTATGAATTTGTTATAAATTTTAACAAGAAGAATTATTCAAATAAACTAAAAGGTCTTAAGCATAGGTTTTACACGGAAGAAGATATAGCCCTTTTATTTTCGGCATTGAATAAAGTTTACGGTGAATACGGAATGTTAAAGAATCTTTTTTTATCATTTTATAATTCCGATGAACCAAATCTAAAAAATCCCGTCACTTCATTTTCAAATTATTTTTTGAAAGCTGTTAGCGATATGGGAAATAAAAAGATTAGTTTGGGGATTAAATTCATGTTTCCCCTACCTTACCTCGGCAGTGCATGTAAACGAATGAATTTATTTTTACGTTGGATGATAAGGAAGGACGAACTTGATTTTGGACTTTGGAATGAAATTTCTCCAAGTAAACTTATTATTCCTGTTGATACACATGTGGCTAGGATATCAAGATCACTAGGCTTAACAAAGAGAAAAAATGTTAGCTGGAAGATGGCTGAAGAGATAACACAAAATTTAAAAAAGTATGATGCCGATGATCCTGTAAAATATGACTTTGCTATTTGTCATATTGGTATTAGAAAGCTAATCTTTTAATCCATAAAATAACAAAGGAATAAACATAAGGTTGTCGGTTAATAGTTAATTGTTAATTTGCGCAAACGATTAACCTTTACCATCAACCATTAACTGTCAGTTATCCGGGAAATTATTTGCCGGATAATAAAGTAATCACATTTATTTGAATTTTTAAATGTTAATTTATTCTTATTTTAATTCTAAATTTTATAATTTGTACATCAATTATTTCAATTCCATTAAGATAAGGAAATACAATTATGGCTGAATTAGCAACTAATTCCGTTGGAGTTAAGAATAAAATTTTACACAATCCCTTTATTCCGGCTTCAACGAGTTTACCGGAGATAACCGTAAAAGCATTTATACTGGGTGTTATACTTGCCGTAGTTCTTGCAGGTGCAAATGCTTACTTAGGACTTTTTGCCGGTATGACTGTTTCGGCATCAATTCCTGCTGCGGTCATTTCGATGGGCGTTTTGAAGATGTTTAAAAACTCAAATATACTGGAAAATAATATTGTTCAAACTTGCGCATCAGCCGGAGAATCCTTAGCAGCCGGTGTTATATTTACTCTGCCGGCTATGGTGATGCTGGGGGTCTGGGCTCATTTTAATTTTTTGGATACAATGTTAATTGCAGGTTTCGGCGGCATTCTCGGCGTATTGTTTACCGTTCCTTTAAGACGCGCCTTAATTGTAGAAGAACCTTTACAGTTCCCTGAAGGTATGGCTTGTGCGGAAGTTTTAAAAACCGGCGAAAAAGGCGGAGAAGGTGTAAAGTATGTTGTATGGTCCGCTCTATTTGCTGCAATTTTTAAATTCAGCCAAACAGGTTTAAGATTAATTTCCGAAACGGCTGAAGGTGCACAATATTTGTTCGGGAAAAAGATCATTGCGTATTTTGGCTCCAACCTATCCCCTGCCCTAATTGGTGTCGGATACATTGTAGGATTAAATATTGCAATACTGGTTTTTCTTGGCGGTGTTATAAACTGGCTGGTTGCAATTCCTATTTTGATGCTGATACATGGCGGTGCGCCTGCCGGCATTAGTGCTACGGCATATGCAAATCAAATTTGGTCCGATCAAACACGTTACCTTGGTGTCGGTGCCATGGTTGTAGGCGGACTCTGGGCGTTGGTACGTATGAGAGGCAGCGTAATTACCGGTATTAAATCCGGACTTGCCGCTTATAAAGGTTTAAAACATGAAACGTTAAATAATAGACTTGAACATGATATGTCTATGCAATGGGTTCTGGTAATTATTATCTTATCGATTATACCACTTTATTTTCTTTATCACTTCCTGGTAGGTTCTTTTGGCATGAGCATTACCATGGCAATAGTAATGGTAATTACCGGCTTCTTATTTTCAGCCGTATCCGGATATATGACCGGACTAGTAGGTTCATCCAATAACCCTGTTTCAGGTGTTACAATTGCAACAATACTTTTTGCTTCTTTACTGATTTTATTCCTGTTCGGAAATACACATTCGGCTTCCGCTGCCGCTGCCATTATGATTGGAGCCGTAGTTGCATGTGCTGCCGCAATCGCCGGAGATAACCTTCATGATCTTAAAACCGGTTATATTGTCGGTGCAACACCGTGGAAACAACAGTTTATGCTTATTGTCGGAACCGTTGTCTCTGCCGTAGTTATGGCGCCTGTTCTTAATTTACTTTTAGAAGCATACGGAATAGGTCCTGTTTCTGCCGCTCACCCTCAGTCTCTTACTGCTCCGCAGGCTACACTTATGGCATCTGTAGCAAAGGGTGTTTTTCAAGGAGGACTTCCATGGACTATGGTGATAATCGGAATGGTGGTTGCAGTAATTATAATTGCATTCGATCTCTGGCTTGAAAAAAGAGGTTCGGAATTCAGAGCTCCGATTTTAGCAGTTGCCGTAGGAATTTATCTCCCGCTTGAATTAAGTGTTCCTATATTTTTAGGCGGAATAATTTCAGCTCTTATAAAGAAGACTTTAAAATCCAGAAAATTGGATAAAGACTCAGATGAGACAAAAGAAATTGAACAGAGAGGAATGCTTATTTCTTCCGGCTTAATTACCGGAGAAGCATTGGTTGGAATTTTAATGGCAATTCCAATAGTAATTTCCGGCAAATCGGACGTGGTTGCATTTTTCGGAGTTCATGATTATGTATGGCCTGGAATTATCTTAATCTTAGCTCTGATGTATGCAGTATATAAATTCAGTATTCCTAAAAAGATTCTTAAATAAATATTTAAGGAATAGTTTATTGGTTAATAGTTAATAGTTAATAGTTAATTGTGAAAAGGTGTCTCCAATACGACTAACTATTAACTTTTAACCATTAACTGCATACTCATTATTTTTAATTTATACTACATGAAGAGTATTTATATCAATAGGTTCTTTCCTTAAATATTCCGTTGTATTTTTTTTCCTTTTAATATCATTAATAACATTTTCCACCTGCTGCTCGGTAAGATTTAATGCTTTGGCTATTTCTGCAGCCGGTATATTATTTTCCCAGCCAAACCAGATTCTATCTAGAATATCAAACGACAGTCTAAAGAAAAATTCTTCTTGTGTTTGTTCGGCACTGTAAGTATCGGAAGTCGGCTTTCGCTTTCTAATTTCTTCCGGAATATCAAGGTAATCTGCAAGTTGATAGACTTGAGTTTTGAACAAATGACAGATTGGTCTAATGTCCGAGCCGCTGTCGCCGTACTTAACAAAGAATCCTTGTTGATGTTCATTCTTGTTAGGCGTACCCATAACCGCATAATTCCTTTGTTCGGCATGATAGTAAAGCATGCTCATTCTGCTTCTTTGTTTAAAGTTAGATGCGGCAACTATCTGTAAATATTCTTTTAGCGGAAGTCTTGCTTTTTTCACTTCACCGTTAGGTGAAATAATTTCAAGATAAAATAAATTAAGTTTATCTTCCTCCAAAATATTTTGAGGAAGCACAATCTTCATTTTATAAGTTGAATCATATTCGGGGAAAATATTTTTAACAGCTTCATCTCTTCTTTGGTAGCAGCCGAATCCTTCCAGCGCCCCGGTTAAATTTTCAATAATTGATTTAACATTGTACTTGTTTAAAAGCTTGTTGACAAGAGGAATGTTGTCGTCACTTGATTCTTTTTCAGGAAGCATTACCGCAAGTACTTTATCACTCCCCAAAGCCATTGTTGTTAATGCCAGACAAACAGACGAATCGACACCGCCGCTTACTCCAATCACCGCTCCCCGTTTCTTTAATATATGCGTCATTGCATACCGAATATTTCCAACTATCTTTTCTACTTCTTCTTTTGGAATTATTAAAATTGAATCCTTTGTATATCCCATAATTCAATATCCCTATCTTTTATTTAATATTTATCTCTATGAAATCAATGGAACACGGATTAAACAGATTAAGCGGATTTACACGGATTTTTTATCCGTGCTAATCCGTTCAATCCTCGAAATCAGCGTTCTATTGCTTGGACCGTATAAAATCTTTTATTTAATCTCTTCCATTACAGAGTTAAAGGTATCGATCACCTTATTAATTTGTACTTCAGATATAACAAGCGGCGGCTCAACCATAATAACAAACGGATTGCCGAATGATTGATAAACTATAACTTTGTTATCAATCATTTTTCTTACTATAGACACAGCATCATTTTTATCTTCCACTCTCAATCCGTAAAGCATACCTACTCCGCTAACGGAACTGATTATTTTAGAATATTTACTTGCAAGGTTTTTCAATCCGGTAAACAATAATTCCGATTTCTCTTTTACCGATTTAAGTATGTCACTTTCTCTAATGAATTTTATCGATTCAATGGCTGCACAGCAAGCCAGTGCATTACCACCGTAGCTTGATGCCGTCATAGGAAAGCTCATCCCGAATCTCTGCCACAAATTTCTTTTTGCCAGTACGGCACCAATTGGAATTAATCCCGCACCAAGTGATTTGCCTATTACCAAAATATCCGGTTCAACTTCAAAATATTCCGAAGCAAACATAAAACCGGTTTTTCCGATACCGGTAATTACTTCATCAAAAACTAAAATGATATTTTTCTTATTACATAAATCTCTAACACTTTTTAGATATTCTTTCGACGGAATCTTTACACCGGCATCATGCTGAATAGGTTCTATTAAAACAGCGGCTGTGTTTTCATCAACACTTTTTTCCAAAATATCAAAATCTCCAAACGGAACTTGCTCGAATGCAGGCAGAAGCGGCTTAAAGCTTTTCTTAAATGAAGGAACACCGGATGCGGATAAAGCGCCAAGCGTATGTCCGTGAAAGGAATGCTCCATTGTGATTATTTTCTTTTGCCCTTTGTAAAGCCGAACCAGCTTTAGCGCAGTTTCAATTGCCTCCGAGCCGCTGTTAAGAAGATATGAACATTCCAGGCTGCCGGGAGAAATTTCTTTTAATAATCCGGCAAGCTCTATTTGAATTTTATTTATAAACGGCCGTGTATTTACCTCGCTTCTTTTTAGCTGCTCTATTAATGCATTAACAACTACCGGATTATTATATCCTAAATTTCCTATCCCGTAGCCGGATGTACAATCGATAAACTCATTACCTTCCGAATCGGTAATAACCGCACCTTCCGCTTTTGAACCGGTATTAAAAATTCCTATCTTTTTCAGATGATTAATATACCAGGGATTTATTAATTCCCCGTAATCATCATAATAAGTTTTTTCCATTAAGTATTAATCAGCTCAGCTTTTAAAATTTTCTTATCCACTTTTCCGTTCGGGCTTTTAGGCAGTTCATTTATAAACTCAACATATTTCGGAACCATAAATGTTTCCATATTTTCGGAACAAAACTGGAGTATGGTATTAGCATCAATTGTTTGTTCGCCTTTCTTAACTATATAAGCTTTAACAGCCTGACCGAAGACTTCGTCGGGAACACCAATTACTGCTGCTTCAGCCACACCTTCAATCGAACATAAAATATTTTCAATTTCCTTCGGGCTTATTCTTTCGCCTTTGGATTTTATCATGTCATCTTTTCTTCCTAGAAAATACAAATATCCTTCTTTGTCTTTTCTAAAAAGATCACCGGTATAAAGAAGAACTTCTCCCGGTAGTTTTCCTCTACGGTATACTTTTGATGTTAGTTCCGGTGAGTTCCAGTAACCACGCATTACATTCGAGCCTCTAACAACAAGCTCTCCAACCTCGCCGTTTGAGACTTCGTTTCCCTCTTCGTCATAAATAAAAACTTCACAGTTTGGCATTGCTTTGCCAACAGAATCGGGACGAATAGATATTTGATCCGGCGGCAAATAGGCTATTCGCTTGCATTCCGTAAGTCCGAACATAGAATAAATTTTTATGTGAGGAAATAATTTATTAAACTTTTGAATGTGCGGTACGGGGAACGCAGCTCCGGTATTGCTTATATATCTAACCGATTCCATTTTATATTTATCTATTCCTCTCATCTTTAATAACAGGGCAATAATTGTAGGAACTATCGGAAAGCCGGTTATCTTTTCTTCTTTTATTTTTTGCAGAATTTTTACAGGGAACATAAAGGATGTTTCAAGCACTAAAGTTCCGCCGAACATAACACACATTATCATTTGGTACAATCCGTAATCAAATGATAAAGGTAAAACATTTAACAATATATCATTGGAATCATTTTCAAGATATTCAATAATACTGCGCGCAGCGGATATCATATTAAAGTGTGAACTTATAACGCCCTTCGGCTCGCCGGTTGAACCCGATGTATAAATTAATGCTGCCAGATCATAATCTATAACCTGGTTCATTCTTTCTACTAATTTCTCGGACGGTAATGAATTTTGAGAATTTAATAATTCATCGTAATTATATATTGAATGATCGTCGTCTTTGCCGATTCCGGAATTTGAACCGACATAAATAATTTTCAAATTAGTATTTATTTTTTCAATGGCCTTATTTACAACTTCGCTTTTTTTAGAATGTGCAATTATAATTTCGGTACAGGAATCTTTAATTATATACTCAAGTTTTATTGCTTTAATGGACGAGTTCAAAACAACAAAAGCGCCTCCTGCTTTTAATATTCCCCAAATTGAAACCACTGTTTCAACCGAATTATCAAGAAAGATTATTACACGGTCATGTCTTTTAAGTCCCAGCTCAAGCAAAGAGGCAGCAAGACGATTAGACTGTTGATCGAGATCCGAATATGTAAGTCTTTGCTTCCCAAAAATTAATGCTTCCTTACCAGGATAATTTTGGGCATCCTTAAATAAAAAATTATGTAAAACTCTTGGTTGAAATAATTCTTCTTTCATGTTTTTCTTAACACAAATCAATATTATTAAATACTTGTTACTGTTCTTCTATCAAAAATAACGGTAAAATCAACCGGCTTAACATTACTCGAATCAAAATTATCGATAAACTTTTCCTGAATAATTTGAGTTGACAATATTCCTACTAAAGCCATATTATCAAATTCACCTGCATTGTCTAGGACTGATAACTTCTCTTTTAATTTTAAAACCATTAAAGGATTAAAAAGATTATTTTTCTTAAGCTCTTCTTCCGATAGATAATTTTCAACATAATCCAGTTTGTTATTTAACAAACTATTTTTAATAGGAGCCCGGTACGGATGTTTGGGTCTGCCGGAAATTGTTTTTGGAAGAATATCCTTAAATACTTTTTTCAAAATAAACTTTTCATTTAGACCCATTATTTTTAAATATGAAGGAACTTTACTCATTAGTGCAATTAAGCGGTAATCCAGGTAGGGCATTCTTATTTCCAACGAATGTGCCATTGCTACTCTGTCTCCCTGTGAACTAAGCAGATAGTTCGAAAGAAATATTTTCATTTCCAGGTACTGTGCTTTGGATAATGGATCCCATTTAGAAAATTTTTCCGGCAGAAGCAGCGAAAGTTCTGCATAAGGATCATATTCGTTTGTATTTTCCTTAATATCGCTGCTGAAAAATCTTTTTATCTTTGAAGTATTCTGCCATCGAATCATATGAGAAAAGAACGGATTGTCCGGTTGGTCAATCCCTAATTTAAAAAATGATCTTAATACGGCTTTACTTTTGGCATCCTTAAAAATATAAGGATATAGCTTTTCAAGAAGCAGCGGCCTTACTTTAGACTCAGGATACTTTGACCAAAATGCTCTGACCAAAGTTTCTCTAAAAATATTATATCCTCCGAAAACTTCATCGGAACCTTCGCCGGTTAATACAACTCTGAAACCGGAATCTCTTACTAGTCCGGATAAAATAAACAAAGGAACCGGTGACAATCTTAGCAAAGGAATTTCGCAATGCCACAAAACTTCCGGAAGAAGTTCTCCAATCGCTTTATTTTTTGCAAGAACGGTATGATGATCTACATTTAAATTTTTAACCATTACATCCTGGTATTCACCTTCATCAAAAGCAGCATCTTCAAAGCGAATTCCGAAAGTTTTAAGTTTATTATTAAAGTTATTATTTATTAAAGATGTAATCCCCGAAGAATCCAAACCGCCGCTTAAATAGCTGCCGACAGGTACATCCGCTCTCAACCTAATTCCAACCGAATCCAAAAGCAGTTCTTTTACCTGCTCGGCTATTTCACCGGAAGTATAATTTGCCAATTCATCATTTAAAGCAAAGTCATAATCCCAGTATTGTTTAACCTTAAGATTTCCGTTTTTAATTTTTAAATAGCAGCCTGCCGGAAGCTCGTAAATATTTTTGAAAAAAGTTTTACCTGGCAGTATTGTCCAGAATGTAAAAATCTGATTTAAAGATTCTAAATCAATTTCTCTATTAATTTCATTACACGCAAATATTGATTTTATTTCCGAGCCGAAATAGAACTTATGTTTGTTTACTGTATAATATAAGGGCTTCTTCCCTACCCTGTCGCGGGCAATAAAAAGTTCCTTATTTTCCGCATCCCAAATTGCAAATGCAAATTGACCGTTAAGCTTGTCAAGACAATTTTCTTTTTCATCCTCATAAAGATGAAGAATTACCTCAGTATCGGAATTAGTATAAAACCGGTGACCCTTTTTTACAAGTTCACTTTTTAATTCTATATAATTGTAAATCTCGCCGTTAAAGACAATCCACAATGTTTTATTTTCATTGTGAATAGGCTGAGTTCCGCCTTGCAAATCTATTATGCTAAGGCGGGTTTGAGCCATTCCGATTTTGGTATCAA
>JBJKQP010000149.1:0-11338 GCA_046705105.1 Ignavibacteriaceae bacterium | reverse complement strand
TTTCTTGCTTGAAGAACTTTTGCTGTAGATAATCCGGGAACAACTTAATTTCTAATAGTAGGTCTAATAATTATTTTTTAAACTAAAAAGGTAGGGTTATATGAAAAGGCTGCTATTTGTTATCTGTCTAGCTATAGTATTTGGGGATGTTCAAAATTCAAATGCACAATTTTTAGATAAAATCAAAAAGGAAGCTGTAAAAGTTATTAAAAAGGAAATACAGAAAAAGCCTGAGACGAAAACCGGCAGTGGAATACAGGACTCTACAAAGAAAATTAATAATAACAAAACGGATGAGACCAAAGCTGGCGATAACGTTCGGTTTTCAAGTTCAACTAAATACGATTTTGTGCCCGGAGATAAAGTAATTCTATACGACGATTTTAGTCAGGACGCCGTAGGAGATTTTCCGGCTTTATGGACGGCTAATGCGGCAGGAGAAATTAACACAATAAGTATTGCTCCAGGAAATTGGTTTAATTTAAACAGCACTGATGGGAATTATTTTTTCTTAAATGATATAGATTTCCCTAAAAACTTTATCATAGAGTTTGATATTGTTCCTAAAAAAGTCGGCGGTCGAATTGCCGCAAAACTTATGCTTTACGGCGAAAGTAAAAGAAAAGAAATGGATAATAACCCACGTCCCGGTAACGCCGGTATAATGATCTCTATTGAAAAAGAAAATTGGAATACCTTTGGATATAAGACCGGTGAGAACGATAATATTGAAGGCAATTCAAAAGTTCAGCCTGTAGTTGCGGAAAAAGTTAATCACGTTATTATTTGGGTTCAAGGTAGAAGAGTAAGAATCTATAATCAACAGGCTAAAGTACTGGATATACCGACTAATATATACGATGGTGTCAAACTCAGCAGGCTTGGCTTTAGACTAAGCAGAGGAGCCTCCTGCGGGGCTTACATCTCTAATTTGCGAATTACTAATGCTGCCCCGGATATGCGAAGCAAACTTCTCACCGAAGGAAAGCTTGTTAGCTATGGAATTTATTTTGATGTAAATAAAGATATTGTTAAGTCCGAATCCTTCGGAACTTTAAAGGAAATTTCAAAAGTTCTTACGGATAATCCCGATGTTAAAATTAAAATTGTCGGTCATACCGATTCGGACGGTGAAGATAATTTTAACATGGATCTTTCAAAGCGCCGTGCTTCTTCCGTTAAAAACATACTGGTTAATGAATTTGGAATCGAAGCATCGAGGCTGGAATTCGACGGTAAAGGCGAAAGCGAACCGGTTGCACAGAATGATAGTGCGGCAAATAAAGCTCTTAATCGCAGAGTTGAATTCATAAAAATTTAATCGAATAAATTTTATAGTTACAACAATTCCTTTTACTATGAAAAATTTAACGGTTCACTTTTTCATTTGCCTTTTTGTATCCAATATATTTGCACAGGAATTTAATCTTCAGCTCGATAAAAAAGGGACATTCAAAGTTGTTAACTGGAGCGTTTACGGAATGAGCAATACGGATTATACAAAATCCGAGACCGATGCAAATTATAAAAAATTAACGGAGATATGTGAAGTTGTTCATAAAAATCCGGTGATGAGTGAAAATAAAGGATTCGATTGCGAAGCAATGCTATACGGAATGGACTATCCGAAGGCTGTAAGTTATGCTATACCGTGCAATCTGTCGTTTCATTTCTGCTACTTTTATTTTGATAAAAACAGGAAAGAATTAAGAGCTAATATTGAGCCGCCTAATTGGTCTATTCTTGTAAACAGACTCATTCCATTTTCCAACGGAAGTTTCGCAGGATCTAACTGGAGACCGGGTGATGCCGTTAAGCCCGGATTTAATAAAGCAAAATGGGAAGAAGCGAATAAAAAAGTTAATGAACTTTTTTATGAACCCGGGAAAAAAGAAACCGTTGCTCCCGGAATTGACCGCTACAATGACGAAATGGTAATCGTTTATAATCCCAATCGCCCGAAATATTGGCTGCCGGTAACAATAAAAGAAGTGTTTGACAGATTGTTCGATCTTTGGAAACTCGATCCCGATCTTAATACTTCGAATTTAATATTAAAAATGCTCGAAGAGGAGTATAAATTATTCAATGCTGACGATTTGAAAAAATTTGCATATTTGGGAGGACGCGGTCAAACGCCGGTTTCGCAAGTTGATACTGATGGTTCAAGACCCGCGGTTGTTCGGCCCAACCCGGAATACTGGAATAAAAAGCTTCCGCGTTCTTCCGTACAGATTCTCGGATTTAAATGTCTAAAAGATAAAAATATATATCGGAAAGAAATTGAAGAAAATAAGAAGAACGGCGGCGGGTACTATCATGTAAATAGATTTTTAAATTCTTTGGATATTCTTTCGTTCGCTCAATTAATAGTCAAATAAAACTTCGTTGATAATTATAACTCAAAGGACAGCACATTTAAAAGAATTATTATTTTAATAACGGTACAAAATTTTTGGAGTATATATGTCAAGATTAAAACCAAAATTATTATTAATTCCGGCAGTTTTAATAATACTGTCTTTTACTTCAAATGCTCCTATTCAAAACTTTATGATTAGTTATGCCTCTATAAATCCGGATGGTTCCATATTTCATATAATTAAGTATTATCTAAGAGACGGAAATAAATTCAGATCGGAGTATTATAATTCCGTAGATCAACCTTCAAAAGCCGGTGCCGCATTTAGAATGAATTACGAAAACAAAATATACGAGGCTCATACCGTACTAATTTTGTTAAAAGATAAAGGAATAGTTTTAAGTATAGATCCTGCCTATAAAGATTATCGCCGGGTGCCTCTGCGAAATGAAGCATGGAGCCATGCAATTGAAAACATTTTTTATGCAGATTCGGTTAAGATGAAAAAAATCGGCGAGATGAAAATATTGAACTACAATTGCGATATTCTTGAAAATGTTCAAAATGTAAAGGATGATAAATGGACGAATGTTTTTTACATAGCTCAAGATTTAAATGTAATCATGAAAATTGAAACTTTAAAAAACGATAAGTCCGTGCAAGTCACTCAAGCCATAGAATTAAATAAACGAAAACCTCTTTTATCGTTATTTGAAATACCGAAAGGGTTTAGTAAAAATAAAAATAATTAATTAATGAAAGATGCTATTCAATTAAGAAAGTATATCCTTTGTATTTAATCTAAAGGGAAAATTTGATTATGGAATTTCCTACCAATCAGCTTTTCAGTTCTATTAATTTTTTAAGGATAAAAAATGAAAGGTAGGAAGAGTTAACGTTGTTCCCCGAATTGGGATATCGAAGTAAACCGGATGGTATTATATAACAACGGAAGGTTCGGCAAAAATATAAGCACTCCCTCTTTTACACTAAGCCCCGGAATGATGACATACCGTTATAATAATTAAGAACAAATAAAAGTTAGTTATCACTTCTATTATCTTACAGCACAATTAATATTCTTAACGATTTCTTAATTTGTATTAAACTACTTCCTTGTTTTTATTAATATAAAGAATAAGAAACTTTATTTATACGAGGATATCATGAAAAAAATATTACCGGTTATAATAACTGCCGTTTTATATTTAGGTTGTTCCGCCAAGCAATCAAATACGGCTTCAAAAAAGGAATCACTTAATCTTCCTAAATATGATCATATAGTAATAGTAATAGAAGAAAATAAAAATTATTCCCAGGTAATCGGCAATAAAAATGCTCCTTACATAAACAATGTACTGGTTAAGGAAGGAGCCAACCTTACAAAAATGTATGCGGAAGAACATAACAGCGAAGGCAATTATTTCTGGCTGTTTTCCGGAAGCAATCATAATGTAGGATTTCACGATGTAATTCCGAACTCAAAGATAAATACCGAATACCCTTTCGATTCCGGCAACCTAGGTAAAGAGCTTATCAACAAAGGTTATACATTTAAAGGTTATGCCGAAAGTCTGCCTGCAATAGGTGACACTGTTTTAAGGATAGATGATTATGCCAGAAAACATGTACCCTGGGTAAGCTTTGCAAATTTGCCTCAAGGAAAAACGGAAGAAACTTCTACAAATTTACAGTTTAAACAATTTCCGAAAGATTTTAATAAACTACCCACAGTTAGTATTGTAATACCAAATTTAATTGATGACATGCACAGCGGTAATCCGTCATTAAGAGTTAAGGACGGTGACGAATGGCTTAGAAAAAATATAAATAATTATTACCAATGGGCAAAAACACATAACAGCTTGTTGATAATTACATTTGATGAAAATAGCGATAAGGATCATTTTAATGGTTTAACTGATCCTGCAAGTAAAAATCAGAGTATTAGGAATAGAATCCCTACCATAATTGCAGGTGCACATATCAAGCCAGGAAATTATCCGGAAGGTTTGGGAGTTACACATGTAAATCTTCTACGTACGATAGAAGCTATGTACGGTTTACCAAAAGCAGGACATCAGCAGTCAAATGCGCTTAAATACGGTATAAATAATAATTATATTATCAAGGATATTTTCTCCGGATCAATGTAATCCACGGGCAAAATTAAGCTATAAATAAACGAGTTTTTTTTATAACCCGGATTTTTTATATTTGTCACATTAAACAGTTCATTTATATAAATTCCAATCCGGTTACTTTTAGAAAAAACTTAATCTCTTGTTAAGGAAAAGCTTTAACAATACGGGGTCACTTCTCGCTTAAAACAGTATAGAGATTTTTTAATACCTAAAATAAAAATATAACAACGGGGTAGATAAATTATTACAAATTTTAAATTCTGTTTTATACTGTAGCCGATTAAATTTTATTTGCTGCAAACCCTTTACGATCTTAACGGGATTTGAAAAAAGCAATAAAAGAAATTATTAAATTAAACTTGTTGTCAAAAGGGTATTCTTCAAAATAAATAAACAAGTTTTTTTATTCATTTACAATTACACAATTATATGTATTTAAAGGGATTATTATATATGATTGGAAACAAAAGCATACTGATCCTCTTTTTATGTTTGGTATTGGTTTGGAATCCGGTAAAGGGACAGGAATCAAAACATATAATTTATTTGTCGCTAAAAAATATAGTAGACATATCATTAAAAGATAATCTATCTCTCAAATCGAAAAAGATGGATTACAATATTCAAAACCTGGAAACGTGGAAGTCGCTGTCCCTGTTTTTACCTTCGTTAACATACCAGGGAATGGCGCAAAAAAATATTGAACTGCCTGTATTCGTATTTATGGGCCAGCAGTTTACTGTTGGAACACCTTATGTTTTCCAGCATTCTTTAAGTCTTTCTCTTCCAATCTTTACAGGCGGCAGCCGGTGGTTTAATTACGATATTCAAACGAACATTAAAAAATCTTTAAAAGAAGAATTGGAGGGCAAAGAAGAAGAAACGGTACTTGTTTCCATGCAGGCATATTACGGAATAATATTATCCGAAGAATTAAGAAAATCTGCCGAAGAAGCCGTTACCGTTGCAAGTCAAAACATGGAACAAGTGCGAAAGTTTTACGATGCGGGAACCGCAACCGAACTGGACCTCCAGCGGGCAAAGGCGCAGTATTCATCAACTCTTCCTATTCTTGAATCTGCTCTTTCGAATAAAAAGCTTTCCGTGCAGAGACTAAAAAGTTTATTAAACATTTCACTTACGGATTCACTTGTTGTTGTTGATAGTTTGCATAAAACGGAATTCCTTGATGAATATTCAAATCTTAACCTGGAAGATTTTAAGGTTTTATCCGATGAAAACAGGAACGACATCAAAGCATTAAAATACCGGCATGAAGCCGTAAAGGCCGGAGAAAAAATAGCACTCGGAATGTTCGGTCCTACAATTGCAATATCGGCAAGTCTCGATCAGCAAGCGCCTGTAGAAAGTTACAAAGTAAGATGGGGTGATTATATAAGGTCCAAGTCGATTATGCTTACGGTTTCGTGGCCGCTGTTTGAAGGCGGAAGGAAAATACTTGATTACCAAATTGCAAAAATAAAAACTTCACAAATGGATTTGTTATTAAGGCAGACACAATTTGCAAACGAGCTTGAAATTGAACAAAGCTACTACAACTACATGGAAGCATCAAAAAGTCTTCAAAGTCTTAAAGATGCACTTGATCAATATGCAGAAAGCTTAAGAATATCCAATTTATTATATGCAAGAGGAATGAGCAGCCAGCTTGATGTACTTAATGCTCAGCTTCTTTATACAAAAAGCAGGGGCGATTACCTACAAGGTATATACAATTATAATGTTAACCAATTGGCTCTGCTTAAGTCAATAGGATTATTAGATAAAATCTGGAAATAAATTTTTTGAGGATAAAATGAACCGAAGAATATTTCTTTTACCGGTGAGATGGCTTGTCGTTATTTTTCTTGTAATTATACTAGCCGCAGGATGCTCAAAGAAAACAGAAGAAGATGTTGAGAAATCTGTGCCGGTAAAAGTCTATAAAGTTAAAGCAGGAGAAATTTCAAAATACATTCGTGTAACAGGTTCGGTTACTGCCGAAGAAGATGTAATTGTTTACAGTAAAGTTGCCGAACGCGTGGAAAAAATTTATGCAAAGCCGGGACAACATGTTACTAAAAACCAGGTACTTGCCGTACAGAAAAACGAGATATTAAAACAAGGAATGGAAATTGCTCATTCAGTTTTTAAAACGGCGGAAGCTCAGGCAAAACTGGCGGTACAGGACTTCGAAAGGATGGACAAACTTTTTTCCGAAAGAGCTATAAGCCGGCAGCAATTCGATCAAATAAAAACCGGTAAGGAAACCGCTGAACACACACTGGATCAGGCAAAGTCCGGCTACGAGCAGGCCAAAGAACAATACGAAAACAGTTTTATCAAAGCTCCTTTTGACGGTGTTGTTGCCGCAGTTTATGTAGAAGAAAATCAAATGATTAATATGGGACAACCTGTTGTGCAGGTACTTTCGTCTTCAAAAATGAAGTCGAAAGTTAATTTGACTGGGCAGGATATTCAAAATGTAAAAGCCGGGCAAAAAGTAGTAATAAAATTCCCAACCATACCGGGTGAAGAATTTACAGGCAGGGTTGAAAAAATAAATTCGTCGATCGATCAGATGTCGAAATCGCTTGAAGTTGAAGTTGCTTTTTTAAAGAGCGACGGCAGGCTTAAGTCGGGTATGTTCGGAGAATTTCTTATTGAAACACAGAATCATTCAAGCAGCCTAGTTGTACCGGAAACAGCCTTGCTTACGCAGACCGAAGTGAAAATTGATAAAGAAACAGGGCTTCAAAATCCTGTAAAAAAATATTTCCTGTTTGTTTTGGAAAACCATTCCGCAAAGTTGAAAGAAGTTAAAACGGGAATAGTAAACAATGGGCAGGTAGAAATAACTAATGGGCTTAATACCGGTGATTCTATAATTATCGTCGGGCAAAATGTAGTTAAGGAAGGTCAATCCGTTAATGTAATTGAATAAGGGAACTGAAAATTATGATACTTACAAAATTTTCTTTAAGACGGCAGATAACTCTCGTTATGATATACGGGATTATAATACTGTTTAGTATCTTTTCCTTTTCTCAGTTAAAAATAGATTTCTTCCCGGACATAACATTCCCTATAGCAGGGGTTGTAACCAACTACCCCGGCGTTGGACCCGAGGATGTTGAAAATTTATTAACCAGGCCGATTGAAGAATCCATAACTGCGGTAAAAAATATTGAGAAAGTAAACTCCCAGTCATTCAAAGGTGCTTCCGTTATTACACTTGAATTTAAATACGGAACGGATATGGATAAAGCGGAAAATGATATTCGAAAAAACCTGGAATTTATAAAAGACTATTTGCCTTCGGATGCTTCCAAGCCTCTTGTCTTTGTTTTTGATCCTTCGATGATGCCGATTAGTTACTTCAGCATTAGCTCTCCTTACCTTGGACCGGCAGAATTAAGAAGATTATCCGAAGAAAAAATAGAACCTTTGATGGAAAGAGTCGAAGGAGTTGCATCGGTTGTTACTCAAGGCGGTCTGCAGAGACAAATAAATGTAAACATAAATCCTGTTCTTTTGTCATCTTATAATTTATCCCCAAACGATGTTTTGCAGACTATCCAGTACGGCAGTGGTTTGCAGCCTTCGGGTACAATAGAGACTACAAATAAAAGTTATAATCTTAGAGTATTCAGCGAATACACATCGCTGGACCAAATAAAGAATACCATCTTAACTTATAAAAGCGGTGTACCGGTTTATATAAAAGATGTTGCTAAAGTTGAAGACAGCTATAAAGAAAATGCCAGCGAGGTAAGAGCCGACTACGGGGAAGGCGTTATGCTTATGGTTATGAAGCAGTCCGATGCAAACACAGTTATAACAAGCAGAAAAATTAAAGAAGCATTACCGGATATTATATCCGGATTGCCGCAGGGAACAAAGATAAGTGCTATCTGGGACCAGGCAGATTTTATTTTAAGATCGGTTAACAACTTAAGGAATACCGCATTAATTGCATTCGTAATGGCATTTATCGTAATTTATTTCTTCTTAAGAAATATACGCGGCAGTATAATAATGGGTATTTCCATTCCGGTATCGATTATAACAACTTTTGCGGTAATGTACCTGGCGGATATAACTCTTAATATTATATCTATGGCGGGGCTTGCATTGGCTGTTGGTATGCTTGTCGATAATTCAATAGTTGCCCTTGAAAATATTTATCGCCACCGCGAAATGGGTAAAAGTGCAATTGAAGCGGCTGACATAGGTACAAAAGAAATCGGCATGGCTATAACTGCATCAACATTAACAACTGTCAGTGTATTTCTGCCTGTTATATTCGTACCGAATGTTACCGGGCAGTTATTTAAAGATATGGTTCTTACAATTACCTTCAGCCTGGTTGTATCGCTTATGGTTGCTCTTACTCTTGTACCGATGATGTCTGCCAATATTCTTAAAGTGGAAGACAGTAAGAAAAATACCTGGTTTACTAGAATAAAAGATAAATTCGGAGACTGGCTGCAGAAATTGTCCGAAAGATACGGTAAGGTATTACATTGGTCTGTTCATCATAAAAAATCAGTTTTAATTTCCGTGACTGTTTTATTTTTCCTTTCAATAGGGCTGGCTGCATTTTTAGGAGGTGAGTTTCTTCCGAAATCCGATCAGGGAATTATCAGTGTTTTAATGGAAGCTCCTTCGGGTACGCCGATTGAGAAAACGCGTATGTATGCTTATCAAATTGAAGATATAACAAAAAAAGTAATAGACAAAAAAGATTTCGAATCATTGGCAATTTTTTTCGGGACAAGGGAAGGACTTAGTGCTTACGGAACAACTTCCAATACTCTTGAAATCTTTGTCCGGTTAACACCTAAGGAAAAAAGGAAATCAACCCAATTCGAAATTCAGGACAAGTTGAGAAAAAAGTTTGATCAAATTCCGGGTGTAACCTATGCATTCCAGGAAGGCGGTGCTTTTACAAATGAGAAAGACATAGAAGTTAAGGTTGTCGGCTTTGATATTGCAGGTGCAAAAGAAATAGCAAATGAATTAAAAACAAAGATGGAAAAGGTAAAAGGCCTTGTTGATATTTCATTAAATACTAAAGAAACAACACCGGAGCTTCAGGTTCATCTAGATAAAGATTTATTAAATCATTATAGCTTGTCTACACTTCAAGTTGCGAGTAATATTTCAACTGCAATTCAGGGAAAGATAGCATCGCAGTTCCGCGAAAAAGGAGATGAGTACGATATCTATGTTCAATTTGCAAAAGAATACCGGAATAAAAAAGAATCTCTTGAACAATTGGAACTTGCATTGCCTGCAGGCGGCAGAATAAAATTAAAGGACGTTGCAACGATATCCGAAGAACAATCGAGCCCCACAATTTTTAGAGAGAACCAGAGCAGGTTTGTATCGGTAGGCTGCGGACTCTCCGGTATTGATCTTTCATCCGCAGTAAGCACAATTAAAAAAATAATTGCAGAGACACCGATTCCTTCCGAATACCAGGTTATAATAGGCGGAACCGCAGAAGATCAACAGGAAGCATTCTTCTACCTGGGATTGGCATTCATAGCAGCTATATTATTAGTTTACATGATAATGGCATCGCAGTTCGAATCATTGGTTGATCCCCTGATAATAATGTTTACAGTTCCGCTTTCAATAATCGGAGTGTTCATCTTTTTAGCAATTACAGGCACTTCGATAAGCGTAATGGCACTCGTCGGAATTGTAATGCTGGTTGGAATTGCAGTTAACAATGGAATTGTTTTGGTTGATTATATAAACCAGCAAAGACGAAACGGAATGGAGTTGTACGAAGCGGTTGAATATAGCGGTAAAGCAAGAATGAGGCCTGTGTTAATGACTGCATTAACAACAATACTCGGAATGGTTCCTCTTGCAGTCGAATTGGGATCGGGAGCGGAAACATGGTCTCCGCTGGCTAGAGCAGTTATCGGCGGCTTAACAACTACAACTTTACTTACATTAATTGTTATTCCCGTGCTTTATATAACTTTTGAAAGAGCAGGTGAAAGAGTTAAGAGTTATTTAAAATCCGGGAAAAAGATTATTGCTTGAAACCAAATATAGCCGCGAATTTTACAGAGTGCCCCGCTTTATCGGGGAATTTTCAGTAAGTAAACTAATGTTTATAACCCCTTTCATAATAAGGGGTGAATCCCTCATATTTTTAATCTACGCCTAAAGAGGCTGTCAACTTGAAAAATAGTAAGTAAAAAACCGAAGTAGGTATGTTTTGATTTAACTTAAATTTTTTTATCTTGGTTTTAGTAAATAAATGGGAAAGGGAAAATATTGATTAACAGATCTTATTTGAATTTTAGCCGGTAACTCTATTTAAACATTGTTTAATAATCCATTATTTACTACATCTCTGTTTACTCATTGCGGCACCGGCAGCAGTAATCTTCTTATCCGTCCCTTTTCTTTTTCTAATATTATATAACCTGAATAACTGAGTTCATTCCCTTCAGTAATTGTAAGATTTGATATTCGACTATTTCAATTGACAATTTATTTGTAACTATAATAGAAAGAATTTATGAAAGCAGTTGTATATGAAAAGTACGGTCCGCCCGATGTTCTTCAGTTTAAAGAAATTGAAAAACCTTTACCTAAGGATAATGAAGTACTGATCAAAATATATACTACAACTGTAACTGCAGGGGACTGTGAAACCAGGCGTTTCCAAATTCCGCTCATGTTCTGGCTGCCTATTAGATTGTATATGGGAATTTTGAAACCAAGAGTTAAAATATTGGGACAGGAAATGTCTGGTGAAATTGAATTCGTAGGCAAAGACGTCACTCGATTCAAAAAAGGAGAC
>JBJKQP010000148.1:0-14857 GCA_046705105.1 Ignavibacteriaceae bacterium | reverse complement strand
AAAAATTTTATAAAGGAGAAAATATTTTATCTTCTTTGTTCAATGTTAGATTGAACGTTGCATTAACTTTTAATGCCAAGCCAGAAAGTCAAACTTTCCACGAACAATTATCCCCAAAATCGAACTTCAGTAATGTTCAGCCGGAAGTAAGTGTGGATACGTATGCCGAGTGGGACACTTGGGACACTATTAACGCGGTAAAAAGTGCTATTGAATGCCATAATAACTGCATTCCGGTGGAAGCGGATCATTCTGCGCTTGAAAAGTTAAAAGAAATTAATCCCGATATAGTTTTTAACATAGCCGAAGGGTTTAACGGAGTAAGCCGCGAAGCGCAAATTCCATCTATACTGGATATGCTTCAAATACCTTACACCGGTTCGGATCCTTTAACGCTTGCCACATGTCTGGATAAAGCACGTACCAAAGAAATTTTATCTTATTATAAAATTCCAAACTCCAAATTTTTAATTGTGGACAGTATTGAAAAAGCACATGAGGTAAATTTAAAATTCCCTTTGATTGTAAAACCGGTATCCGAAGGATCAAGCAAAGGTATTTTTTCTTCTTCATTTGTAAAAGATAAAAACGAATTAACAAAGGAAGCAGAAAGAATATTGTTTGAATACAATCAGGCAGCTCTCGTTGAGGAGTTCCTTCCCGGAAGAGAATTTACTGCTGCGGTAATTGGAAACGGAGATGAAGCGGAGGTTCTTCCCGTAGTTGAAATAAATTATAATGAATTTCCCGATGACTTTGTTCCGATTTACTCTTACGAAGCCAAATGGATTTTAGATACAAAAGAAAATCCGCTGAATGTATTTTCATGCCCTGCACACATCAACAAAAGCCTTGAGACAAAAATTAAGAACACTGTCTTAAAGGCATACAACATTTTAAGGTGCAAAGATTGGAGCAGAATAGATGTAAGACTTGACGGAAACAACGTACCTAATATAATTGAAGTGAATCCTCTTCCCGGAATACTACCGAACCCGGAAGAGAATTCGTGTTTCCCGAAAGCGGCGCGTACTGTTGGATTGAATTATAATGATATGATAAATAAAGTTCTTTACGTTGCCGCCAAAAGACATAAGTTATTATGAAGACTAATGCAAAAATTTTAATTTGCTACAATGCTCCTACGAGCATATTTAGCATTTACAACGGCAAGCCTGCTGCCGGGGGTGAAACATTCAATGATCTTTCCGAAACAGGCCTTATCAAAGAAGTAGAAATTACCAAAAGAAAACTGCTTGAAAGATATTCGGAAGTGGAAATACTTTCCGTAGACAGGCAAATAGAAAAATTTATGAAAGCAGTAAGCAGCTATTCCCCGGATGCAATAATAAATTTTGTAGAATCCGTTGAAGGCGTTGCTTCCTATGAATATTGTGTGGCAGGATTATATCAAATACTCGGTTTTAACTATACGGGTAACATTCCTTCTTGTCTGGGCAATTGTCTTAATAAAGTAAGAACTAAAAATATCCTGCGTTCGTACGGTATTAATACACCTGACTCTCAAACCGTAAAGTTAAATGATAGGTTTTACGAAAAGCGCTTTCGGTTAATTTTCCCCGTAATCTTAAAACCTGCAAATGAAGATGCAAGCATTGGAGTATCGGAACTATCCGTTGCTTATGATTTTAAAGGACTTAGAAAACAATTAAAGTTCCTAAAAGAGACTTACAAGCAGGATGTTTTAGTAGAAGAATATATTGACGGCAGAGAATTAAACATTGCAATACTTGGAAATACGGTACTGCCCATTTCTGAAATTAAATTTGACGGTTTACCGGAAGGACTGCCTAAAATTGTAACCTACGAAGGCAAATGGATAGCTGAAAGTGTTTACTATGAAAATACAAAACCTGTTTGTCCGACTAAGCTAAATAAAAAAATTAAAAGCAAAGTGGAAGAAGTCGCCTTACTGGCTTTTAAAGCCTTGAACTGCCGCGACTATGCCAGGGTTGATATCCGGCTTAACAAAAAAGGAAAACCTTATGTAATTGAGGTTAATCCTAACCCGGATATCTCAGCCGACTCGGGATTTGCAAGGGCAGCCGCTGCTGCCGGTATCTCTCATACGGATCTTCTTTGTAAGATTGCAGATTTTGCATTAACAAGAAAGCTAAATGATACGCAAATTAAAGCAAGCTGATGTAAAAGAAATTGAAAAGATTTTGCAGAAAATTCCGACTTTTACAAAGATAGAAGTTGATGTTGCTATGGAACTGGTTAACATAGCAGCCGGAAATTCTCAGCAGGCAGATTACAACATTTTCGTTTATGAACATAACGGAAAAGTTGTCGGATACCATTGTACGGGCAAGCGTCCTCTAACCGATGCTGTTTACGATTTGTACTGGATAGTTGCCGATCCTGATTCCGAAATAAAAGGCGTTGGCAAAAGTCTGCTTGAGCATGCGGAAAATTTTGTTAAAGGAAATAACGGGAGATGGTTTTTAGCCGAAACATCTTCCAAAGAAAGTTATTTGAAAACCCGGAATTTCTATTTGAGAAATAACTTTACCATTGTGGCGCAGATAAATGATTTCTATTCGGTTGGCGATCATTTAATGGTATTTGGTAAGTATTTACAGTAATAATAACAACCAGAGGCTAAGTTATGGAACTGTGGCAGCAAATGATCAGGGACAGTGTTCACACTGTTGATGAGCTTGTAGAAAAATTTAGGATCGACCGTAAAACTGCGGAAGACCTCGATGAATTTTTCCAGGCAAGAATAAATCCTTATTACTTAAGTTTAATCCGTTACCCGCACGATCCTATTTGGCGGCAGTGCGTACCGGATAAAGCAGAACTTGAGGATTGGGATGCGGAAGAAGATCCTTTAATGGAAGATGCAATGAGCCCTGTTCCTAATATTACACACAGATATCCCGACAGGGCCCTATTCCTTGTTACAAGCCAGTGCGGGTTGTATTGCCGGTTTTGTACCAGGAAAAGGAAAGTCGGTGATTACGAAAAAATATCCATGAAGGGATTGGAAAGCGCATTCAAATATCTGGAAGAGCATACGGAGATTCGTGATGTCATTATGTCCGGCGGCGATCCTTTAATGCTTACGGATATTATGCTTGAGAAAATTTTGCAGCGCTTAAGATCTATTCCGCATATTGAAATTATAAGACTTGGCTCTAAAATGCCGTGTGTTTTACCTCAGCGTATTACTCCCAAACTGTGTGATATGCTTAAGAAATATCACCCTATATACCTTAACACTCACTTCAATCATCCTTGGGAAATTACACCTGAAAGCTCCAAAGCATGCGAGATGCTTGCGGATGCCGGAGTTCCGGTGGGTAATCAGATGGTTCTTATGAAAGGAGTAAACGATGATCCGGCAGTTGTTAAAGAATTAATGCAAAAACTTTTAAAAATTAGAGTTCGCCCGTATTATATGTATATGGCGGATGAAACCAGGGGTGCAAATCATTTCCGTACTTCTATTGAAACCGGATTGAATATAATTGAGAACCTGCGCGGGCATACGAGCGGGCTTGCCATACCTCATTTTGTTATTGATGCACCCGGCGGCGGCGGCAAAATTCCTTTACTGCCCAATTATGTACTTCATCATGATGAAGACAAAATAATTTTACGCAACTATCAAAATAAAATTTACTCATATAAAAATTATAAAGACCGAAACAATCCGGGAAAGAAAAATAACGGCAAGAATGGTAGAAAAGAAAGAGTAAAAGTTAAGGAGATGGAGTTTACTAAAATTGAACTGCCTGTGCTGGAAGAAGTAGAGAATTAAATTATTATAAAAGTGTAAATTTTTTGACTATCCTTTTCATCATATGGGAAAAAGCAGAAGTTTACCTCAAACTAAATTCGTTAAGAACGGGACGAAGTTAAGTATCTTGTCTCGTAATAAATATAATTCGAAGAATTCTTAAATCTTCATAAGAAATTTCGCTGTTAAATTTTTCATGAATATTAGACAATGTTGTTATTCCCTCTTCTTTAAAAGTATTTAAAACTTTTTGCTGAAGCGGCTGTGGGATATTCAATCTTCTTTTCAATCCTTCAATCCGGATTTTGTTTCCTTCCCTGACATATCTTTCGATGTGTGTAATTATTGTCTGCGGTTTAACATTATACTCTTCGCTTAATTCTTCAACGGAAGAGCCTTTATTAAAAGATTTACTTACTGCTACATGCCGCAGTTCCGCAGAACTTGTTCTTGATTTCTGCCTTCGGCTGCGTGCAAGATGATTGATGTTACCGGCAACCGAAATATTTTTCCTTTGGCAATATCTTTTTATAATTGATAAAAACACCGCACCGTAATTTTCAAGCTTATTAATGCCTACACCGTTTATACCCATCAATTCATTTTCATTTTGAGGATAATCGCAGGCCATTTGAATTAGAGTTTTATCGGAAAAAATTATGTAAGGAGGAATGTTTCTTTCCTCTGCAATCTCTTTCCTTTTTCTCCTAAGTAATTCGAATAGTTCTGTGTCATACTTTTGCTCTACCTGCTTTAACTTTATTGATTTAGTTTTCTCCTCCTTAATAATTCCGAATACCTTTTCGTTTTTAAACAAAACATCATACGCTTTGGGAAGAAGCTTTAAGCTTCCGAATTCAAGATCCCTTGTCAAAAGATCTTTTTTAGTTAATTGACGAGTAAAAACCTGCCATTGCTTTTTTGTAAATTCTTTGCCGATACCGTAAACCGATAAATTTTGATGACCGTTCGAAAAGATTCTGTCCGAAGAACTTCCAAGCAGAACATCAATTATATAATTCATCCCGAATATTTCGCCCGTTCTTTTTACTGCGGATAAAAATTTTTGTGCGGGAATTGTAATATCCGTTCTATCTTTTTCATCCGTCAAACAATTATCGCACATACCGCAGTAATCTTTTATATAACTTTCGCCGAAATAACTTATAAGCCTCTGTCTTCTGCAAAATTCGGATTCGGCATATTTAACCATAGCATTCAAGTGCAATTTGGCCGCATTTCTTTCAACTTCATCTTCTTTTTGATCGATAAAATAATTTATCTTTGAAATATCCGAATAGCTGAACAGAAGGAGGCAATCCGACCTTAAACCATCGCGTCCCGAACGGCCTATTTCCTGGTAATATGATTCCAGGTTTTTCGGCAGATCGTGGTGCAGCACAAATCTAACATTCGATTTATTAATGCCCATCCCAAAGGCAATTGTCGCAACAATAATTTGTACTTCATCTTTTATAAACAGGTCCTGGTTTCTGTTTCTTTCTTCATCTGTTAAACCTGCATGGTAAGGTTTGGTTGAAAATCCCAGGGCAGATAAATCTTCACTAAGTTCGTCAACCTGCTTTCTGGAAAAGCAATAAATAATGCCGGATTGATCCCGGCGGGCTTTTAAAAAATCAACCGTTTGTTGAAAAGAATCTATTTTGGGTATTTCCTCGAGGAATAAATTTTCCCTGTTAAAACTAGCTATAAACTTTTGGGGATTTATCATATTTAAATTTTTACAAATATCATCCTGCACTCTTGGCGTTGCGGTCGCAGTAAGACCTGTACATACTGCTTCCGGAAAGTTTTTTCTGAATTTTCCGAGTAGCCTGTAATCTTTTCTAAAATCATGTCCCCATTCCGAAATGCAATGAGCTTCATCCACTGTTATGCAATCAATCCTTACACTTTTTAAAAGATTGTATATCTCATCTTTTTGCAAAGATTCGGGTGCAATGTAAAGAAGCTTTACTTTGTTTTCCTTAACATTATTAAAATTGTAATTATATTCTTCATACTGAAGTGAGGAATTTAGCAGTGCGGTTTTTACTCCAAGCTGTCTTAACTGCTCTACCTGGTCCTTCATCAAGGAAATTAAAGGAGAAATTACAATAGTTAATCCTGTAAAAATAAGGGCAGGTATCTGGTAGCATATTGATTTACCTCCGCCGGTGGGCATAATAACCAGCGTATCTTTTTTGTTTAAGATATTATTAATTATCTCGCCTTGCAGCGGTCTGAACGAATCATAACCGAAAACTTCTTTTAAAATTTGCTTTGCATTTGCCATAAGCATTCTTCCCTGTTTGTTTAATCTTTCAACTACTTAAACTTGAACTTACACTTGAACAAAGTTTAGGTTCAAGTTCAAGAATATGTTTGGGTTCGAGTGATTTTATCCGAATAAAACATCTATATCTTCTTTAGTTAAGTTTTTAAGAATTCCGTTCTCGCTTGTTATTATATTTTCTACCAACTTTTTCTTTTTGTTTTGAAGCTGGAGGATTTTTTCTTCTACGCTGTTTTTAGTTATAAATTTATATACAAAAATATTTTTGTCCTGGCCTATCCTGTGAGTCCTGTCCGTAGCCTGCATTTCAACTGCCGGGTTCCACCAGGGATCATAATGAAAAACGTAATCTGCCGCAGTTAAGTTCAACCCGAATCCCCCGGCCTTTAAGCTGATTAAAAATATTTTAACATCATCATTTGTTTGAAAATTATTTACACATGCTTCGCGGTTTATAGTACTTCCAGTTAAATATTCATAGGTTATTTCTTTTTTGTCAAGATAGGCTTTAATTATTTCCAGCATCTTAACGAATTGAGAAAACACAAGTACTTTATGATTTTCTTCAATTACTCCTTCCAGAAGTTCTTTAAATTCTTCAAACTTACCGGACTTATTTTTATAACTCTCTTTTACAAGCGATGGGTGATTGCAAATCTGCCTCAGTCTTAACAAGCCTTCCAACACTTTAAAACCGGATTTTTTAATTCCCTTTGTTTCAATTTCTTTAATAATTTCTTCTCTAACGGAATCCCGCCACACATTATAAATTTTCTCCTGTCCCGGTTCCATCTCGCAGTAGTGAATTACCTCCGATTTCGGCGGAAGCTCTTTAGCAACTACTTCCTTTGTCCTTCTTAAAATGAACGGGTAAACTGTTTTCCTTAAATATTCCGAAGCCGAATCGTCTTCCGATTTTTGTATCGGTTTTACAAATGCTTCCTGAAACTTTTTAAGCGGGCCAAGCATCCCGGGATTAAGAAAAGTCATTTGCGACCATAACTCGGTTAAATTATTTTCTACAGGTGTACCTGTTAAACAAAGGCGGTGTTCGGCTTTTATGGTTTTAATTAGCCTTGCTGTCTTGGAATTAGGATTTTTTATTTTTTGCGATTCATCAAGAATTAAATAATTAAATTCTTTACTTTCCAGAATTTCAATATCTCTTAAAACTATTGAATAACTTGTGAGGATAACACTATAATTCTCAAAATGCAGCGAATCTTCTCTAATTCGTTCCTTTCCGGTATGGTTTAATATTTTTAATTCCGGAGAGAATTTTTCAGCTTCATTTATCCAGTTGAATACAACTGAAGTAGGTGCAATAACCAGGCTCGGAATGTTACCATTATTTTTGTTTTCGTTGGAAAGTAACGCCAAAACCTGGATTGTTTTGCCCAAGCCCATATCATCCGCAAGTATCCCGCCGAAATTAAATTCCTTTAAAAAATACAGCCAATCATATCCGCCCTTTTGGTACGGACGCAAAACCTTTTTAAAATTATTCGGTATTTTTTGCGGATGAATATTTTCAAATGAATTTAATTTTTCAATATGTTCTTTAAACTCGGAATCGGCGTCGGCTTCCGCATCTTGAATAAGTAAATCCACAGCATTTGCTTGAAGCCGTGAAAACCTTAATCCACCATTTCCGTCGGTTTGGTCCTTATATACCGAACCGAACACCAAAGCCCTGTTGAATTTGTTTACCCACTGTTTAGGTAGAAATCCAATCGAGCCATCTTCCAATCGGACATATTCCTTTTTATGCTTTAGAGCATTTATAAGAGAGTCAAATGAGATAGGAACACCGTTGAAATTTATGTCGGAAGAAACATCAAACCAGTCTATACCGGAAGAAACATTGAAAGAGAAAATAGGTTTGGAAGTGTTAACTTTAAAATTAGTTAAATCAGAAGCACCGAATATTTCAAATCCTTTTTCCTTAAAATAGGGAAGCGATTCAAATAAAAAATCTACCGGATTTTTTCTAACTATGAATATTCCTTTTTCAATTTCTTTAACGTAGAAATTTTTAATTTCCTGCCTGGCAGATTCCTCTAAATTTTTCTCTCTTATAATTTTAGTAATTTTACCTTCCTTAAAAAAGGAAGTAACTTTTTCAGATTCATTGTAACCAACTTCAAAGCCGGAATAAAAATACTTTAAAATTATTTTTAATTTATCTTCTTCCTCCTCCAAATAAATTCTATTTACCGGTAAAACCGAGACCTCGTCAATTTGATACTTTTCGGAACTTAGAGGAAGGTTTCTTGCAAGTTCAGGAAGTAAAGCTTCTTCAAAATATTCTAAATAGATTTTAGGAATTAAAATCCCGTCCGGATTTTCTGCAAAGTTCGCAAATTGCTCCAAGGTAAGATTGGAAATTTTAAAAACTTTGTTTTCTGCCATAACCCATAAAGGAGAATCCAACACGGGAATAATTTTCGTCTCTGATTTTATTTGTTCATTGTTAAAATAAAATCTTAATTTTAATGACAGTTCTCCGTTACCGTTGTCATCAATTAGAACTTCCGCATGTCCGCCTTCTTTTTGAATAAAAACTCTCTTGTCTATGTTCCGGTATCCTTCGTAAAGATAAACTTCTTTATCCGTTAAAAAGTTTAGAATTTCGGAAAATATGTATGCATTGTTAAGATGCTCTTTTAAATGCGAATTGCTAATAAAATAATTATCACGGTATAGTTCTACGGAAAATTCACCGTACGCTTTTGATAAATATTCAATAATTAATTTTTCTTTGAAAGAGTCGACAGGAAGATTTTTTAAGTTCGTACCGTGAACTATTTCGGGGACAGATAAGGTGCCGTTTTTCTTTATACGCTGTCTCAATACATAAATGCTTGAACCATACTCATTAATATTTACGGCGTATGCAATTTTATAATCTACCGAAGTTATTTTCTTCTCGTTTTTTTCAACGAAACCGGTAAATTTGTTTTTAAACCGGCTAAATTTTGCTTCCTCATTTTGTTTAGTTACTTCCTGCAGCCATTGCTGTCTGGTATTAGGCTCATTAATACTTTTTTTTATTATTTGATTAACGGTTTTATTGTTATCAAGTGAGTATGGCTTTAATCTGTTAAATATGTCATCTTCAAAATCATTGTATGTTAAGGAATAACCGTTGAAAGGTATAATATTTCTAAATGTAAAAAAGTTGTAGCTGTTTAACTTATAAAGTACGGCAACTACATGCTTGCAAACCGCTACTTCGTTATAAGGACAAGTACACCAGCAGTCCAATGGGTATCTATCCTTGTTAAATTTTATCTCTACTTTGTACACAGAAGAGCCGTAAACATCTGCTGTTGCTTTCTTAGCATCGAATTTTAAATTTTCAACCAATCCTTTTATAAAATACAAATAGCCTCGCTGACGAATATTTCCCTCAACTAATTCCGCCAAAATATCTTTTAGCTTATACATTTTTATTATAACATGAATTCTTTAAAATAGTTAGTTAAAAAAAATAACCAAATTGACTTATAATTAAAAGAAAGTATGCCGCAGCACAAATGTTAGAATGATTTAACAAAAATTATAATAATAGATTTTTTAAAGTTGTTGCAGTCCGCATGTTTAATATAATGAGAAATTTTTTATCTTAGCTTATAAAAATCTTTCCATTTTACCGGATGAAATTTTATGAAGGTGCCGGGCTTGTTTAAGAATAAATTAATAATAAAAATATTTTTGGCGGCGGTTTCAATTTTTCTTTTGTTTTTGTTAAACGGCTTTCAATCTGTGCTTAACAGAAATACAGAGAGCATTTATTCGTTAATAAGAGGGCAGCAGCAGCCGGATACAAATATTGTCCTTATAAACATTTCTGCCGGAGATATAAATAGCCTGGGTCACTGGCCTTTGAAACGGAGCTACTATGCACTTCTTATTAAAAGTTTGTCACGGTATAAAGTCAAATCTATCGGTCTGGAAGTATTCTTAAGTGCAAAATTTGTTACCCAAACACTTTACGATAATCTGGTTACCAAAGAAATTGAAAAGGCCGGCAATGTTGTCTTAAGCTCGGTTGCTGGCAACGTTTATTTTAAAGACGGTAAATACTATACTGATTCCCTAAGCTACCCAAGTCCAAAGCTGCTTGATGAAAAGTTGGTTACCGGACATCTAAATTACTTTTCTAAGAACGGCATACAAATCCCTTTATTTATCTATTACGACAATACAAAAATAAAGGCATTTGCACTTCAACTTGCCGGGCCAAATTACTCTTTTAATAATAGCGATTTATTAAAGATCAATTTTGTGTCCTCATGGAAAAAATTTAAGAGTTACTCTCTGCTTAATTATTTCCAGCTTGTTAATAAAAAAAGTTCCGTGCTAAATAATCTTAAAGGTAAGATTGTAATAATCGGCGTTACTGATCCGGGCATTGCGGCAAATATATCGTCTACTTTCAATAATCACCTGCCGGGTGTTGCACTTCATGCTTTTGCACTGGATAATATTTTAAAGCATCGGTGGCTAAATGATAATTTCTTAATTGCATCAAAAGTATTTTTTATCCTATTGATCGCACTCCTGTTTTTTATTCAAATAAAATCTCCCGGTCTGAAAAATGTTTTACTTTATTCAATCGCATTTTTATTGTTTTTAGTTTTAACATTTATATTTTATTCATTCCTTAACATTGAATTAAGTTATTCCTTCTTTTATATACCGTTTATTTTAATGGTTATAACCGATTCTGTTTTCTTCATATTAAATAAAAATCTTTTATATAAAGGTGCTGTTGACGAATCTAATGTGTTAAAAAAACTTTTGCAAAATAAAGAAACTGAGCTTGCAAAACTTCAAAGCGAATTGAATATTACCGGAGAAAACAGCTCTCATTCACTTATTGAAAAAATAAAGTCGTTAAAAAAAGATATTGAAAAGCTCAAGGAAACCGAATCCGATAAAAAGGAAGCACCGGAAATTTCTTCTACCGGTGTTGTAAATTTTGAAGGAATAATTTACACTTCCAAGTCGATGCTCAAAGTAATAGATATAATTAAGAAATCCGCACCGGAAGATGCAAATATATTAATTCTAGGTGAAAGCGGAACAGGTAAAGAACTTGCAGCAAAAGCAATTCATTCATTAAGCAGAAGAAAGGACAATAATTTTATAGCAGTAAACTGCGGAGCGCTTTCCGATACTTTACTGGAAAGCGAGTTATTCGGCCACATTAAAGGAGCTTTTACCGGTGCCGTAGCTGATAAGGTAGGCCGGTTTGAAGCAGCAAATAAGGGAACTATTTTTCTTGACGAAATAGCAGAGACTACGGAAAATTTTCAGGTAAAACTTTTAAGAGTTATTCAGACAGGTGATTTTGAAAAAGTGGGCTCATCAAAAACAAATCATACCGACGTAAGAATTATTGCGGCAACAAACCGGAATATAGAAACCGCAGTTAAAAATCGGGAATTCCGCGAAGATCTTTTTTACCGGCTTAATGTTATAAAGATTGAACTTCCTCCGCTGCGCGAGAGAAAAGAAGACATTGAGCCGCTTGCAAAATATTTTCTGAATAAAGAACCGGAAGAAATGAAGTTATCGCAAGCTGCATTGGAAGCATTGTTAAAATATGAGTGGAAAGGTAATGTTAGAGAGCTTGAAGCGGTTATTAAAAGAGCGGTTATTTTTGCAAAATCATCCGGCAGGAATTTAATTCAGCTTGCAGACCTTCCGGAAGAAATTATTAAGGACGGCAAATTCTCGTTTGATGATATTGTAATAGAATCTCTTAGAAGTAAAAAATTTTCCCGTTCCTCCATAAATGAAACTGCCAGGGAGCTTGGCAGTGTAAGCAGGACGGTAATATCCGAAAACTTCCGCGGGTTTGCACTTAAAGTTTACGTTGAGAATGATTTTAATATTAATGCCGCTTCCGAAATTATTGCAGGCACAAAGGATAATGAAATAATTGGAAAGGTAAAAAATAAGCTTGAGTTGTTTTTAAGAAATATAGAAACCGATTTAATTGGGATCTCTTCTAAAGATTTTGATACAATCAAAGAAAGTTTTAAATCGAAATACAAAAATCTTCCGCATAAATTTCATTACTATCTCGATGAAATTATAAAGAAAAATTTAACTTAATTCATTTAGCATAAGAACCGCACATCATCATTATTTTCTTTCCGGCATCTTTTATTTTTATACTTCTGTTTAATCAAATAGGTTTAATTGACCGAATCGTGATTTTTTATTAAAACTATAGCTTTATCGTATTAATTAAAATGTACAATTAATTGTTGCGCATGTATAACATAGTATTCGGTTCTACATTAAATAATAAAATATAACAAATATATAACTGGCACATAGGTTGAGGCATTATTTCGGAAAAAATATTATTATGAAAAGTTCAAAGGAGGGAAAATGAATTATAAAAAATTATTTTTTTTACTGTTTGTTATATTTTTAGGCACGGCTGTTACGTTTGCCCAGGAAGATAACGACACAACGAATACTAAGAATGAATGGAAGTGGGATCATAATAACTTCAAATTTGATCTTTTTAGCAGCGAATTTAAAGGAAGTCCTACAATTTCTTTAGAGTACGGATTTTCAAAATTAGGTTTAAGAGGATTCAATGAATCGTTCGGCAATCCGAATCTTGCCGAGTTTAAAATCGGCTATACGGATATCAAAAACACAGATGAAGAAAATATCCTTAAATATAAATATCACTATTTATTCTTAAGTAATTTTTCAACTAAGCTTGCCGGTTCATCAAATAGTAACGAACTTGAAACGGATATGTGGAGATTCGGTTTCGGCAGATCAACCGGATATGGTTATAAAATAGGTAACGGTGCAATTATTCCGTATCATACCTATTCATTTGAATGGACCAGGCTCAAAATGAATAGCACTCCTGTTGATTCCGTAGATAGAAATATGATCGACCTTTTTAATAATTCATTCCGTTTCGGTACAAGCTTTGACGGCGGTATAAAATTTAAAATTATTCCCAATATTATGCTGGATGCCGGATATCAGCGCTCGATAGTTTTTCCAAGGCACTTATTCTGGAAGTGGGCCGGAAGTGTAATAATTGAAGCTGTTGGGCAGGAAGCACTTGATCATTTTGTAGATCAAGTGATGGATGCTTCACCTTATGCAGTTCCGGTAGTAAGTTTTGTTTTGAAGAATGCACTTTCTTACGGCTTATATGAGTTAAGACAGGAAAAGATGAATTGGCCTTTTGCTACGGCAGCTCCGCTTACGTATAATCAGTTCAAGTTCGGTATTACTTTTGTTTTTTAATCCGTCTTTTTCCTAAAGCTTTTCGCAAAGTGATCAATTACGGCGGGATACACCGGAAGAGATGGAGATGAATAAATTATCCGGTGTTCGTCGGTAAAGAAGCGTTTGGATTGTTCATAGGTTTATACCTCGGTAGTGGGCTAATTTGAATTTCAATTCTTAAATGTGATTTTTCTTGAATAACTAGTATAATTTTTCTTCATTCTCGCTCTTTGAAAATTTAAAATGATTACTTTATAAAATAAGTAATGTCATTTATGTTTTTTAATAAAAATTATTGTTAAGTTAATTTAGAGATACAAATAATAATATGCCAACTGAACTGATAATAGATTATAATTCGTGTTATTATCGTGCAACGCGGAGAATTCTCTTTGAATTAGAGAAAGCATTGTCTTATAGAAATGCAATTAATGAATTATCAAAAGTCACTCCGAAAACATGTTGTTCGTTATTTTCTTATGCTAATTTAGCCATGTATGATGCAATGTTCTTTCATATTATTAAAATTCTTGATGAAAATAAAAGAGCTTCGTCTTTTTGGTATCTGTGGAGACATGAACCCAAAATTATAGAGAAATTATTGCTAAAGCACGGAATAACATTAGATGAAGTCAAACAATTAAGTTGCAAATTAAAATTAATAAGAAATAAAACGCATTTTCATATTGATAAAAATAATGTAATTAATCCGAGAGATGTGTGGGACAGGGCTAATATAACTTGGGATTTTTTTCACAAAATTATTGACAACTTATGGAATGTACTGAATGATTTGTATCGTGAGCAATTTGGTTTAGAATTTAATGGGCAAATTTATACTGGGCATGATATTCAGGAAATTATTACGGCTACCAAGGCAAGGGGAGTTATTATTTAGTAAATTAATTAGAGGAAATATGGATCAGAAAGATTTTGAAATTTTAGAAAAATTTATATTACAGAAATTAGATAAAGAAAAAAGATATATTACAACGGTCAGTATATTATTTCGTGACACATATTATAAATTGCCTTCCGATAATGATTATAAAAATGCATGGAAAGAATTTCAAGAATGGTTAAAGGAAAAAAATTCACATCTATATTTTGAAAAAGCTACTGACGAAGATTTGCCCGTTGACCAAATGGATGTAATATTTATTAGAATATGAAATATAGATTTCTGAAATAATCCCCCAAATTAGACCCTATATTATTTCGATTGATTAATATGGGATGTAACCAAAAAAGAAGTGATTATTCTAATGATTACGGGAGTAAAAGACTAGAGACAATAAAACTAACTCTGGAAATTATTCTTATTGTCGTTCAAACAATTTTATTAGTGCTCTAATCTTATCGGCGTGCGGGTGTATCAAGCACTCACACTTAATTTAAAAATCTAAAAAGTCAAAGACTTTACGAAAAATAAAATTTCATAATAACCAACTACCCATACCTTTATTATTTGCTTCTATTAAAAAATTTTAGTATAAATTATGTGTAAT
>JBJKQP010000147.1:0-18202 GCA_046705105.1 Ignavibacteriaceae bacterium | reverse complement strand
AATCGTTTTTGAATCCACAAAACCAATTTTAAGCTGGCTGTAAGATATACCTGTAAAAACAAAAATAAAAGTTGCGAGGGATAAAATAATTCTTTTCATATCAACTCCTTTTTTTGATTTTATCTGCTAAAATGATTTTGGAAAATAGTATCGAATTAAATTGCATCCCTCATAAAATTGTTACCGAATAAATAGAAATTAATTTAAACAAATAATTGTAAAAGATAAAAATCATTTACCGCCGGTTTGCAGCCTGTCCAGCACTTTATAAGTAATATCGTATTCCGGATCAGCATATAACAATACAACATCGCCAGCCTTGTCAAAGACAAATTTCATTTTTTCTTCTTTAGCTACTTCCTTAATTGCAGCGTAAATTTTATTTTTAACGGGAGTAAAGATTGAATCTTGCTTTTTATAAATTTCTCCGGTGCCCTGAGCGAATTTTGCCTTTCTATAGTCTATAATTGCCTGTTCCTGGCTGACTAACGTTTGTTGAGCTGACAGTTTTGCCTTATCGGTCATAGTACCTGCTTTCTGCTGATAATCGGCAAGCGCCTTCTGGTAATTAGTTGTCATACTATCCAGATGGGAAGACCATGCATTTGTAAGAGCGTCCAGGTCTCCCTGCGCTTTAATTGCTTCCGGTAATTGATTTAATATTACCTGGGAATTTACATATCCTATTTTTTGTGTTTGAGCAAACAGTATATTTGCACCAAAGAAAAGCATAGCAAAAATTAAAAAATATTTTTTCACTCGTTTCACCTTAAATAATTGTTTATATAATTTTAAAATCCTTTTCCGAACTGAAAAGCAAATAACCATGCCGGTTTCTGACCGTTTACACGTTCTCTGTCAAACCCGTAGCCCAAATCAAAACCGATTAAGCCGATTGGATTAATCAGAATTCTAGCACCAACACCAACAGACCTATCCAAATTAAAAGGCTGCGTATTTTGAATATTAAGATAAACATTACCTGCTTCCGCAAATGTAAGCAAATATAACGGAACAGGCTCAAGAGTTACAGCAACTCTAATTTCAGCAGTATATTTCAGGTATACATCACCGCCTCTTGCAGGCCCAATAGATCTATCGTCATATCCTCTTAAAGGAACCGTAGCAATTACAAGCCCGTTGCCTCCCATAAAGAAACGGGCAAACGGGCTGATCTCCAAAACGGTCTTTTGATCCAGTTCGTGTATATAACCGAATTCTGCATCAGTATAAAGCGCTACACGGTCGGAATTAAATAATCTTTTATACCATTCTGTTTGAAAATTTAATTGATAATAATTTAAATCCCCCGGCAAAAACGGACCGCCAGAAATCTGTGCTGTCAATTGGATGTCTGATCCTCTCGAAGGGAAAATCGGGTTGTCAATATCTTTACGGCTAAGCGTTGCTCCCAGAGTAAATTGATTATATTTACCTTGGGTGTAGTAACCTCCCCCGTTTATAATATCGTTATACTGGTATTGAAACATTCCCTGCAGGTAGAAATAATTATCCGGCCAGTTTAGTCTTCTACCGACTTTAACTGAAGCACCTCTTTGACTCATATCGTAATAATACTGTTGTCGGGTATCAAAAATATTAAAGCCCACGAGTGTAGGAGTATCATACAACCACGGTTCGGTAAAGCCTAGTGAAAATGTCCTGTAAATATTGCTTACTCCAAATTGCCAGTTAAAACTTAGTATCTGGCCGCCGCCCATAGTAAACGGATGATCAAGTGCAAAGTTGGATAAAGTAACACCAATTGCCCCGCTAAATCCAAAGCTTCCGCTGTACCCGACTGATGCATTTAAATAATCACTGGATTTTTCTTCCACATTGTAAGTAAGATTAACGGTGCTGTCGTTTTTAAGTGAAGTATTTATTCCGTTTGGTCCGTATAATTTTTCTACGTTGAAATATTTTAAATTCGCAAGCTGTTGAATGCTCCTTAACAATAGGCCGCGGTTAAAATAATCGCCAGGGATTGTATAAAGTTCTCTCCGGATTACTTTGTCTTTTGTTTTATCGTTACCGGCAATATCAACCTTTCCAATTCTAAATTGATTCTTCTCATCAATTCTTATATTAACATCCATAGAATCATCATCTACTTTAGTTTCTATTGGCGTAGCATTAAACATTAAATAACCGTTATTCAGATATAATGACGATACGTCGGTCTGGGCTTTATTACCTTTTAGATTTTCCATGAACTTTTTGTAATCATAAATATCGCCCTTCTTAAAGCCTAATCTTTCGTTTAATACTTTATCCGGGAAAACCGTATTACCTTCCCAAGTAATATTTCTTATATGGTACTGCGGGCCTTCATATACATGTATTAAGATAGTTAAATCTTTTTTGTCATTTGAGTAGATCAGGGAATCCGATAAGATTGTTGCATCCCTGTAACCTTTGCTCCGGTAAAATTCTATTATACTCTTTTTGTCTTCGTCAAATTTTTTAGGATCAAACTCGGCGCTATTCCAGAATTGCCACCAGACTTTTTCCGAAGTGTTTTTCATTTCGCCCCTTAATTTGCTGTCGCTAAAAGCTTTATTACCTACAAATTCTATTTTTTTAACTACAACTTTTCGATTTTCCTTGATCCTTATCATCAATAATATGCGGCTCTTTATCTTATCAATTAGGTTAAAATAAGAATTTTCGTTTCTATCGTATTTAACGGTGTACTCATCCGAAAAGTCTTTCTCATTCCGCCAAACAACGTCGATATCATTTTTGGTTGTATCGGCAGTAAAATAAACAAAATGTTCCATTTTAACTTCGGCATTAAGGTAGCCGTCTTTCTCATACAGCTTAAGAATAGCTTCTTTAATTCTGGTTTCATCCTGAGGCTTAAGAATTTGGCCTCTCTGCAAATCTATTTTATCTTCTATATCACTTGTACTTTCTTTATCATTGCCCTGGATAACAACTTTTTCAAACCGCGGATATTCCTTTACCTTTATTAAAAGGAAAACTCCGTTTCCCACATGTTTTTCAATAAGTATTTTAACGTCTGAGAAAAGATTTAGGGACCAAAGCTGTTTAATTGCATCCGCAATAGATTGATCAAAAGGTATTTGAATTTCATCCCCTATTTTTAAACCGCTGTTTGCAATAACGGTTGAGGCGTCGGCAGTTTTATTGCCTTCAACGGATATCCCCAGAATTTTATAGCTTTTTACTGTTTGAGCAAAAGTAAAAGTAAAAGAGAATAATATTATAATAAAGGTATATTTAAACAGTTTCTTTAGGAAGGTATGAGACATTCTTTAAGCCTTTGTCATTCTTAATTAGTTGTTCACTTACTTTACCGAACCGGCGTTCCCTCGTTTGAAAACTCCTTATTGCTTCATATAAATTCTTTCTATTAAAGCTGGGCCAATAAACATCCGAAATATAAAACTCCGTATATGCAATTTGCCATAATAAGAAATTGCTGACTCTAAATTCACCGCTTGTTCTAATTAAGAGGTCAGGATCCGGAAAATCTTTTGTTGTTAAATGATCCGAAATACACTTTTCATTTATATCTTCTATTTTCAATTTCCCTTCGGATGTTTGTTGGGCAATATTTTTAAAAGCTTTAAGCAGTTCCCATCGGCCGCTGTAGCTTAAAGCAAGATTCAGAGTCATCCTTGTATTATTTTTTGTTCGGTCGATAGCATAATTCAATTCTTTTTGTACTTCAACAGGAAGAGTTTTTACATCTCCAATAGTTGTTAGTCTAATATTATTTTTCATTAATTCGTCGCAACGGTCTTTAATACTCTTTAACAGCAATCGCATTAGTGTAGAAACTTCATCTTTAGGTCTTTTCCAGTTTTCTGTTGAAAATGTATAAAGAGTTAAAAATTTAACTCCAACCTGAGCACAAGCTTCGGTAATTTCTCTAACAGTATCAACACCGCGTTTGTGTCCTGCAACTCTTGGAAGACCGCGTTTCCTGGCCCATCTGCCGTTTCCATCCATAATAATTGCTATATGGACCGGTATATCTCCGGAATTTTTAAGATCCTCTTGTAGTTTTACATCGGATATCGATTGAGTTTTACTCAACTTCGCCCTCAAAATTGATAAAGCGTGTAAAATTAACCTTAAGACGAATTAATGTCAAGATAAGTTTCAAATTACTAATATCCCTTAATTTTTTACATAATTTAGCCATCTTAAACTAAAAAGTTATTAAGGATGTAATAATAATAAAAGGTAAAAAGAAGTGGCAAACCAAAAAGTATTTTTTTTATAGGAGATATAATGAAGCTGCGCTAAAATTTGATAACTTTTTAGCCTAATTTAGGTTAATGATTGGCTAAAAGCATATACCGGATGTGCCGGGACCAACAAGGTTTATATAAAGATTACAAGATCGTTCTTGATAATCTTGTAATCTTGAAATTTTCTTTTCCACCTATATGGTGACCGTTTCGCGATTTGCATAAATTTTTATAACGATTAAGATACAAACCGGATTGAGAAATACTAAGAGAACAAAACATTTTCTGTTTTCCTATTTCTCCTGGAAAGCTGAACTTTTCTTTCTTCTATCTGAAAGAGACGGATATTCTTTTTAATTTCAGGAGCTAAAGACTCCAATAAAACTTTTACATTTTTATAAATGCTAACAGGTGCACCTATAAAAAGCAGTACTCTTTTATTTGTATATTTTGTTTGTCGTGATGCAAGAAAATTTAATTTTTCATTTATACTTCCGTCCGACAAATCATCCGCCGTTAATGTAATACCTATTGCATAATTATTTTTCTGCTTTGCAACAATGTCCACATCAAATGAACCGACCTTTGCAGGTTCGGGTAAGTAAGTTCCGAATTTTCTGCTCACCGTTAAATAACCGTGTTTCCAAAATTGTTCTACAAGTAAATCAACTGTTCTTCTTTTTACTAATTCCAACATAACAACCTCCCAACACCTATACGGCTTTTGAAAGAATAGGAATGATTGGAGAAAATCTTAGCTCCTTCAAAACCTTGATGTTTGCAATTTTAATATATTCGAATTTTTTTATTTCACTTGACTTATATATTCTTCCGTATAAATACTTTTGCCCGTTTATTTCTCTGGTAATGTAATACGGATCCAGTAAAACTTCGTTCACCCCGTATAAGAATCTTACACTATTCCTGTTGTTTATTGCTAAGGAAAATATTTCAGATTTCATTTTATCTCCGTTTTCAATTGAACCATCTTACCACTCCAACAACTTTTCCGGCAATTGAAAATTCTCTATACCCGGAAATTTCAATCGGCTTGTAATTATCGTTAGCCGGAATAAGCCTTATACTATTATTTTTGTTTTCGAAAGTTTTAACGGTAGCTTCATCATCAATTAAAGCAACAACAATATCTCCGTTTAGGACATCTTGCCCCGGAGAAACAATTACAAGATCATTTTCGAAGATTCCCGCATTTATCATGCTGTCTCCTTTAACTTTTAGAGCAAAGCAATTTTGGGATTTTTTCATAAATGAAGAATCAATTACAAGACTGCCTTCCATATTTTCTACGGCAAGTATAGGAGTACCGGCAGCAACTCTGCCGATAATAGGTATCTTTCTAAAGTCACGTTCTGCACCGGAGAAAGAAGACATAAAGTTAATATCTTCACTTGAATCTTTGTAAACAGTAATTCCCCTGCTTGCATTGCTTTCAATATTAAGGTAGCCTTTTTTTACAAGGGCTTCCAGGTGTCTTTTCACCCCGAAAGTGGAAACAATATTAAATCGCTTTCCTATTTCTCTTAATGTCGGCGGGTATCCGTTCGATTCCAGGAATTGTTTAATAAAAGTTAAAATCTCTTCCTGTCTCTCGGTTAATTGCTTTTTCATTATAGTGCTCATTTGTTTACTGCAAATATAGTGCACGTATGTTCACTTGTCAAGTGTTTTTTATCAAAGCATAAAAAAACGGGCATTAAGCAATTTTTAATTACAAAATGCCCGTGTACTAGAAAGGGACAGGGGAGACTCTTATGAATTCAAATATAAGCTATACTTCAATTTCCTTTTTTTCAACATGAGTTAACCAATTATGTACATCTTCCTTTTGGCCGTAATGTATGGATGTTAACTCATCAAATAATTTTTTATCCAATTCGCCGGGTTGACCGTTATTAAATGCCATTTCAAAACCTTTATAATTAAGCCAGCCCACGGATGAGATAATTGCTGCCGTACCGGTTCCGAATACACCTGTTACATTTCCTTTTTTATATTCCGAAACTACTTCATCAATGCTTACCAGTCTTTCGCTAATTTTCACGCCCCAATCTTTTAGTATTGTAATAACGGAATCTCTTGTAACACCCGGTAAAATGCTGCCGTTTAATTTCGGCGTTACAACTTCATCTTTAAAGTTGATAAATATATTCATTGTACCTACTTCTTCAATATACTTTTGCTCAACACCGTCAAGCCAAAGTACTTGAGTAAATCCTTTTTTTCTTGCTTCTTCCCCGGCAAGCAAACTTGCGGCATAATTTGCAGGAGTTTTACATTCTCCAAGGCCTTTTCTAACGGCACGAACATATTCATCCTGAACCAGTATCTTAACAGGCTTAAATCCCTCAGGGTAATAAGCGCCAACGGGAGATAGAATAATCATCAATTTATAACTTGAAGACGGTTTAACACCAAGAAATGCATCGGAACCAAAAACGAACGGACGAATATATAACGATTCACCTCTTTTGGTAGGTATCCAATCGCGTTCCACAGAAACCAATTCCGTAAGCGCATTTAGTAAAAGTTCATTATCAACTTTCGGGATGCATATTCTGCCGGCAGAGTTATTTAACCTTTGGATATGCTTCTCCGGTCTAAACATAACTACTTCACCGGCCATAGTTTTAAAAGCCTTTAAGCCTTCGAATATACCTTGGCCGTAATGAAGATACATTGAACCGGGATGTATGGAAAGATTTTCTAATTTTTTGATGATAGGATTATGCCATCCCTTACCGGCGCTGTATTCCATTTCGAATACATGATCGGTAAAATATTTTCCAAAACCCAAATTATCAGGGAGTTCAACCGGCATCTTCCTTTCAATCAATTCATATTTTATTTTTTCCATAGCTTCTGCCAATCCAATTTTAATGAAATTACTATATGTATTTTACAAAAAAAATTTGAGAAATTAAAATTAAACTGCCCGGTGGAGGGCTACCGGGCATGGGGAAGATTCATTAAGGGGGGGTAGAACTTAATGAATCGAATTAACCCTAACTTAATATTTATTAAAATTATAATCAATGATTTTTTCTACGAGCGGTATAAATTATCTCTATTTCACATAGAAATTTTATCAAGTTGAAAACTTAGAACAACACTGTCCAGAGGAAATAATCCAGAATGAGGATCATTGCAGATGAAAGCACAAAAGATTTGATTGTTGCCAAACCAACTCCTTCTGCCCCTCCTTCGGTCTGAAATCCGATGTGGCAGCCTAGTAAAGCAGTTACTCCTCCGAAAAAAACCGTCTTAAATAATCCCGCAAATAAATCACCGATGAGGAAAAATCTTTTTACAGAAAGGAAAAAAACAGAAAATGAAACCCCAAGGAAATAATTAGAAACTATGTACGCTCCAAAAACCGCAATAGCATCCGCAAAAATTACAAGCAGCGGAAGCATTATAACAGAGGCAACAAACCTCGGCATTGCAAGATATCTAATCGGATTTATCGCCATGGTTTCCAAAGCATCTATTTGCTCGGTAACTTTCATCGTGCCAAGCTCTGCGGCAATAGACGCCCCAACCCTGCCCGCAATTACAATACCTGTTAATACCGGACCAAGTTCTGTAATTATTGCCCTACTTGTAGAAGCACCAAGAAAGGACATAGGCGCAATTCCCTTTAGCTGATAAGCTGCTTGCCATGCGGCTACGGCACCCGTAAATATTGCTATAATCATTACTAGCGGAAGGGAATTAACTCCTATATTCTCCATTTGATAAAGAATAATTCCTCTGCTGCGGGGGATCATACCAAAGCTTTTAATAATTCCCCACAACAAACGAGAAATTTGCCCAATCTCCTGAAAAAAATCTAAAGTTTTTTTACCTAGTTTCTGTATAAAATTATTTGTCAATAAAAAACCAAATTTTTAATAAATTAATTTAATAAAAATAAAATGTATTTCTTAAAAATATATTCTGCCTTCCAGATCACACATACTTAAATCAACTAAATACATAAGAGTTTTTTTTATATCTTTGACAATTCCAAAGGATTATTATTTCTTTTTAGTTGGTGCTAACTGGAGTTTTTTTCATTAGAATAACCTAATGATAACTTCATTATAAACAAATTTTGAAATTTAATTCCCTTCATAAAACAGCGGAATTTCTAATTCTAACACGGATAATTTTTAGAGAGGCATTCTAATGACTAACAATACCAAACTTATTAATTGGGTAGAAGAGACAGCGGCATTATGTAAACCGGATTCTGTTTACTGGTGTAACGGTTCACCTGAGGAATACGATAACCTTGCAGCAAGCTTAATTGAAAAAGGAACTTTTATTAAACTGAATGAAAAGAAGAGGCCTAACAGCTATTACTGTAAATCCGATCCTTCCGATGTTGCTCGTGTTGAAAATAGAACTTTTATTTGCTCACTTAAAGAAGTAGATGCAGGACCAACCAATAATTGGGTTGAACCTGCAAAGATGAAAAATATTTTAAAAGATAAGTTTAACGGGTGCATGAAAGGACGAACCATGTATGTAATACCCTTTAGCATGGGTCCGCTTGGTTCAAGCATTTCTCAAATAGGAGTCCAATTAACGGATTCGGCTTATGTAGTTTGTAATATGAGAATAATGACTAGAATGGGTGAAGATGTCCTTAAAATTCTTGGAGACGGAAATTTTGTTCATTGCCTGCATTCGGTTGGCGCTCCGTTAGTTGACGGTAAAGTGGATGTCCCCTGGCCGGATAATGAAGAAAAATATATTGTTCATTTCCCGCAGGAAAGAAGTATCTGGTCATTCGGAAGCGGCTATGGCGGGAATGCATTGCTTGGTAAAAAATGTTTTGCATTAAGAATTGCATCCAATATTGCACGTGACGAAGGATGGCTGGCCGAACATATGTTAATCGTTGGTATAACCTCACCGGAAGGAGTAAAGAAATATATTGCCGCAGCATTTCCAAGCGCTTGCGGTAAAACAAACCTTGCTATGCTTACACCAACACTTCCGGGATGGAAAGTGGAAACCGTCGGAGATGACATTGCATGGATGAAATTCGGCAGCGACGGAAGGCTTTATGCAATCAATCCGGAAGCCGGATTTTTTGGCGTGGCACCGGGTACTTCAATGGATACTAATCCCAACGCTATGCTTTCCATGCAAAAGAATTCCATATTTACAAATGTTGCTCTTACAAACGACGGCGATGTTTGGTGGGAAGGAATGACTGATAAAAAACCGGAAACCTTAACCGACTGGCACGGTAACAAATGGACACCGGACTGCAACAAAAAAGCTGCGCATCCAAATTCCAGGTTTACTGTACCTGCAAAACAATGCCCCGTAATTGATGAAGCCTGGGAAGATCCCAACGGAGTACCAATTTCCGCAATCATTTTCGGCGGAAGAAGAGCAGATGTTGTTCCATTGGTTTATGAAGCATTTAACTGGCAGCATGGAACTTTTCTTGGCTCTATTGTTTCATCGGAAAGAACCGCAGCGGCCGAAGGAACGGTAGGAAATATACGCCACGATCCTTTTGCTATGCTTCCGTTTTGCGGATATAATATGGGTGACTATTTTTCTCACTGGCTAAGCATTGACAATAAATACAACAGTAATAAACTTCCGAAGATATTTTATATTAACTGGTTCAGGAGAGATTCCAAAGGAAATTTTCTCTGGCCGGGTTACGGTGAAAATATAAGAATCCTTAAATGGATATTTGAACGGACCGAAAATAATGAAAATGCAGTTAAAACCCCTATTGGATTTATTCCCCGGAAAAATGCACTGGATATTTCGGGCATGGAAATGAGTGAAGAAAATTTAAATGCATTATTTCACATAGATAAAAATGATTGGTTGAAAGAAGTAAAAGAAATTAGAGAATATTACAAAATTTTTGGGAATCATATTCCTTCTAAACTAATTGATGAACTTAATTCGCTTGAAGAAAGGCTTACACTATCTTAAAAAGGTTTCTTTCGAGGATATTTTTTTAACAAATTTTATATGTATTTAAGATTCTTTGGGTTGACTTTTTTAAGTATTTTCTACTGTTTAATTTATGGATTTTTACGAATATTATTTTTTGATAGGCAATAATTTTAAATATTTCGTAAAAAGTTTCTGCCTAAAAATGTGAAACAACTTTCAAAATGATACATAATTTAAAATTATCCGTGTTATAACATTGATAATTATTTATACTTGTTGATATACTTATATTGATGTAAGCTATTTATTTTTAATAAGTTAAATAAAATATCTTTTCTGATTAAATAAAGTGCAAACCGCAATAGTTTTATAAAAAACTTTAGCATTATAATTGCTGTTATCATTATGCTAAAGGGACATCGGAAAGGTAATGCAAAGAATTGCAGATAATATTAATAATATGAAGAGGGATTTAATTATACCTCCAACTATAGTACAAGCTCCTATTGGGATACTGACATTTTCCAGTGATTGGAAGATCAATTATATTAATGAAATTTTCATTAAGTACGCAATACTTTACCAATTTGAACACGAAAACCTGGAGGGGACTAACATTTTTGAATCCAGAATTTTTTCAGATGTTGATCTAACGGAAGAATTTGATAAATTAAAAAACGGTTTATCTTTCGAAAAAGAAATAAAGAACATCAGTACTCTTGACGGAGGGAAATTAACCGTATTTCTCAAGGGCTCTCCTTTGCTAATAAATAATCAATTCTCCGGCGGTATTCTAATTCTCGAAGATTTTAAAACTACACCCGTCCTTCAAGAGGATAAAGATATTAAGAGCGAACAAATTATTAATATCCTTTCCAGAATAAACGACCTTCTTTTTGTAACCGACAGCGACGGAAAAATAAAATACTCATTCGGCAAAAGTATAAGCAAGTTGAACGTTCCGCTTTACAGTTTAAATGAATTACCTATTTCACATTTTTTCACGGGAGAGTCCCGGAATAAAATTAAAGAAACCTTTGATGCGGTACTAATCGATAAAAAATCGAAAAAGATTATAATTCATCTTTCCCTTTTTAACAAGGAAGTTATATATGAATGCAACGTTGAACCGCTGGTAAACTGGCGCGGTAAATTACAATTCTTATTCTTTTTCTTTACGGATATAACCGAATATTTAAAAGAAACAAAATTGCTTCAGCAAGAAATAGGTGAATTAAAACAATATCAAGTAATTACGGAAGCGGTTACCGATGCAGTATTTGCCGTAAACTCATCCGGCAATATTATATTTTGGAACAGAGCTTCCGAATCTCTTTTCGGTTATTCAAGAAGCGAAGTGTACGGAAAATTCTTCGGAAAAGTTCTGGATGTTTTCGACACCGAATATTTTGAGGGAATTAAAGTTGAACTAAAGAAAACTAAAATCTGGAAAATTACTTTAACGGTTTATAAGAAAACCGGCCTAAAAGAAATTATCGATGCCAAGTTTTCTCTAGCGGATGAAACCGGAGAAACTATATTAATTCTTTGTACCGATATTACGGAAAGAGCAAATACGGAGCAGGAACTTAAAACTTCCGCAGAAAATTATAAAAACCTTGTCTCTTTGGCATCCGAGTTAATTTGCAATGTTGATGTCAACGGTAACATTATATTTGCAAATGATGCCTTAAAAAAAACATTTAAATACTCGGAAGAAGAAATTTTTCATAAGACCTTAAAAGATCTTTTGGATCCGCATTATATCCGCAAGACATCATTTAACCTAAAAGATTTTGAAAAGATTGACACTAAGAAATTAGAGCTTATAGCAAAAACAAAGTACAATGAATTAATATACCTGGATACTATAATCTCACCCGCATATCAAAACAATATATTCAGTCACTACAATTTAATTTCCACTGAAGTTTCGGGTGCGAAGGCATTACAGCAGGATCTCAAAACATTTCATTCGATGTTTGAAGTATTTCAGGATGGGGTTGCAATCGAATGCGATGGTAAAATAGTGATGTCTAACAGCACGTTCACCGGAATTTTCGGCTATCAGAGTGAAAAGGAAATACTAGGCAAAAATTTTTCGTACTTTGTAGCCGAAAATGATGTTCCGAAGGTAAGCGGTTACGTACAGCTTTTAAGCAGCGGGAAAGAGGTACCCGAACGATTTGAGTTTATGGGTAAAGGGAAAGATTATGCAAACTTTTTTGCCGAATTATCAATTTCTTCTTTTTTAAGCGAAGGGAAAAAATATTTAGTCTTTTCCGTAAGAGATATAACCGAATGGAAACGCGCTCAGCAGGCAATTAAAAATTCCGAGGAGAAGTACAGAAATCTTACCGAAAATATAGATGACTTTCTCTTTACCTTTGAACGAACAGGCAATACTCTTATTCCGGTTTTTTATACTTCTTCCGTTGAAAAAATTACCGGCTACAAACAAATTGACTTGCTGGGAGATTCAAGATTAATCTTCAAAATGATTTACCCCGACGATTTCTCTTTAATAAAGAAAAAACTTAATAACCTTCTGCATAGTAAAATTCAGCTATCCGGAGAATTTGAATTAAGAATTATTAACAGGCATGGAAATATTGTATGGGTAAGGTGTAAAATAAATCTTTTAAGAGATAAAGAAGGAAATTTACAAAAAGTTTATGGGCTTGTAAGTGATATTTCTTTAAGAAAAAAAGCGGAAGACGAGCTTACAAAATCCACAGATAACTTAATTAAGTTAAATGAAACAAAAGACAGGTTTATTTCTATTATCTCTCACGATTTAAGAACACCTTTCAGTTCAATATTAGGTTTTACCGATCTGCTGTTAAGCGACACAGATTTAAGCGAAAGCGAAAAGAAACAATATATTGAATATATTCAGGAATCTTCAAAGTCGATGTTATCTCTGGTTAATTCCCTGCTGGACTGGACCAGGCTGCAAACCGGAAGAATTCGCTTTGAACCTGAAAGAATTGAGCTCTTTAAGATTATTGAAAGTTCGCTTACTTCTTTAAGTGGCGTTGCTTTTCAAAAGAATATAGAAATTACTTCCGATATTCAAAATGATGTTTTTGTATTTGTCGACAAAGATTTGATACAGCAGGTATTCAATAATCTTTTAACCAATGCAATTAAGTTTACCCCTAGAGACGGTAAAATAAGAATATCTGTAGCGGCATCGCAGCGCTCCAGGTTTCTTGAATTTTCAATTAAAGATACCGGAATAGGAATAAAACCTGAAAATTTAAAAAAGCTTTTCCGTATAGATACCAAGTATACTTCCGAAGGCACGGAAGGTGAAAAAGGAACCGGCCTTGGACTTTCACTTGTAAAAGAAATTATTGAAAAACACAGCGGCACTATCCGTGTAGAAAGCGAATACGGAAAGGGTTCCGACTTTAAATTTACCCTGCCTATTGCTTCTGCAAATATACTTCTTGTAGATAATAACAAAACCGACAGACTGCTTTACTCCAAAATATTAAAAAATATCACTCCGGATTATAATATCGAGTTAGCATCGGACGGAAAAGAAGCGCTTGATAAAATAATTTCTTCCCCGCCGGCACTAGTAATTACCGAGCATATTATGCCGAAAATGGACGGTTATAATCTTGTGCTTGAATTGATGAAAGCAGAAATAAAGGGCAAGCCTCCGGTTATAGTTTTAAGCAGCGAGATAGATAGAAATGCAAATGAGGAATATATTGAGCTTGGTGTTGATTATGTGTTTCATAAGCCGGTAGATCTAACAAGCTTTAAACATGCTGTAGAAAAATCTTTACGGAAAGGCTTAACCAGCGTTTGATAATATTATGCGGTTGGTTATAATTAATTTTAACCCCTTCAATAAGAATACTCTTCTCCAAAAGGAATAATTGTCCGCGGTAAGGCTTCTTTCATAAAAGATAAAAGTATACCGTAATTTATTACGGGTATTTCCGTTAATGCTGCCAGTTTAATTCTTGCATGCATCGTCTGCCGGGAAAGCCTGCACCCGCCGCAATGGATGATCAATTTATACAGGGAAATATTATCGGGTAAATCACCGGTGTTAAATGTAAAACTTAAATCCTTTTTAGTCTTAGCTCTAAACCATCCTGCTAAAGTTTCTCTTATCGAATCATCAGCTTGCTCATGGTAAGAACAGCCTTCGGCAACAAGAATTTTATCACCGTTTTCAAGAGTATCTATGGCTTCCAATCCTTTTAAGAACATGGTCAAATCACCTTTATAGCGGGAAGTTAAAATTGAATAAGTTGTAAGCTTAACAACCTCGGGCAGCTCTGCAGCAACTCTTTCAATTGATTGACTGTCCGTTACTACAAGATCGGGGCGGCTTTTTAAAGCATAAAGGGTTGACCTTAATTCTTTTTCTTTTGTTAATATAACAATAGCATCATATTCAAGTATTTCTTTAATCGACTTATATACCGGTAGTATTTGCCTTCCTTTTAGACTGTTAAAATTTTCCGGTTCAACCAGAATAATTATATCTCCCGGATTAACCAAATCGCCGATTAGCGGATTCTTCTCACCGGAAGGAAGCATTCTTAGTACTTTTGATTTTAATGCATCCAGACCCGCTTTCTCGGCACACGAAATTTCAAAATGAGTTACGTTGAGCAGCCTAAGGTCGGAAAGTAAGGCAGGATTTACTCCGTATTCTATTTTATTTACTGCAATTATAAACGGAATTAAAGTTTTATTCAAAATGTTAATTAGTTCCCATTCTTCGGGATATATTCTTTCCCTGGCATCAAGTACAACAATAACAAAATCTGCGGCAGAAATTGCCTTAATTACTTCGCTAATTCTTCTTTTACCAATCTCCTCAACATTTTCAATATTATTAATATCGGCAATAATAATCTGCCCGTTTGGGAAAAATTCTGTTGATTTATTTACCGGCTCGGAAAATTGCTCTGCGACATTATTCATTACGGAAAAATCTTTTCCCGTAAAAATACTAGCTAGTAAAGATTTGCCTACTTTTCTTCTGCCTGTAATTAAAATCTGCATGCTAATTTACTTGTTAATAACTTTATACTTAAAACAAAAAACGTTCCATTAAAAAGACTTAAACATATCCGTAAGTTTGAAAGGTTTTTAAAATATATTCCTTATAAAGCGGAATATTAAAGGGTGGGTTTCTCTTTTCTTAGAATTTACTTTTGCATTGGCAGCTAAACAGATTAACAAAACGAAACGTAGAAAGGGATTTCTAATTTCATTTAAAATTAACTTCCGCAATTTTACTATCAGGAATTTTGGCTGTGAGTGCGATAAGTAATTCCCGATATGCCTCGCTAGTTTTTATCCGGCAGGAAGGAATACTTTTCCGCATAATAAAGCATCTGTTCCGTAAAGTTGTCGGGGTATTCAATCTCTACATCAACAAGTTTTCCTTCTTTATAAACAGGATTAAGCACAGGATTTATAAATCCCTTGTAAGGCGGAATATTTAATTTATTGTAACGCTCCTTTACTTCTTTATGAAGTTCCAACTCTATTTTTACACCGTAAGTTTCAACCAGATTCTTTGCAGCTTCAAAATCACCTTCGGATGTAATCCTCTGAACTTCTTTAAGCAGATCGCCGAATAATGAACGCAGCTTCAAATAATCATTTATAACGAAATATGTTTTGCCGTCTTTTATTTTCTTTTCAATTACATATTCATCTTCCCCTTTTTCGAAAGCCCATTTGCATATAAGCTGCCTGTTTCGCATATGGGATTCTTCAAGGTTATCTCCTATTTCAATTTTGGCAAGCTGAACAAACAAACCGTTCCTAATATATTTATTGTAACCTGCTTTTGCAGCATCAAGGTTGGGCATTACGTCTATTTCAACCAGTTTATTATCCGGCAAATAATATAATGCAACCAGGTCTGCTCTGGCTTCCTCTATTGTTGAAGCGTAATTTTTAAGCGTCTGCCTTGGTGAACCTATACCGGTAAGAATTTGCCCGGAGCCGTGGCCTATAACCTCGTGCAAGTCCGTATGTATATTATCCGCATGTGCGGAATATTTTTCTGCAAGCTGAACTTCTTCTTCCGAATAAGCAAACTCCCTGATAAGTCTTTCCGGTTCTGCCATAAAATATGAATAAACTATATTGCCAAGATTAACCGACTTTGAGCCGTACTTTTCTCTAATCCAATTTGCATTTGGCAGGTTTATTCCTATTGGAGTAGAAGGAGAAGCATCACCGGACTCTACAACAACGTTTATTGCTTTACCGGAAATTCCCTTAACATTTTTCTTTTTGAACTTTTCATCAATCGGGGAATTATCTTCAAACCATTGTGCATGCCTGCTAATAGTGTTTATTCTTTTAGTCCCTTCATAATCTATTATAGAAACAATTCCTTCGAACGATCCCTTATAGCCTAGCGGGTCGCCGTAAACTTCTATAAAGCCGTTAACCGTATCTATAACGGAATCTTTATCTTTAAGCCATAGTACATTATACTCGTCAAATGAATTAAGGCTTCCGGTTTTATAGAACTCTGCAAGCTTAACAAGAGCAGCTTTTTGATTATCATTTTCTGCAGCACCTGCAGCCTTTTCCAGCCACTTAACAATCTGTTCTATTGCACTTGAGTACATTCCCCCAACCTTCCAGACTTTTTCAGTAATTCTTCCGTCTTCCTTTATTAGCTTGGAATTAAGTCCGTGAGAAACCGGTTCTTTGTTATCCGATTCATCTTTATCATTGTAAAAATCTTCAACTTCCTTTTGAGAAATATTTTCATAAAAATTATTGCACGAAGTTTTTATTACGTCCGCATCTTTATCAAGGTTTACTTTTTGAGAATCAATTGCAGGATTAAAAATTATTGATTTAAGTTCTTCCAGTAATTGCTGCAAAGTTTCACCTTCATTTAAAGGAAAAGCTTTTACATCGCTGTTTTCAAGAAGATATTTGAAATAATCCTGCGAAAATTCCGGCAGTATTTTTTTTGCCGAATAGCTGTGGTGTATACCGTTAGAATACCAAAACCTTTTTACATAAACCATAAATTTGTTAAAATCGTCCGAATCCCTGCTGCCGTTGTAAGTTTTTATAACTGCCTCAAGAGTCCTTTTTATTTTCAGGTTATGCTTATAGTTTTGGTCGTAAAAAATTTCTCTGCCGCAAAGTGCGGCGTTATAAAGATAGTAAACAAGTTCTTTTTCTTTTAAGGTTAGCCTGTCAAACCCCGGTACTTTATAACGAAGAATTTCTATATCTTCGAACTGTTCGGAGCTGTATTTCCAGGATTTATTGTTTTGTGAAAAATTCTCTGCCGGTTCCTTCATTATAAGTTATTTTTGTGAAATGACTTAACTAAATTAAGAAATTCCCGGTACAATTAAAATTTCCTAAATCACTGTTTGATAAATCGAACACTCCTAACCATGCTCTTAATCCATCTTACATGTTCCATCTTCCATCTCCCATCTTTTTCTAGGAATTCTTCCTAGTTTTTTCTAGTCATTCTTCCTAGTTTAAAATCAGTAGAACTACTGATTTTTTTTAATTATAAATTGCTTAAATTATCGGCGGGTTTTGAGGTAAGCAAACCGATTTAACTTGATGTTAAGAAATCACCGGGGGTTAAAGTGAAAAAGATACGTGTGTTGTTTTTGTCTATGCAGCCCGCATTACTTGTAGCACTTGCTAAGTTTTTTGCAGCCGATCCTTTCATAATTTCCAACACAGATGATTATAACGACTATGATAAGAAGAAGCAAAAATATGATGTGGTTGTATTTGACGATACCGGCTTAAATAATAATGGACTGGAATTGGTAAGGAGTGCTTTTACGACTAAGAACCGGTCCAAAAATATACTTTACACGGAAAGCACTAATAAAAAATATCTTAGTTTTATGGAAAGCGGCTTTTACGGAATTGTAGAAAAGGATAATGAGTTTTGCAGCCTAAGGGAAGCAATTATGAAATCCGTAAAGGGAAAGAAATTCCTATCCGGCGAAATGAAAGAATTATTAAAGCACAACGATGACACCCGG
>JBJKQP010000146.1:0-7470 GCA_046705105.1 Ignavibacteriaceae bacterium | reverse complement strand
ATACGTTTAAGCTACTTCTTTTAATTTCTTCTTTTCACTGTTGGATAAAACCTTTTCAAGATCTATTAACGTAATAAGCCGGTCTTCAAGTTTTGCAACTGCCATAATAAATTCGGAATTCATACCTGTTACAATTTCCGGAGGCGGTTCCGTTATACCTGCAGGTATTCTAAGCACTTCCTTTACAGCATCAACAATAAAACCAGCAGTTTTACCGTCAACTTCTACAACAACTATGCGTGTATTCTTATCATGCTCTTTTCTTTCAATGCCGAGTTTTGTTCTTAAATCGATAACGGGTATTACCCTTCCCCGCAAGTTTACAACTCCGTCTACAAAATAAGGTGCATTTGGTACCTTTGTTATTTGCAACATCCTATTTATTTCCTGGACGTATAAAATATCTATCCCAAATTCCTCGCTGCCTATCATAAAGCTTACCAGTTGAAGTAAACCGGATGAATCTTCCTTTTGCTCTTTTAAATCAGACATTACCTTCTCCATAATTAAAAAGAAACGGAAATATTTTTAATATTCTATTATAATTATCGTACAAAGAAGAAAAATCTTTAGAGAGATTTAAGATGGCATTAAGATAACAATAAATAAAAATTGAATTTAAGAGCAATAATTATATAAATATTTATTATTTTTAAAATGGATTTGGTATCCAATAAGATGCGATGAAAAAATTAAAATCCGGTAAACTAAAAAACGAATATATTGCCTCACACTTTTCGGCTATTATAGAATCTTCGATGGATGCTATATTTAGTAAAGACCTTGACGGTTATATTATATCATGGAACAAGGGAGCAAAACTAATGTATGGTTATTCAGCAGAAGAAATAATCGGCAGACATATTTCCACTCTTGTTCCCCAAGAATTGACGGAAGAATTTTCGTCTATAATGTTAAAAATTAAAAACGGTGAATCCATAAGTAATTTGGAAACCATACGAGTTAAAAAGGATAAAGAAAAAATAAATGTCTCATTAACTATTTCACCTATAAGAGATTCGGAAGGAAAGATAATTGCTGCATCAACAATCGGCCATAATATAACACAGCAAAAGCAGGCGGAGGAAGCACTAAAAATTTCCGAACAAAAATATAAGAACATATTCGAATTTTCACCGATCGGTATTTATACATCTAATTACAAGGGACAAATTCTAACTGCTAATTTAGCCTTTGCAAAAATTTTAGGCTGCTGCTCCGTTGAGGAAGTTCTTAAGTTAAATCTTGCAGACGATGTATATTTTGATAAGAAGGAACGCAGTAAATTAATATCACAATATAAAAACACAAATTCGGTTGTTGATATAGAAGTACAATGGAAAAAGAAGAGCGGCGAACCCTTGTGGGTAGAATTAAACGTTCATACGGTAAAAGATATTGGCGGATGTACTTTGTATTTTGAGGGGTTTGTACGGGATATTACCAACCATAAATTACGCAAAGAACAACTTCTATTTGCTAAGGAAAAAGCCGAAAAATCCGACAGATTAAAAACAGAATTTTTAACCCGGATATCTCATGAAATCCGAACACCACTGAACAACATTTTAACCTACACTTCAATCCTTAAGGAAGAGTTTGAGGACAAACTACCGGAGGGAATGGAATCTGCTTTTTATGTTATAGACAACAGTTCTCAAAGATTGATTAGAACAATAGAATTAATTCTAAATTTATCGCGGGTTCAGACAGGAAATTTTGAAACCAAATTCGAAGTGCTAGACTTGCACAAAGATTTACTCGAAGACCTGAATTTGGAATTTTTCTCCCGGGCAAAAATGAAAAATTTGTATTTTATTTACAAAAATAATTCAAACAATGCGCTCATCTATGCAGATAAGTATTCCCTTAGTCAGGTTTTTATTAATCTTATCGACAATGCAATTAAGTATACTGAAAAGGGAGGAATACAAATGATTATAAATGAATTAAGCAATAAAATTTGCGTAAGTATTAGTGATACGGGAATAGGCATTTCTCCGGAATATATTCCTAATGTTTTTAATCCTTTTTCCCAGGAAGATTACGGTCCGAATAGAATATTTCAAGGAACAGGCTTAGGTTTGGCACTTGTAAAAAGATATGTTGAAATTAATAAGGCGGAAATAAAAGTATTTAGCGAAAAGTGGAAAGGAAGCACGTTCACTGTTATGATTCCCCCCGTAGAAAGATAGGGTAAAAGGGGTGTTACTTAATATCCTTAGTTACTTCAATCCCGAGTTGTTCCATACGGTATCTAAGCTTTGAACGGGACAAACCCAGTACTTTTGCTGCTTTTACCTGGTTTCCCTTTGTAATCTTTAGAGTTTTCTGAATAAGTGTTTTTAATACCACATCTATTTTAACTCCGTCGGGTGGAATTTTTAATAGAAATTTTTCTTCTCCGGCAAAGTTTCCGCGGGTTGCTTCTGCAAGAAAGTTAAAATGATTTTCTTTCAATTCATCACCCTCTAAAAGAATAACCGCTCTTTCCATTACATTCCGTAATTCCCTAATATTTCCCTTCCATGGATAAGATACCAGATTTTCAAGTGCATCCGGGTCTATTCCTTTTATTTGTTTATTAAACTTATTCGAAAATTCTTTCATAAAAGAATATGCAAGAATCGGTATATCTTCTTTTCGTTCCCTTAAAGGAGGAATAAAAATACTGGCTACATTTAACCTGTAAAACAAATCTTCTCTAAAGTTACCCTTCTTTACTTCTTCATCAAGATTTCTATTTGTGGCAGCAAGAATTCTTACATCCACGGAAATTTCTTTTTCACCGCCTATTCTGTAAAACTTTTTCTCCTGAAGCACTCGCAGAAGCTTTACCTGCAGTTCCGGCGTCAATTCACCTATTTCATCCAGCAATATAGTTCCGCCGTTTGCAAGCTCAAATTTGCCTAGCTTGGTTTTCTGTAATGCTCCGGTAAAGGCTCCTTTTTCATGCCCGAACAGTTCGCTCTCTGCAAGTTCTCTCGGAATGGCAGAGCAATTAATTTGGATAAATGATGCATCTTTACGCGGGCTGTGCTGATGTATATACCTGGCAAATTCTTCTTTGCCGGTACCGCTTTCACCTTGCAGAAGAATAGTTGTGTCAGCACTAAGAGAAAGCTTTTCAACGGAAGCCAGAAGCCTTTTTATCTTTGCACTTTTTCCAAAGAATTCCCGCGATAATTTATCTTCACTAATAATTTGCTGCAGCTTTTCAACTTCTGTTTTAAGTTTTAAATTATCCAGTGCCTTTTTAAGGACAAGCTGCAGTTGTTCAATATCAATCGGCTTAAGTAAAAAATCGTAAGCACCGGACTTTATTGCCGTAACCGCTATTTTAACATCGGAATAGCCGGTAATCATTATTACGGGTATATGGAAATATTTTTTCTGGAATTGTTTTAGCAGGTCTAATCCGTTATGGGTGGTTAAATAAATATCAAGAAGTATTATATCCGGTTCAAAGCTGTCTACTTTAGAGAACGCCTCACCGGCTTCCATGCAAGTCTCAACTTCATATCCCAGTTTTACAAGTAGTTTTTTTAATGAGATACAAACCAGGTTATCATCATCAATGATTAATATTTTGAATAGCGGCATCTTCTTTAATTACACTGGAGTTAAATTTAATAAAGAATTTTGTCCCGATTCCCTTTGTACTTTTAAAATCCAAATCGGCTTCGTACTCCTTCAGCAGCATTTTACACACACTTAATCCCAGTCCAGTGCCTTTTATTTTGCTTGTAAAAAAATCCTGAAAAATTTTATCTTTATGTTCATCATCAATACCGGAACCGTTATCCGATATTTCCCAAATAATGCAGCCGGGATCCTCTCTGTAAGTTTTTATTTTTATTTCTCCTTCGTCTTCGAAGGATTCAATTGCATTTGTAATTAAATTTAAAAATACCTGGAGAAGCTGGCTTTTATCAAAATAACCGTTAGGTAAATTTTCATCTAGTTCCAAAGTCAATTTAATTTTCTTACTTTCGGCAGTTGAATGCATTATATCGAATGCGCTTCTGGAGATATCATTAATAGAACAGAATTTCTTCCCGTTAATCTTTTTTCTTGTAAATGTAAGTACATTGTCTATTAGATACTGAATACGATTAAGCGCGTCTTTGCACACATTAACGGAATCGACAGCCTCTGCAGGCATTTCGGACTCAATCATCTTCATGTAATCCAAATTTAATTTAATAGCGGATAAGGGATTTCGGATTTCATGTATAAGGCTGGCAGTTAGTTTGCCTAGAATTTGTAATTTGTTGTCTTGAATTTGATCGGTAAAATTACCTTCTATATTTGGCATTTTTATATACGCGAAACTCGTTAATTGAAATAATTTCTATTCGATTGGGTATAATAATTATTTAGAAGATAATTAGCAAACTAATTTTAAGAAAAGTTTTTATTACAGACTACTATTGTTTTACCGGTATATTTTTACCCGGTTTTAATATCTTTAAGAATTTTATCTGCAACTTTATTTATTACTTCCGGAGAATCATAAAATTTATTATTAATCCGTTCTTTTATTTTATCCATATTTGTATTTTCAGCCTGGGTTTTCCCTATATTTTTTGCTTCTTCCGAAAGCTCAAGCTTATCTTTAATTTTGTTTTCTTTCGGTCCTTTGGATTCCGAATTATTATCGCGAATATTCTTTGAATAATAAGGGCTACCGGATACAGGTTCTATTTGCATGACTTTACCTTATATAATTAACTAATTTTTTCCTGTTTTGCGTATATTGTATCTGCAAACGTACTTTTTCAATTTCTATCTTTTTCTTTTCAATTATATTATCGAAGCTTTCTTTAATTTGTTTAGTTAAGTTAGTCAAATACGGCTCAAAATTCTCCAGCTCGTCTTTTGAAAAATTTTCCAAAAGAAATGCCTTGTGTCTTTGAGATTCATTTAAAAGACTTCTCACGTGAGACATTGTTTTATCAAAATTCTCTTCGCCTATATTATTTAAGTTTTTGTAAACTTCGTTAAGAATAAAAATAATTCTTTCTATTTTACTTTTCATATGCTTCTACGAGTTAAAATAGTCCGTTACATTTATACCAAAATAAGATTGTGCTGTATTAGTTAAATCTACAAGCTGCGCCTGAAGCTTTTCATATTCAGTTTGTAAACTACTACTTGCCTTGCTAATCTGAGACTGGGCAGCTGTTATCCTGTCGCTGTAGTTCTGAACATCATTATTATAAATAGACTGCTGGGAAGTTAGATAACCGGTTGCTCCCAAATACGGATTTAAAGAATTGTACAGCGTGGTTGCAATGCCGTTTGTTGAATTGAACATACTTTTTACCTGCGATAAATTATTCGTCAGGCTTTGATTAAGCAATGAGCTGTCTGAGATACTCAGCCCGTTGGTAGTATCAAAAGAAATTCCTATTGAAGAAAGTGAAGATAATGCACCTTGGGGTAACCCCGAAACTGAAGATATGGATGCATTAGATAAAGAATTCAAAATAGAAAAAGCATTTAAATCGCCGGAAAGTGTGCTTCTTCCGGTATCTTTAGATACAGCAGAATTCGACTTAAGATATGTATAAATATCATTAAAATTTTTAATAAAAGTATTTATCTGCGATGTAATTGAGGAAACATCGCTGTTTACGGTAATTGTTGTAGCCGGGTCCGTAGATTGATTAACGGATTTCAAATTAAATGTAACACCGCTTGCCAAATCGCTTATTGTATTGGAATCTCTCTGTATTTCCAACCCGTTAAAATTTAACTTAGCATTTAATTGATTATTCGCAAGGGTAGTATCTGCATAAACAAAACCTGCTGTATTTGTAGATTGGCTGAAAGCTGTTCTAGTTGTGCCTAGATTAAAGTTTATTGAACTTAAAGCAGTGCCGCTGCCGGTATCGGAAATATTTTTAATTATATTATCCAGCCCGGTGTTCTTGGAAGTTAATGAAAGCTGAGACAAACCGGTAGAAGGTGAAAAAGCAGATGCCGTAACAACTCCCGATGCACCTATTAAATTTGAGGTTGTTATTCCGAGATCGGAAGCAAGAGTACCGCTTGAATCCGAAATAGAAATACTTTTTGTAGGATCAGTAACTGTTATTTGAAGCATTTCATTTGCGGAATTATTGGGGTCGGTAACCTTTGCGGCAGTTACGCCGGTTACGTTGGCATTTATTTGCTGGACAAGATCACTTAATATTTGATCGTTCGTTTCGCTTCCGGCTCCGCCCGAATTAACACTAATAGAAGTTGTAGTTCCTCCCACATCTATAGAGATTGTACTGGCGGCTCCCGAATAGGAACCTGCGGCAGTTAACGATTGAGAAGTGACCACAGCCTGGTTTGAATTAATTGCATCCGCTATTTTTTGCATAACAGTCTGGTTGGTTTCATTCGAACCGAAAGTAACACTAACGTTACTTGTTAAATCTCCCGAAGTACTTCCCGTAACAATCTGAAAAGTATGTGTACCTGTAATACTATTTGCCGTAGAAGAGGCTAAACTTTGGGATACTGCAATATCGCTTTTAGCAAGCTGTTCTACATTAATTGAGTAATTGCCTGCCGATGCAGTAGTATCGGCTGAAGCAGTTACGAAATTAGAATTGGATGAATTAGCTGCTAACGCTGCAAATACCGAACTGCTGTCTGTTGCAGTAAAGCCTGAAAGCCCGCTTACAAATGTATTTAGTTTTGAAATAATAGTAGAATAAGCGGAAGACAAATTCTTATACTTGGACTGAATTGTTTGTAAAGGCGTAACAAGTAAGCTTGTTTGCTGCGATTGATACGCACTTACCAACGAATTTATTCCCGAAGTTGTTAAAATTGTTCCGGACATATCTTCACCTATGCATATTAAAAGCCAATAACCAAGATTCTCTTAATTCTGTTAAAATTTTATAAACTGCGTCATAGTTCTTTTTTCTCATCTCTGCCTGACAGTATTGATAGAGCTTGAATAAGCCTGACGATACTTGTATTACATCTTTCCCTTCCCACTTTAATGAATTTATTAATTCCTGAATAGCCATATTTGTCTTTGCCAAATTTTTTCTCTGGCAGTTTAGTATGGCGAAATCATAAATTTTAATAATAAGCTGCTGGGGGGTAGCTTCCATTATTTCTTTTACAAGGTAATTTCTTGCACGCGCTGAATTTCCTTTTGTATAAGTTGGAGTATTATACATATTGATTCCTATTTATCCTTTTTCTATTAGATACCCCTCTTCTCCATTTGGAGAAGAGGAACTATCTAACTAACCATTATTGAAAGAGTCGAAGAAGCTGCTGCGGAGCAGCATTCAATTGAGAAAGCATTGAAGTAGCAACCTGTTGCTGTATTTGCCCTTTAGTTGCATCCAATTGCTCCTGTGCCACGTTTGCATCAAACAATCTCGATATACTTGAGTTTGCATTCTGTATAGCTGCAGAAAGATAATCATTCTTTACATTTAACCTCTGATC
>JBJKQP010000145.1:0-33787 GCA_046705105.1 Ignavibacteriaceae bacterium | reverse complement strand
TCTCCGGATTTTGCTTCATCTAGAACGGCAGATAAGCCTGTTGGGGACGAACCGGAATATGTATTTCCCATCCACGGAACTATCCAGCCTGTTTCTAATTGTTCCTTTGTAAAGCCTAATCTTTTTCCTGCAGCCTGAGGAAATTTTCCGTTGGGCATATGAAAGACTGCATATTTAAAATCTTTCGGCGACATTCCGGATTTTTCCAAAAGATTTTTACCTGCATTAATTACATGCCTGAAATAAGCAGGCTCACCTGTAAAGCGCGAAGCATGACGCGGGTAAAATTCACCTTCCCTTCTCCAAAAATCAGGTGTATCGGAAGTATAAGAATGTGTAAATAAAATTTCGGCAGCAACATTTTCTTTACCAATAATGAATGCAGAACCTCCGGCCGATGCGGAATATTCAAGTGCATCTCCCGGTGCCCCCTGAGACGTATCTGCACCTATTGCAAGAGCATATTTTACTTCGCCTGCTTTAACAAGACCGTAAGAAACATACATTGCTTCCGTACCGGCTTTGCAGGCAAATTCATAACTTGCAACATGTACGTGCGGACCGATTCCAAGTGCATCTATTACAATAGTACCACTCGGCTTTACTGCATAAGGATGGGACTCCGAACCGATATACACTGCACCGATTTCCTCCGGGTTTATACCGGAGCGCTGTAATGCATATTTTGCCGCCTGAACGGATATTGTTATAGTATCTTCATCAAGACCGGGTACGGTCTTTTCATATAATAACAATCCGTTTTTAATTGCTTCGGGGTCGGCACCCCATTCTTTTGAAATGCTCTCTACTTTTATTCGATAGCGAGGCAGGTAAGAACCAAATCCAACAATCCCAATCATGATAGAACCCCTTCGGATGTTATACAATTATGTTATTTAATGATTAAAATTATCACTTTTAAATATTATATGAAATGAATCGGGAACAAATTTTATTATTCCAAACTACGTTATGTAATTAATTTTTCAGCCACAGAAATATTAGTAGCTCATGTCATGCAAACTCCTATTGAAATAATGATTATTTAAATTTAGTTTTGGTAGTAAATAAATCGGGATGCTGTAAAGAGGAACCCTTGCACATATCTAAATAATTTTCGTAAAGCATCCTCCGGTTTTTAAATAAATAATTCAATTTATTCTTTGCGTTCTATTTTACACAAGCTGAGACTTATTTAAAATTCAATCGTCCCCTATTATATACATGATTTGAATCATGCAGCCTTTATAAAACTTAAAAAAAATATCCCGTAGTATTATATTTGTACAGGTAATTTTAACTTACACTCGAAACAAATAACAAAAATTATATCACCTAAAAATTAATTGAGCAAAATAATAATTTATTTTATTCTCAAATAATTTCCTTTATTAAAGAAAGGAGAGAAAATAACTATGGAATGCAGAAAGCTTGGCGAATCGGATTTTAAAGTTTCGGCAATTACATACGGGGCATGGGCAATAGGAGGATGGATGTGGGGCGGCGCCGACCGCAGCGATGCAGTTGATGCAATAAAAGCTTCTTATAATCTTGGAGTTACGTCCATTGATACTGCACCGGCATACGGCCAGGGATTAAGCGAGGAAATTGTCGGCGAAGCGATAAAGGATATCCCGAGAGATAAAATTCAAATTTTGGATAAATACGGATTGCGGTGGGATCTTAAAAAAGGCTCTTTCTTTTTTGCATCAAAAGACAACGACGGGAAAAATGTTGACATGTATAAATATGCCGGCAAAGAAAGTGTTATTGAGGAATGTGAAAACAGTTTAAAGAGACTCGGCACGGATTATATTGATTTGTTCCAGATACACTGGCACGATGAGACAACTCCAATTGAAGAAACAATGGAAGCAGTTTTAAAGCTTATCGAACAGGGAAAAGTTAGAAATGCAGGTGTATGTAATTACTCTGTTGATAATATGAAAGAAGCTGCGAAGTATTTAAACTTAGTTTCGGATCAAGTCCCTTTTAGCATGATTAGAAGAAATAACGAGAAAGAACTTGTCCCCTACTGCATTGAAAATAAAAAATCTATTTTAGCTTATAGCCCTTTACAAAAAGGACTGCTTACCGGAAAAATTACAACCGATTATAAATTTAACGAAGGAGACCACCGTGCAGGTGATTCGTTTTTTACAAAAGAAACCATAATCAAAACGAACAAGTTCCTGGATAAGATAAAACCGCTTGCGGCAGACAAAAACGCTACTTTAGCGCAGCTTGTTTTAAGATGGACAATTGAACGTCCGGGTATTACGGTTGCTCTTGTCGGTGCACGCAACCGGCAGCAGGCGGAGCAAAATGCAAAAGCAATTGAGGTGAAGTTATCTCAAGCTGAAATTGATTTTATCAACAAACAGTTATTGGAATTTTTCCCGTAAATTTAAATTCATTTCTCTTATAAATTGTGTTTAACAAATGTTTTGAGATTAGTTGCCGGGAAAAAATTTTAGGTTAATAAACCGCCGGCAGCTCTCAAAATAATTCCTGTCGCAATTGCAACCGAAAAGCTAAGCAATGTACCTATAAGAATATATTCCGCCCTCTTTTGCTCGGTACCGTTTTTTAATTCTCCAAAGCGAAAAACCGATTTAGCCGCTAGAAGAAATCCGATTGCTTCAAATTGATTTAGAATAATAAATGTAAGTATCAAAACCCTTTCTATCATCCCAATCCATTTCCCGGCATCTTTCAAACTGTCGTTCGAATTATTTATATTACTTCCCCATCGAGAAGTAAGCCTGTTTATTAAAACAGAAGCTGGGCTTGTAACAACTATATAAGCAGTTATGTATATCCAGAATTTTTTACTGTTAAACAAAAAAGAAAAGGAATTTTCCAGGCGGTAAAAACTGTGAGTATATATAAGCCAGCATATAAACAAAATTAATATATGAATTAACTGATCTATAACAAATACCGCAGAGGTATCATTTTTAATATATGATTTTCTCAGGTCTATCAAATAATGAGAAATTGTTATTACAAGTACGGCCCATATAAATGAGAAATTCCATGCGGCAAGAAAAGTTAATACGAAAATTATTAAGGTATGGAGGTATAGATATTTTGAATTAATTTTCCTTAAACTTTTATCCTTCACCCAATCGTTCGGTTGAAGGATAAAATCGCAATAAAGTGTGCCGTTAAAAGTCGTAAAATCAAATCCCATTTCATAATTTCGCATTTATCAGATTTTCAAATCTCTCTACAAATAATTCAACACTATTTAAATTAGCACCTATAATCCTTTTTCTAACTGCTGGCTGCGATATTTTAAGTTTCTTTGCTATTATCTGCTGAGTTTCATTTTTTAATAATTTTAAGTAGGACGCTTCAGCCTGTTCCATAGTCCACTTTTTTATAATAGTGTTTATAAAATTGCATTCAACTTCGAGTTCATCGTTTACTTCTTTCCAGGGAGTTTTTATTTTTAAATTTTGCTTACTGCTTGTAATTTCATCCAGCAGTCTACCGGAAAGATTAAATGCTTCTCCGTCGGATTCAATAACTTTATTGGTTTTAAATCCTATCTCACCTATTCCAATTGCAATTCTCGCATCTAATTTATTTTCAACAGATTTTATTTTTATACCTGTAAGTTCCAGGCTTCTTAGCTTTGATCTTATTAAAATACCAATTAATAATGATTTCTCCGGTTTCTTGATTACCGATTGAAAACTATCTCCTCTAAAAATTTCAAACGGTTTTTCTATAACACCCGGGAATTGAATTGCTATTTCCCTAAAAGTTTTTTTAAGTGAGGATAATAATTTTTTTCTTCCGCTTCCAACCGTGGAAGAGCCGATAATATCTCCTGTTATTACAGAATAACTCGTTTGTTTTTTTTTAGTTCGTGCTTTCAAATTCCCTCTATTGATTTCTCTTAAATTTTAATCATATATAATATAACCATATAGGGTTATAATTGTCAAATATAACCCTATAGGGTTATAATTAAAGATTATAACCTTGGAGGGTTATAATCCTTAAATCGTATAATGATGCCGCTTTGATTCGCTTCTCTATGATATTTTTTTTGAATGAGAATTTCCTCAAATAAAAAAAATTTAACAGAAAATTATTTTCCGCAAAAACATATGTGTTAATTTAATTCCAGGGCATGAAATATAACCTTCGCTTATCTTTATAACCTACGAATAATATTCGTACCTGCGAAATATCTGTAGGCAATATTCCCGCCTTATAAGATTTTTCATATTGTAACAAAGAGCTGTTTTCATTAAAAAAAATAATTTTTTGATAATTTAACAAGATTTTTCTAATTGAGAACAGACAAAAAAAACTTCCGGCATTTTCTTTGATTAGTAATTGTAAATAATCGTAATAAAAATAATAACCGGAGGTACAGAAAATGAAAAACTTGTTAAAGTTGTCCGCTTCCGCTATAGTAATGGTACTCCTCATTAATTTTAATCTTTCGGCTCAAATTTTTAATAATAATAAGATAAATTTAACCGGTCATGTTTATGCCGGATGGAACAACGCTACTGCAATAAAACCGCTTGCAGGCGCAACAGTATCATTATTTAATTTTACTATGCATGGAGATACGGTAAAATATGCAGATACTACAAACGCAAACGGAAGATTTGAAATCGATAGTTTAACTCCGGGAGTTTATTTACTTACTTGCTCGGCAAAAGGTTATACAACACTTACTATAAAACAATTTATGGTATCAAAAGATAAAGACTCGATAAATTTATTTTTGCATGATACTTCTCAAGTTAAAAACGGAGTTATAAACGGAATAGTTACTTACCAAGGTACCGGAAAGCCGGTATATAATGCCAAGCTGGAATTTAGAAGTCTTACGGGATTTGAAGACCACGACGGCAACAATGAATATTCAACCACAACCGATTCCATGGGGTTTTATTCCGATTCTTTACCAGCCGGAAGTTATTTGGTTATATGTAAAGGTCCTGATAGCATGGGAACACTCCACGCTTGGGATGAAGGATTTCATAATAATTTAATTTCCAAAATGGTAAAAGTAATGACAGGTGATACGGTTTCCGCTGATTTTCAGCTGCCTTTAATTTTAAACGGTACTCATACTGTAACTTTTACAGGGATGGTTCAATCTTCAGCCAATACTCCTATAGCAAACGCAACTGTAAAAATATGGACTGCAGCTAAATCAGAATATGAAAGCGATGATGAAGAAGGAAGAGGTTTTGTTGAATCCGCAAAAACAGATTCCAACGGGAACTATTCAATAACGCTGGACAGCATTCCTCAAAGATTAAGCACGTTTGCAGTTGCAGCATTTAAAGAGGGATACAGAATGCAGTTTTACAACAACCAAAATGCATTTTATACGGCAAACCTGCTTGTTTCGGTTAACGATACCACATTCTCAAACATCGATTTTAATTTAACTCAGTTTGAAAAAGTACAAAAATATTCTATAAGCGGTACTGTTACCGATTCTGCAGGGATGGGAATAAAAAACGCTTTTATAATGGCTAAAGATTCCTCAACCGGCCATGTTCATTTCGGTATTTCCGATACTTCCGGAAATTATACAATTAAAGGCTTAACCTCCGGATCGTACTATGTAATGTTTTCGGCACATGGTTATATTCCCCAATTTTATCAAAATGCCGATACTTGGGAAAAAGCAACTTTAGTAATGGTTGATACGGATGTCGTAAATATAAATGCTGCCTTAATTAAGTCCGATACGGTTTTCGGCAGCGGAAAAATTATCGGCTCAGTTCAAACATCCGGCGGGATCGCATTACCGGGAGTCCTAATAACCGCAAAAAACTCTATCGGAATGACTATAGGCTGGGCAATTACGAATGGAAACGGTTCTTATACAATTAACGGAATTTCAGACGGCGGCCTTACAATAACTGCCAGCACTCCGCAGTATACCAGTAAGCAGCAAAGCACCACCTATAACTCAAGTTCAAACTCCGGGACATCGGTAGAAAACTTTACTATGAACAAGACAATTACTTCTGTTCAAACAAAAAATTCCGAAAGTGCTGTGCCTTCCAGGTATGTTCTTGAAAATAATTATCCAAATCCGTTTAACCCGAGTACAATAATTCAATTTGAACTTCCCGCATCTTCTCAGGTTAAGCTTGATATCTATAATATACTCGGACAAAGAGTAGCGGAATTAGTAAACCAGAAATTGACGGCCGGGCATTACAGTTATAAGTTTGATGCCTCTAATCTTGCATCAGGCGTTTACCTGTATAGACTTGAAGCCGGTAAATTTGTATCTACCAAAAAGATGATTCTCTCCAAATAAAGCCAGCTAAAAAAAGCCCCGTTTCTCCCTGCGGGGCTTTTTTCTTTTAATATCGATATTTACTCTTTAATCTCCAGACAATAAATATTTTCTTTACCGGAAAGACGGGCGGATTTAAATCCCATTTTTTTCAGATAATGTTCATGCCTACTGTTTCCGGGGCTGGAAAATATCTTTTTGATATTTTTTTCCTTAAAAAAATTTTTGAAAGCATACTTTCCGGTTTTAAAATCTCTGTAGCCTGGTATTGCATAATCCAACTGAATAAACATACTGTCTTCTGCCGAATATTCGGCACAAACCAGGCCGGCGGGTATGGAGTCTCTTAAAATAAAAAACAATATTGAATTATTACTTAACTTAAACGAAAATGCAGGCATAAATTTTTTTATATCTTTTTTATGAAACTCCAAAAAATATTTAACGTAGTCAGACTCTTTATCAACTTTTAATACATCAAAGTATTCGTTAGCAGTTAGAATATTTAGAAGGAAATACGCATCCACAACAGCAATAAACCCGTTTACAACAACAACCGGATAAGCAGAAATAATAAACCCGTAAACCGCAAATATTACAGCACCTATTAAATTGATTATACGCAGCTTTAAAATTGAACTCATCATTAAAGATACGGCTACAAGAACGGAAGCCAAATAGCCGATTATTTCAGTTAGATGAAGGTGTAAAAACATTTTAGATACCTCCGGCATTCTTAACTTATGTTAAAAAGATTTTAAACAATAATAAATAATTTTTAGAAATTATTTTTATTCGTCGCGGTGAACAATTTCCGGTGAAAATGCCGGCAGGCATATTGCTACATATTCTGCTCCGGGTTCTGCCGGACTGCTGTACCGGACCCATTCACCTTTTGGTATTAGTACAGCCTGTTTTTCTTTAACATCCACATACCCGTCTTTATGCGTAACACGCAGAGTACCTTTTAATACTATCGTATATTCGTCAAATTCGGGAGTTTGTCCGGGTTCTACCCAGCCAGCCGGGCTTTTCATTCTTGCTATACTAACTGCTTCGGTTTTGGAATTAACACGTCCGAAATATTCTTCAATTATTTTAGGTTTGTTTCCTGCTGCTTCAATAATCGAAGGATTATTAATAATAACCGGCATAAGTTTTCTCCTAATTTTGGATTGTGAATAAAAATTTTTATTTGATCCGCTATTATAAAAATAAGATTTTCAAATTAAAATTTCTAACGGGATAAAGATAAATATTTCCGGAACTTTTTCAGCTAAGTTCTATTAAGAAGTGACTAGAAAAGGAATGTTTATTTATTCATACTGTTTTTTATCGAAAATGAATCTGTAATAATTAAGCTTTATATTTTTAAGCAGTTCTTTTACGCGCTCAACATCTTCCGGTTTTACACATAAAATTACGGGATCAACATGTTCAATGTAAATATACTCCTCTCCCTTCATTAAGTATTCAACACCTTCGGAATCAAGTAGGGATTTTATATTAATCACATCAGTCATATCATTAGTTGAAAGAATCGGAACCAGCTCAATATTGTCTAACTGCTCATTGGGAAGTTTCTTGTCCTCAACCTGTAAACCGTAAACAAGATCAACATCGCAATCGGGACAATGAGTAAACCCAGGTCTGTATTCTGCTCCGCATTTCGGACAAAACATACCAACATCCTTTCCATTAAAAAAGCTGATAGTCACTCAAAAGATAAATCCGTTTAAATACTTTTGAGTACTATCAGCTATAAAGTAAATTTTAATTTATAAAAAAGCTACTTATAATAAACCGAAAATTTTTATTCCATTAATTCTGCTTCTATGGTTCCGCCGCCTGCTTGTGCCGGTAAAGAAGCCTCCATCTTCACCAATTTCATTGAGTTTTTATCGAACCACATTGTCGATTTATTTTCTTCATCAACAGGTTTAAGTTCAATTTTAAAACTATCGAATTCACCTGAAGCAATTTTAACTTTTTCACTTCCCGTTACTTCGAAAGTAATTTTCTTCGTTTTACCTTTCATAATATCCAGCTCATTAAAGGCACCTTTATAACCCACCGAAAGCGGCAATGAACAAATTGCCAATTGAGCACCGGTACCGTCGGTTAAAACAGGTCCGTCCAGTTTAACATTGACCGGTATTTTTTGTATGCCTGCATCAATAAGGCCTTTAACCGAATCTTTTGAAAAGTTTAAATTGATATTTGCCGTCCCTTGTTTAATTGAGCGTCTAACAGGCATAAGGGTGTTAGCATCAATATCCAGCGTGTCTTCTGCCGCCATCATACCCGATGTAACTTCCACTATTCTCCAGACAGGCTTATCATTAAGACTGGTTTTATAAATATTCCGGGAAATTTCCAAGTTTATTTCCCTCCCCCCGGTATTTATTTTAACCGAATATTTTGCGGTTCCCTCATGTACCTTTGAACCGTCATACGAATCCGGCACAGTTAACGTACCCGCTTCTTTATCTTTCTTTGGAAGAGTAACCGAATTGACATCTACGGTAATTTCATCAAGCCTTTCTTGAATAGCCGGGCGAACATCTTCCTGAACTCTTCCTCCCAAATATTTTGACATAAATTTTTCCATCGCAACAAACATTGCGAGTCTGTTTTCCAATCCGGCAAAACCGTGTCCCTCATCCGGTGCAACCATATATTCTACCGGCCTGTGGAGATCCCGCAATGCAACAACTATTCTATCGGATTCGGATTTATTAACGCGAGGATCATTTGCCCCCTGAACAACATACAGCGGAGCTTTTATATCCGTTGCATAATTTAACGGCGAGTCTTCTTCGAGCATTTTTAAATCTTCTGGATTATTCATATCACCGACGCGTACATCAAATAACTTTTTTATCGGAGCCCAATACGGCGGAATAGATTTTAGCAATGTAATAATATTAGAAGGACCAACGATATCAAATCCCGCAGCGTATAAATCCGGTGTAAAAGCCAATCCTGCCAGAGTTGCATAACCGCCGTAAGAGCCGCCCATAATTGCAACCTTTTTTGGATTGGCAATACCTTTTTTAATTAAATAGTTTACGGCATCGGTAATATCCTGCTGCATTTTACCTCTTCCCCATTGCTTATTACCGGCATTAAGGTATTTTTTCCCATAGCCGGTAGAGCCTCTAAAATTGGGCTGAAACACTGCATAACCTCTATTTGCCATAAATTGTGTAAGCGGATTATATCCCCATTGATCCCTATGCCAAGGACCGCCGTGTATATACATAATTACAGATAGATTCTTCCGGGATAATCCTTTAGGCAAAGTAAGGTAAGAATGAATTATCATTCCGTCACTTGCTTTGTATTTTACAGGTTCCATTTCGGATAAATCCTCGCTATTTAACTCAGGTCTGTATCTATAAAGCAGTTCCGCATCACCGGTTTCGGTGTTAAAAATATAAACTGATCCGGGGTCAACATCCCTTGATACGGAAACTACCCAATATTTTTCATCTGCCGTCATCGAAGTAACCCACATATTTCCGTCCGGCAAAGATTTCTTTGCTTTCTCATAAATTTTCTTAAACTGATCATCCTTGGGATAAATTCTTTGCTTATCACCCGTATAAACGGTTGCCAAGAGCTTATTGGATACATCGGAAAACAATGCATTATTCAGATCAACTTCATCCAGAGGATCTTTATCTATTAAAGTTGTCTTTTTGCTATTAATATTGAACAATAAAAGCTCGGTCTTATCAACATCCTTTCCCTTATTCGTCATTAAATAAAATGAATTTCCATCCGGAGTAAACCTTAAAGGAGAAGCTTCTTCTTCATTATTTACTTTATAGATTGATTCAACCGTATCAGGCAGAAGTTTTAATATTTCACTTCCGCCGTCGAGTGTAATTCTTACTCCGAGTTTTAAATTTCCGTTAGGATCAGTCTGCCATCCGGCAATGTTATTAGTATTCTTTCGAATCAATGTTCTTTCTCCGGTATCCAGATTAAGTTCGTAAACATCATGGAGTTTCGGATCACGATCATTTAGCCCGATAATAATTTTACGCGGAGTATTTTTCGGTACGGCAATTATCTCCGCACGAACTTTTTCAAGCGGAGTAAGATCTCTTGATTCGGGTACAGGATCTCCTTTTGCACCCGGATCTACGGCGTAAACCCTGTAGTTTTCGTCTCCTCCTTTATCTTGAACATAAAGAATATACTTGCTGTCTCGAGTCCAGAAATAGCCCATGATTGGTCTTGTCGTATCAGCTGTTAGCGGATGTGCTTCATCGAATTTCCGGGTTCTTTCTTTAACCCAAATATTCATTACTCCCTTAAATTGTTTCCGGAATGAAATATATTCTCCATCCGGCGAAATTTGCGCACCGGATATTTCGGGATCGCCGAAAAATAATTCCCTGTCTATTAATGGCGGTTGCTGCGGGAGTATATTCATAAGCCCCATGCAGAAGAAAACGGCTAACAAAATAAGATACCTCATCTTTCCTCCTTTTGGATGTTGTTTCTAACTATTTTAATAATGAAATTATCTCTATCGTTATTTCAATAATTTTGAGGGTGAAGTAATTTTAATGAAAATTTCCCTCTTTATATTTTTTTCATTAAAATAACCTTGAATAAGTACCGGTAATGCGTATTTATAAGATACCATTTTTTTATGATTAAAATTTTAAAATTATGATGAATGACGAATTATTTATTTAGAATTGTTATTTTAGTTTGCTTTTTAAAGATTTATTAATAACGGCATGTTCAGGATGTATAAAATTCTGAATTTGCAGAAATAAAAATTAAACGGAAACCACATGGAATTTGAAAATTTAAAAATTCCCAAATGCAAAAACTTTAGCGGATATAAGCCGTGTTTTTCTTACGAAAATTGCCTTGAAAACGGATGCCTTCATGAAAATGATCAAACTAAAATAGGTATTAAAATATTAATTATTTCACTCGATGCACTTGGGAATGTCTTAGCAAACACTCCAATACTGTATGCAATAAAAAGAAAATTCCCCGTTAGCACGATTTATTGGATTACAATGCCGGCAGCGGAAAAGATTTTACAGAATAACCCTTTTATTGATAAAGTTTTCGGATGGACCGACGAACATCGAATGATATTAAGACAGATAGAATTTGATTACTTAATGAATGCGGATAAATCCGATTATGCATGTGCCTTTGCCAACGAAGTAAAAGCAAAAAACAAACTCGGCTTTCTTTTGAATGAAGACGGGAAAATAATTCCCGCAAATAAAAGTGCAATGTATCGTTATGTTATGGGAAATAACGATCAATTAAAATTTAGGGAAAATACCAGGACCGGTGTGGATATTATTCACGAAGTTTTTGAACTTGAATATAAAAGAGACCCGTATGTATTCAATTTCAGTTCAGATGAAAAAAACTTTATAGAAGAATATAAAAAAGAAGTTAATTACAATCCTGAAAAAACTTATGTAGGATTTAATACCGGCTGCTCAAATCTTTTTCCGAATAAGAAAATGACTGTTGAGCAGCATATTAAATTAATCTCCGGCATGTTAAAAGATGATAATCTTCAAGTCATTCTTTTAGGCGGTAAGGAAGATACCGAAAGGAATAATATTATTTTTGAATCTTTTAATGCGACCGACAGGAAAAAGATTATAAATACACCAACGACATTAGGCCTTAGAAAGGGCGCTTGTTTTATTGATCTTGCCGATGTAGTAATTACAGGTGATTCATTCGGAATGCATCTATCCATTGCGCTTAATAAATACGTAATTGCATGGTTCGGATTATCGTGTGCTGCAGAAATTGAACTATACGATAACGGAGAAAAGATAATACCGGCTGGCCTGGAATGTTCTCCTTGCTGGAAAAAAGTCTGTCCTTACAACCTGGAGTGTATACAAATGATTGATACGGATAAAATATTGAAACTCACCAAAAAATACTCATTGAAAAAAGTAGAAAAATAAAAACGGCATTAACCGTTAAGATTAATGCCGTTTATTCTTAGGAGAGAGTTGATTTATCTATCTTCGTATTCTTTGCCCGGAGTTGTTTCTTTCACTACGGTTATTACTGCTTCTATTATCACGCCTCATTTGCGGTTCTTGCCTGGAACGAGTTTCTTGCCTTATTTGCGGCCTGTAATTTCTAGGCTGAGGACTTCTTTCTATTCTTCTTTGAAAACTCCGGTTTTCTATTCTACTATTATTTCTATCCGGCCTGCTTCTGTTTATTTGCGGACTCCTATAATTTTCTCTTTTTATTTTGTTTTCATTTTGTTTCGGCATCTCGCGCATTCTCGGTTCAACGCGGTTTGGTCTGGTTCTGATATCTCCCCGCGGAACTGTTTCCCGAGGAGGTCTGTTCATAGATCTATTCATGTTGAGATCTCTGTTATTATTTTCCGGTCTCAACAAATTTCTGTCACCTATCTTTATCCTTGATAAATCCAGGGAAGATGGTCTTGTACCTCTTCTGATATCCATATTTCTTAAATTGCTTCCGGATGTTCTGTTTCTGGAAACAATATAAGCTCTAACTGATGTCCTTGTAATATTCCTTCCGTTCCCAATATCCCTGGGGCTATTAACTCTATCGATAGACCTTTCTATAATTCTGGCACCGCTTCTCTTTCTAATATAATCTACATCCACACCTCTGTTTATAACTCTGCCGTTTGAATACCCGTAATTTGTTCTATATCTTGTTGCAGAATAAATTCTATATTTAGTTCTATCGGGTATATAATAGTTATATGCATATGGATTACACATATACCGGTATCTTAAAAAGTGCCAACGGTAATAAGGAATATTAAAAGCCATAGAAAAATGAATACCAAAATTTATAGAGAACGAAGCATAAGGAGGTAAGGGCGCCCATCCTATGTAATCGTTATCGTATCTCCATTGCACCCAAGCCGGCGCCCAAACATCATCGGGGATCCATAACCAGCCGTAGTAATTATCGTAATACCAGCGGCCGTAATGAAAAACTATATAACCGAAAGGATCGTTGGAATGCCAATACCATCCGTCGTTTGTCCAGATCCAGTATCCGTATTTATAAGGAGCCCAACCCGGCTGCAAATTCAACGGCCGCCAAACGACCAAACCGTTGTCCAATTGTATCCATGTGCCGTATGGGGCTAATTGAGAATAAAATAATTCTGTTCCGCCGTTGTTATAATCATAGGGTTGCGTATCATACGATTGAGCAAAACTTGTATTAAAAGCCAGCCCTAAAAATAATATTGTCGATATGATTATTATTCGTTTCATATTTCACCTCACATTCTTAGCTTTTATTGCACAAGCATTATGCCATAAAAATAACCTTATTTTTAATGATAATACAAATATTTAAGCCAATTTAATGTATAAAAAAATAAACATAACGAATCATATAAAATACAGATGCACAAATTTAACTTCACTTGATATTTCATCAAATTCCATAATTAATTTATCATCACCGGCCAAAAACATAAAGCTGAAGATTCTACAAGTTTCCTATAACAGTTTAACGGATATTTCCATAGTAAGCAATTTTAACACTTATGGCCCCTAGATTGTATCCATAATAGAATGGTTAATATAGAGCCAATAAAAAATTTACCGTATCTAAGTTTACTAAATTTATCTTTCAATAAAATTGTAGCTCTTACTCCTGTATAAGAGTGCTCGGGATGAGGGAAAATTTTTATCTGAATATTTTTAAAAACCCGTTAAGTACAACAGCAAAATGTGAACAAATTCCAATGTTAAAAATAAATGTGTTTGAGTAAATTATTAAACATATAACCCTAAACTTTGAAAGTTTAATATATATCTTACAAAAGCATTGCGATCAATTCCCCGATAAAATAGCCTATTGCAGCAATGCCGAAACCTACCACAAACATATCAAAGCCGCTCCTAAAAACTCCCCTTCCTGTAAAGAAGCTTCTTGCAGCGCCAACCCCAAAGTGAGTAATCATAGCTAATATAAAAGCAGTCCATATTGCTGCTTGTCCGGTTAGAAACAAGAATGGAAAAACCGGTATCAGTGCACCTACGGCAGTCGCTAGCCCGGTAATCCAGCCTTCTTTAAATGGGCTTAAATTTTGAGCACCAATTCCCAACTCTTCACGTACTTTTTCTTCAAGAGCTTGTTCCGGGTTTTTCATTACTTCCTTTGCCAAAGCGGTAGAATCTTCTTTGCTCATTCCTTTGGATTGGTATATTAATGCAAGTTCTTCGGTTTCAATTTCCGGCATTAAAAGAATTTCTTCACTTTCCATTCTTCTTTCATTATCGTAAACTTCTTTTTCACTTACCGCAGCAAGATAACCGGAAGAACCCATGGAAAGAGAGTCCGCAATCATGCCGGATATCCCGGAAATTAAAATTATTTGCGGGGCTACACTTGCACCAATAACACCAGCAATTAATCCGAAGTTAGCCGTAAGACCGTCGTTAAAACCGTAAACAATATTTCTTAATAGCCCGCCCGATTCCGATTTATGCCAAGGTTCTTCGCTCTGTCCTTTAATATCCATTAAGCTTCCGGCATGCTGGGCTGAATCTTTAGCGAGCCTTAATGCAATATTCTTTGTAGATTCGTCTTTAGCGGATTTGTAAAGATCTAAGTAGGATGTTACCTCTGTTGCCTCTTCTCTTAATAATGCACTTGATAAAATCCACGTTCCAAATTTTTTAGCCGCCCATGATAAAATTTTGGCTTGTAGAGAAGGTTTAATTAAAGTTACGGAAACATTATTTTTTTGAATTAAATTTTTCCATGCCTCTATATGTTTGTCTTCAATACTTGCAAGTTTTAAATATATTTCTTTCTTTTTGCCATCTTCAATTAGATCTGCAAGCACACGGTATAAATATGCAGCATCAATTTCTTCATGAAGATGATGAAACCATATGGTAACGGTTTTGTTTTTGCTCATTTATTTACTTTTCATAATAATCTATTAAATATTCGGGGAATTATTAATTAAAGAATAAAATCGACACCAAATTCCAGTGAACCGTAACTTAAATTTCCAAAACCAACCCTTGCTACAAGTGCATACTTTGGAGAAATCCAGTAACGCAGCCCTCCTTGTGCACCTAGAAACAATCCGCCTATTGCCGGAGTTGAGTAATTTTCATGCGGACCGCTCCAGCTAACAGAGCCCGCATCGTAAGCTAGAGTTAATCCAACCCATGAATCAATTTTGTCGTTACCTGTTTTAAAGTGATAGTTGCCCTGTGCACCAATTAAAATATCGGTATAGCTCCATTCGCCATTTAAATATTTATTACTGTAACCCCAATACCTAAAAATTCCGCCTACTCCAATCGGACCAATGTTTTCCAATTGCAGGCTATATTCATAATTTATTCCTACTTGAAGTGTAGAACCCAGAAATGAAAATCCAATAGTAGGTCCTACATAATTCCTGTTCAATTCATATTGAGAATATCCTTTTGTACTGTACAATAAAACTATTACTACAATTAAAGTCACAACCAACTTAACAGTTTTAAGCATAAAATTACCTTTCATTTAATATATGTAGTCATGTAATTATTTTTTAAGAATAGCTATACAAACATATTAATTTTTTAGTTTAATTAATGTTATTTTTGAATTAATTGTAATACCTTTTTAAAGCGGACTCATTTATAATATAGATATAAATAAGAAGCACGCAGAAAAATTATTTTATGAATCTATAGAGGAATAATCGATGAATTTTAAAAAATATTCCGGCTTAATTTGCATACTGATCGCAATGCTTGTTCCCTCCTCATTGTTCAGTCAAGTTTCACATACTTCATACTCCAAACTTTTAAAACAGCCCGGTAAAGTAAAAACAGATTTTTTTCCGGTTTCGGTGTGGTACAGCGGAGGAAAGGCACGCGCTCCAATGTTGTCGCAAATAAACTCAAAATCAAAAAGTCAATGGCTTAAAGATCTGCGGCAAATCAAGTCATTGGGATTTAATACGGTAAGGACATGGGTTGAATGGACACATACCGAACCGAAAGAAGGAGTATACAATTTTAAAAATCTGCGATTGCTTCTTAGTCTAGCTAACAAAGTGGGTCTAAAGGTAATAATACAAATGTATATTGATTCTGCCCCTGATTGGGTAGGTAAAAAATATAAAGATGCACTCTTTACAACTCAAAGCGGTGATAAAATGATTCCCCAATCCGCGCCGGGTTATTCGCTTGATAACCCCGGTGTTAGAAAAGCGGTTGCTGATTTGTTTAAAAGAACAGCCGAAGTTGCCATTCAATATCCCAACTTCTATGGGTGGGATATGTGGAGTGAGCCCCATATTATAAACTGGGCAAGCATGGATTGGATTGAACATCCTCAATTCGGTTTTAATAAATATACTCAGATGAAATTTAGGGAATGGTTGAAAAAAAAGTATAAGACTTTAAGTAATCTGAACAAAGCATGGTATAGAACATTTTTAAGCTGGAAAGATGTTGAGGCTCCGCGCTTTAGTACCATTCTAAGCTATACCGACTTTATAGATTGGAAACTTTTCTTATATCATAAGATCGCTTCTGATATGCGGTTCAAGTACAATGCAATCAGAAGTGTAGATTCCACACACGTCATTACAGCTCATGCATCCCCGCCTTCACTGTGGAGTACACCTTTAAGCGGGACAGATGCAGCAAATGATTTTCAAAGAGCTAAACAATTGGACTATTACGGATTGTCCTTATATCCCAAACATAACGATCCTAAATACAATTGGCCTGAGTGGCACATTCGCACGGCACTTGCTTTTGAATACAGCGCTAATGCCGAACATGGAGGATTTTACGTAGGTGAACTGCAAGCGGGACAAGGTACCGTAGGCTTAAAAATAGGAGACCCCATTACCGGCGGCGACTTAACAAACTGGATGTGGTCTTGCGTAGCAGCCGGAGCGAAAGCAATTAATATTTATGCTTACTATCCAATGTCGTCGGGATATGAATCGGGCGGATACGGCTTAATTAATTTGAACGGGACAGTAACCCCTAGGGCAATAACGGCAGGGAAAATCGCAAAAATTATTACAAAGGACAGCACTTTATTTGTTAATTCTTCCCCGGTTAAACCGGAAGTTGCGATACTTTATAATCCTTTGGCACAAATGGTTGGTGGCCTAAATGCAATTGGCCAGTCAGTTAACAGTGCAAGATTACATACCGAATCGTTAATAGGATATTATAGATTTTTCATTTCTCACAACATCCCGGCCGGATTTATTGATCTAAGCGATTTAAAAGATCATAACATCTCCGGGTACAAATTGATAATTATTCCCTGCTCTATGTTGTTCACAAAGCAGGCTGCTAATGAGCTAATGAATTATGTGGCAAATGGCGGTCATGTTATTGGCGAAGCCCGCTTTGCATGGAATGATGCCAGGGGCTATGCTTCTTATATAATACCGGGCATGGGATTAAGCAAACTTTTCGGAGTAAAGGAATTGAGCATAAGAAAAGAGAAAGAACCTTTAATGAATGTCGTTGATGAAGATATTCCGCTTTCCGGTGGTTTGAAAAAAGGTGATATTTTGAAGGGTGCTTTTTTTGAAGAATCTTTAAAAGTTTTGGAAGCAAACGCCAATACAGCTAAGATATTGGCTGAATTTAAAGACGGCACTCCGGCTATTACTTTTCATAAGTACGGCAAAGGCGGCGCTGTTTTTATCGGATCTTTTTTAGGGCTGGCAAATCAAACATTACCGGGTACGTCTGAGGATAACAGCCGCTTTTTGGAAGATATCATTCATTGGGCGGGAATCCGGCTTCCTTATTCTGCTTCAATGGCCGGAAGCGAGGGAGTTCAGGTCAGTCTACAAAAAGATAAGATTGACGGAAGCTATCTCATGTTCATTATAAATCATAATGATTCTGTTAAAAAAGTTTCTGTTAGCTTACATCTAAACAATATAAATTTGAATTCTTCAAAAAAGATTTTGCTAACCGAATTAATAAGTAACAAAAGACTGCAATTAAAAGCTAGAAATCAAAGTATAACTATTAGTTCAGAGCTTCAGCCTAAAAGTGCGGAAGTCTGGCATATTGAGAATTAAAATTTTTAATATGAAAAAGTCATAACGAATTCGGTTCCATTATTTTTCGTCAGTTCTATTTCCCCGTTATGCTGTTCAACCAAAGAATTGACAAGCTGTAAACCGAGAGATTCCGTTTTCCTGAAATCCAGGTCTTTAGGAAATCCGGCACCGTTATCTTTAATAGAAATTAAAAATCTTCCTTCGCCTATTATAGTAAGTTTAATACTAAGCTCACATTCTTTTCCGTCCTTATTTTTTCCGCCGGGGAATGCATACTTTAAAGAATTTGTAACCAATTCATTAACAACAAGCCCTAAATTTATTGCAAGATCAACACCCATCTCAATATCATCAGCAATTATATTTAATTTTATTTTACCGACACCATATTTATACGAGTTCATTAAGTTTGATACTAATTCGGTTAAATAATCTTTAAAGTTTACCTTAGTTAAACTTTTGGACGAATATAATTTTTCGTGGATTAAAGCCATGGACTTAACGCGGTTCTGGCTCTCCTTGAATAGTTCACGGGAGGCTTCATCTTTTATGTATGCAGACTGAAGCCTAAAAAGACTTGTTATAACCTGCAGATTATTCTTAACTCTGTGGTGAATTTCTTTAAGCAGCACAACCTTTTCATTTAAAGACGATTCGATTATTTCTCTTGCCCGTTTTCTTTCCGTAATATCCCTGGCAAATGCGAAGTAATATTTTTTATTTTCAAATTCAATTGATTTAAATTCAACTTCCATAGGTATCTTATTGCCTGTTTTTGTTGTTAATTGATGTTCAAGAATTAAAGTATCCTCTTTATTAAGAGTTGTAATAATATTTCCGAATTTCCCAGGCAAAATGTCATTGTCGATTAAACTAATTTCAGCGTTTATCAATTCATCTTTTGAGTAATTAAGTTTTAGGCAAGTACTAATATTTACATCAGTAATTATTCCTTCGGGATTTATCCAAAACATTAAATCTTCAGCATGGTCAATTGAAAACCTTGTTAATAAAAGTGTTTTTTCTTTTTGTCTTAATCTTCCGTAAAGCAAATTAAAAGGATTTTTTAAGCCCGTAACAATAATGGCTTTATAAATAAAATAATATGAAAAAATAGTAATGATATGACCGGTGGCATTGAAAAACCCATAGGCAGTTGAATAAAGTGTAAAGATTAATTCGGAAATTATCATTAGAAAAATTGAAAGCACAACCAGTTTAAATATGTTTTTTTCAAACCAATTCTTCTTTTTAAATAATATAACTATTGCACCGGCCATAAAAACAGAAATAACATATTCGCTTATTTTTTTAAAAGCCGTTAATCCGTAGCCTTCTACAAAACAAAGGGGAAAATTTCCCCAGTAAAAGATAGAAACAAAAACCCCTAAGGTAATTATTGAATAGGTAATAAATAAATATCGTGCTTTAATTTTTTTACCGATTAAAAACGGTGCAGCAAAAAGAGTAACACTTTGTAAATACCTGGCAGAAATCCAAAGTTGCGTAGGCAGGTTAGTTGTATGGCCCGGGAATATATTCATTCCCTTGTATGCCAGCATATGAATTAGCTGAATTCCGGCAATAAACAGATAGGAAATACCGATAACAATAAAATAATTATTATCGATAAACCGCCGTAAGTTCCATACGAACATAAAAATACCGAAAGCTATAACAATACTAAAACTTTCGGCAAGACAATGGAATAATAAGAAATTATATCTGCTGATAATATACAATCCGGTAATTATTGCAACCCCGAGTATAATCTGAAAATAGATTTTTACACTATGAGGATTGCTTATAAATTCCGGATAATCATTATTAAGAGTTGCATTATTTCCATTCATTAACTATTCCCGCTTTCATCCAAACAAAATCAATAAGTCCTTAAAATATTTAGAATAAGATAGAATTTGGCTTGGAATAAAATTTTATGATTGCTTTTTAATCTGTTGCTGAAAGCTAAATAATTAGAATCATTCTTTCAATAGTATAACAATATTGATAATTTAAATTAACTTACTTAGATTAATAAAACAACTTTTCACTTATTTATATAAGTATTATTCCCGGATTTGCAAATAAATATATGAACTTCATTTTCGGTATTCTTGTCTGTTAAATGTAATAACTACCTTCAAAAAATTATTGATGTATTCATTATGGCAGGATAATCTAAGGAAACAGATATGATTTTAAAAAAGGAATCAGTATTCGGCTTAACATTTTTTATCCTATTTATAATTGCGGTAATTCCCGGCGAAACATTAAATGCTCAAGAGCTTTCCGGAAAAGATTTAAATACAAAAAACGATTCTTCCGAAGTAACAAAAAATATTTACAACCCGTTTTTATTTTCTCCTAAATTAAATTTAGTAATTCCTTCTCCTAATACCGCCGAATATAATTTATATATTTCCGAAAATAATCCCGAAGAAGCATGGGGAATGACTCTAGCAGAGTTAAGGCAATCTTCTTTCTTAAGTAAAGGAACCGTGAGTCCGCAAATAAATCTATATCTGAAAAATTTCTTGTACACCGAAAGAGGAATGATAAAGGAAATAAGAAATATTCTTGGAATAGCCGGAATGTCTGCGGCAGGTTATTTTGCTTTTAAACACATTCAAAAGTACGGTTTTATTAAAGAGAAAAAGCAAAAATAAAAATTACTTTAAGCATATAATCCAGGTAACTCGAGTTATATGTAATAGTTATTTTATTATTGGGAAATAAGTATACAAAAAGAGACAAACCAACCTTATTTTATTCCTTTGCATATTTTGCTACCATATTTGGAGGAACCGGATTCGGAACTTCATTATGAATTGGCGGCAAACTTTTTAAATATGCAAACATTGCTTTTAAGTCATTATTACTAAGTCTACCAATCCCTTCCCAAGGCATTGGAGGTAATATGTCTCTTCCGGAACCCAGATGTTTTCCTTTTCTCAAAGTATTTATAAAATCATTTAGGGACCATGCACCAATCCCGGTAGATGAATCGGGAGTTAAGTTCCTCGCAAATGAAATTCCCCACGGTCCTACCCAGGCGGTTGTATTGGTACTAGCTAATATCCAATGACCGGGTGCTATCATACTCATATCAATAGGTGGGATAGGATCACTTGATGGGAAACCGGATAATAGTCTTTTTGAATCAGGTACCGGGCCCATTTTCGTCATTACTTTGGGCGAATGACAATCATTACATCCGCCAAACTCTACTAAATATTTCCCTCTTTCAATAAGCCGGCTCGTCGTGTTTGATTTTTTCCCCTTCGAAACATTAAATTGAAAAGCAACAAAAAGCAAACAAGCAACGGATATAATCAAAAATAGAGCATTCCTTTTCATAGATCTACCTTTATTTATTGTTTAATACAATGTTAATTAATAACTCGAGTTACCTTGGAAATTTCTAATTATAATCTTAGGTTGAATAAAAAGCGCAACTAGGTATAAATCCGCAAAGAAGTACAATTTGGAAATAGCCGGCCAATTAATAATATAGGACTATTAACCAAAACCGTTTAATTATATATTAGAGGAAAAGAAATATTTTAAGAAATCCGCAATTGATAGAATAAGATTTGGAATTTTATACTTTAATAAGCTATAAAGAAAAAATTAAAAAAGCAATAAAAATATTATTTGTCATGAGCAACTTTAAATATAAAAAAGAATACAAACTTCCCTCACAGAAATCCAAACAGCATTAGTATTCTTTTATCAAATCCCAGATGAACAAATCAGGAATGAAATTTTAATCTCTTTTTAGAGGCATAATGCCTGCCATATCTCCTATTACATTAACAAGTTCCTGATCGTGAGGAACAATTATTTTTGTATTTTTTTCAAAAGCAGTTTGAACAGTTTCCAGCTTTTTTAAGATCTGTGCGTTACCTATAAAATATTTTTCTGCAGCTTCATTTACCAAACGTATTGCTTCTGCTTCACCTTCCGCCTGCAGTATTCTGGCTTGACGAATACCTTCGGCATTTTTTATAGCGGCACGCTTTTGACCATCGGCAGTAGTTTCCGCCGCAGTTGCAAAATCCACCGCAGCAATTTTTTCATTTTCGGCTTTTACAATTTTATTCATGGTATCCTGAACATCTTTCGGCGGATCAATCTGTTTAAGTTCGGCACGAACAATGTCTATTCCCCAGGATGTAGTCTCTTTTATTAAAGTACCGTGAAGTTGTTCGTTTATTTTTCCTCTTTCACTGTTTGCGGATTTAAGGGTAAGGGTTCCGATTATGTTCCTTAAGGTTGTTCTTGCAAGGTTAACTATCTGGTTGTCTACATCATAAACATTATACTGTGAATTCCGTACGCTTTCTTCATCTTCCTTAACTCGATAATAAATTTGAGCATCAACCAGAGCATTAAGATTATCGTTTGTTATTATCTCCTGCGGTTCGGCATCAATCATTCGTTCGGTTATATTTACTTTATACATTTTATCTATGATGGGAATTATCCAGTTAAAACCGGAATGTGCAAAACGATAATATTTGCCTAACCTTTCCACCAAGCCCCTATGTGTCGGACGGACAATTCTAATACCAACAAGGAAAATAATGAGTAAGAAAACTGCAATTATTAATATTATTATTGAACCGGCATCTCCCATGGCATTCTCCTTTTATTATTTTTTTTAATTTAAATTTGTAAATTTGCAGTAACCCTTTAAGTGATTGGAAATAATATTATCTTGATATATTTCCTGTAAAAATAAATAAAATTTATTAAAACTAAGCGGGGTTTAAAATGTTTTATAATTTTTTTGGTAATGCAATGTGGTTTGGATGGATATTCTGGGTAGCTATAATTGTCTTAATTGTATGGGCGGTTTCAAACAGTTCCGGCAGAAGAAGATATCATAACAATAATTTTCCTCCTCAAGAAACTCCGCTTGACATCTTAAAAAGAAGATATGCCAAGGGAGAAATTACAAAAGAACAGTTTGATCAGATGAAAAGGGATATTGAGTCTTAAAATTATTTTGTAGATATAAAACTACTTCCAAATATCAACATATATACCAATAATTTGGAAATTTATAGATTTGAATTTTTGAGTATAATATCCTTTCCCCCTTTTAATATGGTTAAAAATAACCGCATCTCTTACTTCAAATAAATAAGTCTTAATTAAAAAATGTTAGAATGAAGATAAAATATATTTATACTGCGGATCCTTAATCTTGTTCAAATAATCTTCCGCTTTATTATTATCTCCTCGTAACACAAATAAATGATATAAATCAGCATTACTCTTATCTATATCAATATTAACTAAATATTTATCTCTATTTTTGATAACCCTGCTCGGTATAAAAGAATTTAGGAGTTCAATTTCTATACCGGTCACGTTATGATCAAATATAGTTTCCATATTTTTCTCCTTTCAATTTAAAAATTCATGTGCTTAAGATTTCTTTAGCACAAAATTTATTTTTAATAATTACATGTTAACTTTGTAAAATGTATAGCAAGGAGAATACTGCCGAATATTACTTATATTTATGAATCATTGACAATTACTAATAAAATAAAATTATAATCTAATGCTATTCAAAAATTCGGTTCCCGTGATCTACTTTACATTTAATTTATATTTGAATTAAGTTATAAAAACACACCGGATAATGCATACAATAAAATTAGGGCTCTATTTTAGAGCCTAGCACTTTTAGAAATTGCTTCATCCATTCCGGGTGAGCAGGCCATGCAGGGGCAGTGACCAAATTGCCGTCGGTCAAGGCGTTGTCAGCATTAGGGCTTATCTCACCATAATCAGCACCGGCTGCTATACATTCCGGCCCAACTGCCGGATATGAAATCATATGCTTACCTTTCAGCATGTTGGCTGCAGCTAAAATTTGAGGACCATGACAAATTGCAGCCACCGGTTTAGTTTCAAAATGCTTAACCATATCAATAACACGTTTATCAAGACGTAAATACTCAGGTGCTCTTCCACCGGGTATAACCAAAGCATCATAATTTTCAGGTTTAACGGAATCAAAGTCCGCATTAAGCTTAAACCTATGTCCGGTTAATTCAACATAAGTTTGATCTCCGATAAAATCATGTACGGCAGTTTTAACCGTATCGCCGCTTTTTTTACCCGGACATACCGCATCTACCCTATGCCCAACCATTGTCAAAATTTGAAACGGTACCATAACTTCATAGTCCTCAACAAAGTCTCCAACTATCATCAGAATTTTCCTTACCATAAATACCTCCTTCTTTTGATAATCGATTGGTGAAATAGAAAAAATTTGTTAATTAATTTTAAGCCTGGAGTATTAAGTTTGTATTCAGGTGATTCGTTTCTATCTAAGAAGAAATCTTGCAGAGATTTTACAAAAATTTTAATTTTTAATCAATGACAAAATTAGTACATAAATTGTATTATTTTGTTTTAAAACCTGCAAGCATTTCCAATACACTATCAGTAACATCTTCGGTTTCTTTGGATGTACGTAAATGACCGTTAACGATAAAAGAAAATACCAATGGTTCACCGTCCGCTGTAGTAACATAACCGGAAAGCGAACGCACATTTGAAATTGTTCCTGTTTTAGCATGTACGTTCCCCTTAGCTTTGGTACCTATCATTCTTTCGGATAATGTACCGTCTACTCCGGCAATAGGCAATGCATCATACCAGATATCTTTGTATTTGCTGTCCCACATACCGGTTAATATTGAAACTATCTGGTCCGGACTGATATAATCATACCTGCTTAATCCGGAACCATCCATATACCTATAAGTTCCCGGTTTTATTCCGAATTTATTAAGTTCAGTTTCAACAATTTTTTTACCGTTTCTAAACGAACCCAGGCCTGTACTTTTCCACCCCAGAGTTCTTTCTAAAGTTTCCGCATAAAGGTTCTGACTTCTTTTTAACATCATCGTAATAATATCTTTTAAATCTGCCGATTTGTGGTCATCAATAATATTAAAATCGCCGGGTTTATGGTTCCAGTCTTTAATGTTTCGGCAGTCTTCCGGTGAGCCTTCCACTTTTATACCACGGCTTTCCAGAACTTCTTTTAAAACATTTACATAAAAAAGAGTTGGATTTGTAATGGTAGGTGAAACCATAAATTCACGGCTACCACTTCTTACAAATCCCGTAAAGATAATATTGTTGCTTCCGCACGCTCTAGTATACTTAATCCTTGTACGACCTGTATCTTCAATTACCATTTTATTAATTATTCTATAATAATGACTCGGAAGGTTGGGTATTATTTGTATAGAATCGCAAAGGCTGTCCGGCGGGATAATATGAATATCGACATAATTTTCATTTAACTGCAAAGCGCCAACCTGGGCAGAATACCAGGTATCTAATCCGTCAAAAGACCAGCCGTAACCTAAAGTATCGTTTCCGAATGCCTTATCATCCCCAATAATATTGCCGGATATATCCTTAATCCCTTTTTCTTTTAACATATTAGCCCATGAATAAAAAACATCTCTCGGATCTTTAAAAAACCTTGTGTAAAGCGTCGGGTCACCGTTACCGAAAACAATTATATTTCCGTTCAATGTAGAATCAACTATGTTTCCGCTATAACATAAATATGTATTGAAAGTGAAATCCGGTCCCAGATATAATAAAGCCGAGGCTGCGGTAGGCAGTTTTTCATTAGATGCGGGCATAAACATTTTATTCGAGTTTAGGGAATACCATGTTTTACCTGTTTTAAGTGATTTAATTAATGCACCCCAATGGGCATTTGCAAATAAAGAATCGTGAAACTTTTTATTAATATTGGTTTTTAATTCGTTAAAATTTCTTTGTTCGATAATTTGCGGGCTAACACCGCAGCCCTCTGTAAATATTACCAAACCAATAAGTAACATCAATGAGTAAAGGTAAGCTCTTAAAACCGTACTTTTCATAATTTCCCATTTTTAATTAAGTAAACTGAATTTCCATTTATATTTCTTTCCCAGTTTTTCTTCCGTATACTTTAATAATCTCCTCCAGCATTTTATCATTTCTTATTGGGCGAGCTAAGAATTCATCTACCCCTGCATTAAAAGCATTTAACCTGTCTTCAGGAAAGACATGGGCGGAAATACATAATATCGGAACATTGGCATATTTGGGTGATTCCCTTATTTCTTTCACTAGCTCCAGTCCGTTCTTGGTACCGTTTATGTATATATCAAAAAGAAAAATATCAAAATCATTCTTGTTCAGTTCATTGTAGAATGTTTCATCGGAATCGCATGTAATTATATCAAATTTATTACGAAGACAAACTTCTATAAGTTTACGATTTTCAAAGTCATCCTCTACTACTATAAGTTTCGGCCTTTTTGCTGTTCCTGTTTTACTTTTCATTTTATTATGCCTAATAATTTATAATTCTATTTACTATAATTTTTTAAGCAAGCGGTAATGCAAAAGAAAATGTTGTACCCTGGTTTAACATACTGTGAATCCTAACAAATCCTCCGTTTTTTTCAACATACTCTTTTACCAAAACAAGTCCTAAGCCTGTACCGTATTCTCTATCAGTTCCGGGGGTAGAAAAAATTTCATCTTTATTAATTTTATCTAGATCTTCTTTGCCTATTCCGATACCGTTATCTTGTATAATAACTTCAGCAAATTGTTTGTTGTCATATGATATTTTATTCGTAATAACCTTAACATCTCCTCCCTTGTTTGTAAACTTGATGGCGTTTGAAATTACATTTTGCAAAATTGAGCTTAACATATCTTCGTCTACAAACACTTCAAGGTCATTGTCAATTTCCGCCATTAAATTAAGCTGTTTTTTTAATGCGTTGCCTTTCAAGAGATTTAAGGAATGATTTATAACATTTATAAGTTTTACATTAACAGGATTATATTCAAAGCGCCCCATTTGAAAACGAGAGTAGTGAAGCAGATTGGTAGTCATATTATATAAATTTTTAGAAGCATCGTAAATTGCTTTTTGATATTCCTGGATTTCGTCGCGTGTCAAACTGTCGTATTCCGTAGTTAAAATCTCCGAAAAACCGAGAAGCGAATTAAAAGGGCTCCTTAGATCATGGGAAATTATTGAAATTAATTTATCTTTTGAAGCATTTAACTCACTTAATTTTTCTATAAGTTTGTTTTTTTCAATTTCAACTCTTCGTCTCTCAATAGCATGTGAGATAGGAAAAGATAACAACTCCAGTATTTTTTTATCCTTCTCATTGTAAGAACCGGCATTATTATAATCCTGCACTACCAAGACTCCGATTGTATTATCCTTTATTTTTAACGGCACACCAAGCCAAATACTTGCCTGAGATCCGAGTATTTCTATTTCGCCTTTTTCTACAAGTTGGTTGTTTTTAATTTTATCAATCAAAAGCGGCTCACCTGTTCGTAATACATATTCCGTTAATCCCTTGCCGGATCCTTTGGGAGGTGCAACCTTGTCAATTTTATCAACAAAATATGGGAAGGTAATTATATTATTTTCTTTATTAAATAATGCGATATAGAAATTTTCTACCGGCATTATTTTTCCAACGGACTTGTGTATAAAAGTAAATAATTCATTAAGATCTTTTTCGGATTCTACAGCTTGTAAGATATTAAAAATTATTTCTATAACGGACTTTTCTTTTTGAGAATCCGTTATATCTATTCCGAAATTGACAACATAAGTTACTCTATCTTTTTCATCCCTAATGGAAGTATTATTCCATTTGACTAATATTTCTTCACCGGATTTACATAATAAAGTAGACACAAACTCTTCATATTTTGTAGAGCTGCCATTAATATATTCGGTAAATTTATTTTTTATATCATTTCTAACTTTAACCGGGAAAAATTCTTCAGCCCAATCCTTCCCGATTATTTTGTCTTTGCCGAATCCAAATAAATTCGAAAATTTTGTATTTGCCAGTACAATCTTACCTTCCCTGTTTAGTACAACTATAAAAATATCCGGTATGTCTATTAATGAATGCAATTTTGAATTTTCAATCAAATATTCCCGCATTAATTCTTTCTGTAATTTTTCTGCCATAATTTCATTTTTTAAGTTAAAGAATTTAATACTGCTAAAGTTAACTAAATTTAATTTCTTATATAGTAAATAACTCAAAAATAATCAAAATTAAATAATAAATTTGTTATGATGATTTTTAGTTTTTTATTATTGAAAAATTTTTCTTGATTATTATCGAAGAAACGTCTAATTTTATATAGACTAAATCTTAATAATAGTCTGATAGTTTAATTGAGGTAACAAAAGGATGAAAACTGCGGCTGAATTAAAGTTCGGAGAAAAAGGGATAATAGATAACATTGATGGATCACACCCTTCGTCCAGAAGAATTTTGGAAGTCGGATTTACTCCCGGCCAGGAGATACAACTAATTAATACTTCTGCATTTAACGACCCCGTGGCATTTATAGTTAGAGGGTCAATAATAGCAATTAGAAAAGAAGAGGCAACCTGCATAAAAATACTATGATTATACCTACATTAAATGCCGAACCTCTAATTACTCTTGTAGGTCCGCCAAATTCGGGGAAAACAACATTATTTAATTACTTAAGCGGAAAGAACTATAAAACCGTAAACTATCCCGGTGCAACGGTTGAATATTCGGTAAGCAAGCTTCAAAAAAAATATAATTTCGAGGCAAGCATACTGGATTCACCGGGTATTGTAAGTTTATTGCCAAACTCACCTGATGAAGCAATATCTATTAATGCATTATATTCTCACCCCCGCTATGGAACACCACGGCTAATTTTGGTTACAATAGATGCAAGTCAACTATCGCGGCACCTGCTGCTGGCAAAACAGCTAATCGATGCCGGATTCAACATTATTATGGTTTTAACAATGACGGACATATTAGAGAGAAAGGGATATGGAATCTCCATCTCCGAGTTAAAAAGTGCTTTTAATTGCGATGTTGTTAAAGTTGACGGTAGGTCCGGTCAAGGCGTTGAAGATTTAGTTAAAGCTATCGAAAAAAACTTAGATGACTCTGGTGCTGTAATTAAAACTCCTGTAAAATTGGAAGACAAAATTGAATTTAATGATTTAATAAAATATTATAAAGAAATAGAGGAAGTAGAAAAAAAAGTAATATTTGAATTACCACCGGTATTTAACCCCGAAGATATTGAAACAGTAAATAGAAAATTAAACATCTTAAATAATGCAGTCAAAAGAGAAAATTACAATAGTATTGATTTACGTACACTTAAAATAGACAAAATATTTTTACATAGAATATGGGGATTGGTTCTATTCTTTTTAATAATGTCCCTAACCTTTACATCAATATTCTGGTTTGCACAGCCATTAATGGATTTAGTAGATTCGGCGTTCGGATATCTTGCATACGAAGCTGCCGTATTACTGGGCAACAACTGGTTTGGAAATTTTATTGCTAACGGAATAATTAGCGGAACCGGTGCGGTACTGGTTTTTGTCCCTCAAATAATGATCCTCTTTTTGATTCTCGGGCTGCTTGAAGATACGGGCTACCTTGCAAGAGGCGCTATGTTAATAGACAGGCCTCTCTCAAAAATAGGTTTGAACGGCAGATCATTTGTACCCATGCTTTCCGGGTTTGCCTGTGCAATTCCCGCAATTATGGCAACACGCACTATTCCAAATAAAAGAGAACGCTTACTTACAATATTCATTATACCGTTGTTAAGCTGTAGTGCAAGGCTTCCGGTTTATGCCCTGTTTCTTGCATTCTTATTCCCGATGAGCGAATCATGGATTGCAGGCATTGCTTTAGCTTGTATTTATATTTTTAGTATAATTAGTTCAGCCGTAGTTGCCGGTATTGCTAATAAGTTCAGAGGTAAAATTATTAAAGAGGAAGATAATTCTTCTTTTATTTTGGAACTGCCCGCATATAGGCTTCCCAAATTTAAAGTTGTTGCAACCAATACATACCACAGTTCGATGGCATATGTTAAAAGGGCCGGTTCCGTTATCTTAATGCTTTCAATTGTTATTTGGATTTTAACTTATTTCCCCGATTACAATCCGAAAGTAAATATTAATAATTTATCCGGAGAACAGGCAGAACAGCTTATTAGTTCCGAAAGATTATCTCATTCATTTGCATCCGACCTTGGAAAATTTATTGAACCTTTAATGAAGCCTTTGGGATTGGATTGGAGAGTCGGTGTATCTCTAATTCCCACATTTGCGGCGCGTGAAGTTTTTGTAAGCTCACTAGCATTAATTTTTAAAGTTACCGGAGACAGAAGTACGCTGCAGGCTTCCATTATAAAAGAAATGAGGCAGGCAACAGTTGAAGGTTCAAAAGAAAAGCTATTTACAACAGCAACCATAATAGGATTAATAATTTATTTTATTTTTGCACTGCAATGTATTTCGACACTAGCAATATCCCGTAAAGAAACAGGTGGCTGGCGAATTCCTATGATTCAGCTTTTCCTATTTACTTCGGCTGCATATTTGTTTACATTTATTACCGTTAACGGTTTAAGATTAATAGGCATAAATTAAATAAAAAAAAACGAAGATTTCCAGCATATTGCAATTAATTGAATACGGTTATATTTTACAAGTAATTAAAATCTAAAAATAAAGCTGCAATGAAAAATCAACAAGCGGCAAATATATTCAAAGAATTTTTAAAGAACGGTAAAAACAGAATTACGCCCGAAAGATTTGAAGTTATGGATGCGGCAATTGAGTATGACGGGCATTTTGGCGCCGATGATTTATTTATTCTTATGAAGAACCATAAATCCAGAGTATCCAGAGCTACGGTGTATAATACTCTGGAACTATTAGTACAATGTAATCTCCTAATAAAAAGAAATTTCGGTGATAACATCACCAGGTACGAAAGTAATTTAAAGAAGCAAAGGCATGATCATTTAATTTGCGTAGACTGCGGCAAGATTGTTGAGTTTATTGATAAGGATATTAAAAGACTGCCGGAGGAGATTTGTAATAGACTCGGGTACAACCTGGAAAGTTATTCTTTTAATATTTTCGCCAGATGTAAAGATGCTAAGTCGTGTAAATATAACCAGGAACACCCTGAAAAATAAATAAACATTCTAAAGCTTTTAAAAATGATTCATCAAAAATATCCCCTGACATGGAGTAAAAATAATTTTTACATTAAAATATTCTGTTCAATACCGAACATTGCTACGGGAATTTTGTTAAAGACAAATAAAGCCAATTTTGTTATCGATCCGGGCGACGGTATTCTTAGAGATTTGAACAAGGAAATCGGAGCAATAAATATTTTAAAGATTTCCGATCTGTTTATTACTCACGGGCACCACGATCACTTAGGGGGTGTATGGTCGCTATTAACATATATGCGTGTAATGAACAAAACCACACCGCTTAATATATGCTTCCCCAAAGGCTGTGTAGAAATAGAAAGTATATACAATGCTTTTAAAAAAGTTTATTCGAAAACCATTCCTTATAAAATAATTTTAAAAGTTTCGGAAGATTCAAAAAGTTTTAAAAGTAAAGGCGTAACTATAAAGCCATTCCCCGTAATTCATAAAGAATATTTACACGACGGCATTTCTACTAGACAGGTTCCTGCAATAGGCTTTAAGTTCACTTATAACAACACAAAAATTTGTTACGGCGGCGATACGGCATATTGCACCGAACTTGTAAAAAATGCAAAGAATTCCGATCTGGCAATCATTGAAGCAGGACATGACGAGGATACTCCCAACGGAATGCATATGACTATAAAAGAAGCCAGGGACATTGGTAAATCGGCAAAGGATTATTTCTTGGTTCATGTTCCTGAGTAAAATTTATTAACCTGATGGATTACCAAGTAAATATATGATTCCTTCTGGTTTAGGCGCTCCTCCCCTTTTTTCAAGGGTTAACATAATCGAATCAAGACTATTTAAATCCTTAACTTGAAGGCTATCTATTTTAAAAAAATTCTCTGAATCCGGTTTTCTTATACGAAAAACTCCCTCACTTATCGAAGTATCTGCTTTAACAAGCCACAACTGGTAATCTTCTTTATAATTAGCAGGTATTAAATTAGCTACCTGCAGTACTGCCGAATTATTCGAAGGTTCCCAAATAAATTTACCGTAACTATTGGGATCAATATCCTGGCCGTGTAGCTTAATTATTTCAAGGTGTCTTGCTTGAAGTACTTTCAGAATATCATTCTTTCTTCCTAATGTAAACTCAAGGGCATCAATTTCGCGGGATTTTATTTTTACTTCTTTAGATAAGATAATATCTCTGTACAAGATAAAAAAAAAGATAAAACAAGTGCGGTTGTTAAGAAGAGAAATATTTTCCTTCTTATTTGTCCTGGCTGCGGGTTAAATTTTAAATATCGTTTCAAAATATTCTGTACTTAAATTTTTAGATAAGGATGAATTATTTGAGCTTATAAAATTCGTTTTAATAATTCCAATGTAAATAATCATCCAGAATGAAATTAAAAAATTTTGTATTCTAAAACTAGTAAAATTATTCTTATATTTTGTAAGAGAGATCATATATTATTAAATAATTATAAAAGAGATTATAATGATGTGGTATCAAAAAGAATTTTCGTTGAATCCGCGCCGAAGAGGATTTCATCTTGTTACTTCTGAAATTGTAAAGAACTTACCTGAGATAAAAAATATTTCTGTCGGTATTGCACATATTTTTATAAAGCATACTTCGGCATCTCTTACAATTAACGAAAACGCTGACCCTACCGTTAGAGTCGATATGGAAACCCACTTCAATATATTAGCTCCTGAAAATGCTTCATATTATAGACATAATACGGAAGGCCCCGATGATATGCCTGCCCACTTAAAATCCGTTTTTATAGGAAACAGTTTGTCAATTCCCATAACCAACGGAAGATTAAACTTAGGTACTTGGCAGGGTATTTATTTATGTGAACACAGAAATTACGGAGGATCAAGAAAAATAGTTGTCACGATTTACGGAAATGAATAATATATACACAATTAAGTGTAATTCCACTTTTCTTTGTTTGCCTGGACTTCATCGGCAGTAGGCATTTTTTTTTCTTCGGGCCTTTGAGGTACAAATCTTTGCTTTCCTACAATCCGGGCATTTATTTCTATATCTTCCGTAAAAATATCCGGCACTTCATCTTCTTCAAAGATTGCTTCCCAAGGGCATTCCGGCACACACGCATTACAATCAATACATTCATCCGGATCTATTAACAACATATTTTTAGGTATTGAAGGATCATCACCGGTATATTCATAAATACAATCGACAGGACATACCTGTGTACATGCAATATCCTTACAGTCTAAGCAAAGCTTAGTTATTATATAAGCCATATAATCTCCGTCGTACTTTGAGTTAGAATTAT
>JBJKQP010000144.1:0-8086 GCA_046705105.1 Ignavibacteriaceae bacterium | reverse complement strand
GGGATTGAAATTAAAGTTGCAACAAGTGCAATATAAATAGTTTCGATCATTGCAAAAAGCGCATCATCAAAAATACCGAAGTTAGGTTGGAATAACGCTCCGAAGAGCCTTTCCGCACCGTTTAATCCTTCCGGGCTAAACAGACTAACGATAGAAATTTTAGTAATTATCCATCCGGCAATAAAAGTAATATCGAATAGGAACCAGCCAAAAATTTCAACCGTCCATTTTGTAGTCTTATTATCTTTTGCAATTCCGAATAGCTTGCAGGAAAGTGAAGTTTTTGAAGATGACCATAATGTTCCGATAACGGCACTTATAATAAATAAAACACCGACCTGAATCCATGAAAACGGAACTTGTCTTAAATCCAGAAAAAATTTATAATAGATTGCTCTTTGCAAAACTAGTATACTGTAATAAACAAAGAACGTATCCAGAAGAATAGCTTTTATAAGATTAAATTTGTCTTCTCTTTCTTTATTCTTTTGTATTAATTGCTGCGGATGAAGTTCTAATTCCGGGTTAACTATCATCTTATTTCCACCTCTTCGGCTTCCTCGCCGTATATTGTTTTAAACCATGTTTCATCAATATCCGAAGGCAAGCCCTGGTAAACAATTTCACCTGCCTTTAGAGCAATTACCCTGGATGCATACCTTCTTACAAGACTTAAAAAGTGAAGATTACAAATTACAGTTGTACCTAACTCTTTATTTATTTTTTCAAAGTACTGCATAATGGAATTAGAGGTAGCCGGGTCCAAAGATGCGACCGGCTCATCCGCAAGCAGTAGTTTTGGGTTTTGCATTAAACTTCTTGCAATTGCCACACGCTGCTGCTGCCCGCCGCTTAAGGAATCGGCTCTTACTTTTGCCTTATCATATATTCCTACGGTTTCCAGACACTTATAAGCTTCATCGTATACACTGTCGGAATATTTTTCAATTATTGATTCGAAAGTTCCCAAAGTACCCAGTTTACCGTGAATTACATTAGATAACACTGATCTTCTTTTAATAAGGTTAAACTGCTGGAATACCATTCCGATTTGAGTTTTTACCTTCCGTAATTCTTCACCTTTAATATGAGTTATATTTTTATCAAGGAAATATATGCTGCCGGAAGTAGGCTCAATAAGCCGGCTTATACTTCTAAGCAGCGTAGATTTTCCCGATCCGCTTAAACCAATGATGACCAGGAATTCCCCTTCCTTAACATTAAAACTTACATCTTTTAATGCATGGGTTCCGTTAGCGTAAATTTTATGCAGGTTTTTTACTTCTAAAATCATTTTTTCTTTACTAAAGTTTCAAAAGAAATGTGCTGTTTTTCCAAAAGTTTTCTTAAGCCGTCGTAATCGCTGTCCTTTGTCCGGACTAATCCCGTAATATCATAAATATCGAAAAGTGTTTTTTTACCGACAGGAGTTTTAATAAATTTCAAAAGAGCATTAATAATTTTTTCTTTCATTGTTTCGCTCATATTCTTTCTAAACACCCACGGATCGTTCGGAATGTCTTGAGTAAAACCAATGATTTTTACTTTCTTAGCAACATCCGGAAATTGCTTAAGCACTCTCATCCTGGCATCCATTATTTCGCCGGTTTCGGGATCGGGCGGCGCATAATAAGTAGCACCTACATCTACTTGTCCCTGATATACCATTGTAACAACATTATCATGCCGCATTGCAAAGACGGTTTCACTCGGTTTAACACCCATCGAGTCCAGCATGGCCTTGGGTAAAATATAGCCCGAAGTTGATGAAGGATCTACATAAGCCATTGTCCTTCCGTTAATATCTTTTAAGGTATTTACCCCGGAGTTAACGCGTGTAATAAACTGCCCTTTATAACTAGTCTGATTTCCTTCTCTAACCACTCTTAATTTTGCCTGCGCACCGTATTTTGCGTGAGCCATCAGGTAAGAAAAAGTATTTATTGCGGCTATATCAACTTTATCGCTGCCGAACGCCTCCACAACCGCAACATAGCTTGCCGGTACAGCAGTTGTAAAGTAATAACCGGTCTGTTTATGAAGGAAGTCGGTTAGAGCAACGGCATTAAATGAAATTCTTTTTGCGTCAACCGAAGGAGTAAAATATATTTTTACCGGATTTGAATAAGTACCCAGAGCCCCTTCGTTTAATTGACGAATAGAGATAGCTGCAATGAATATTATTATGGGCGAAAGGTAAATTAAGTATTTTAAGATTTTCATATAAAACAACTAATTGGGAAATATAAATATGCTAATATCCGATCTTTCATTCAAATATAAATTTAAACTTGTATGTTAAATTTTGGTTATTAATTAAACAATATTGACCTCACCCCTGCCCCTTTCCTTAGCAAAGACAGGAGGAAGGAAAATTGGGTTAAATAATTTAAACTTCTTCTTAATAATTTTTGTCTATATCCTTGAATCTTGATTAGAAAATAATGTAAAAATTTATCCCTAAAGTTAAATCATTTAATTTTGTGTTAAAAATCATTTAAAAGAAAAAATTAAAACAATATATTCTATTTATATAAAATATATAATTAAACTTAACGTGGAAGGAGGCGATAGGGTAATTCTATCAGGGAGAGAAAAGAATCGTTGATATACCTCTCGGAAATACCGGTCTTTTTGTAAAAAATCAGCCGGTTTAACTGAATAAATAAACAACTCAAAAAACCGAACAAATTTATAGGTGAGAATATGGAATATATGAGAGCGTACACGATATCGGTTTTAAACGACCTCATTGACGTTTGTCAAGATGAATACACACTTTTTAATAAAGCTGCAAAAAAAATAGAGGATGACAATCTTAAGCAAACATTTCAAAAATACGCATCAGAAAAAAAATTACAAATAATAAAACTCGAATCCGAAGTTAAAAGGCTTGGCGGCTGCTTAAGAAATAAAAAAAAGGATCCGCAATTTCAGCATGACTTACTAAATAGTACACCAAGTATTTTACAAGAATGTATAAAAGAAGATGATGCGGTATTAAATAAATTCTCAAGCGCAATAAACGAAGATATACTTTGGGAGGTTGTACCGCTTGTAGCAAAACAATATTTCACATCTAAAAGTATACACGAAAGAATTTTTGATATTTATAATAACTTTGGTCAACCGGTATCCAATGCTTTAACTGCAAATAGTTACACAGCATAGCATGAGCCTTAAATCTAAGTTTTGCTGATTCTTAATTCTAAATTCAATTGTTTTTAATCTCTATTGATATCATGAATAATTCAGAACATTAGAATATCGAATTAAGAATCAGGAAATAGTATTAAGACAAAATATTTATTAGTAATTGCAAATTGAAAAACTCTCTTGCGTAATATTTTACTCAAACAGCGAACCGGCTTTTCCGGAATTGAATTTAGTTTTTCCGAATCTTTTATAAGCAAGTTCTGTTGCTTCTCTGCCTCTCGGAGTCCTGTGTATAAATCCTTGTTGAATTAGAAAAGGTTCGTAAACTTCCTCAATTGTACCGGGGTCTTCGTTTACTGCAACAGCAAGAGTTCCAAGGCCTACGGGACCTCCGTTGTACTTTTCAATAATAGCAAGAATAATTTCCTTATCCATTTCATCAAGGCCGAATTCATCAACTTCCAACGCAGTAAGTGCTTTTTTAGCTATCGATAAATCGATTACTTTTTTGTCCTCAAAGTCGGCAAAGTCTCGTGTCCTTCTTAAAAGACGGTTGGCAATTCTTGGTGTTCCCCTAGAACGTTTTGCAATTTCCAAAGAGGCTTCATCGTCTGTCTTTAGATTTAAAATTCTAGCCGAACGGTTAACAATTTTGTGCAGGGTATCTGCATTATAATAATCCAGCCGGAACTTAATACCGAACCTGTCCCGAAGCGGAGATGTAAGCATACCGGCTCTTGTAGTTGCTCCGACTAATGTATACATAGGTAATTTAATCTGAACAGTTCTGGCATTCGGACCGCTATCAATCATAATATCCAGTTTAAAATCTTCCATGGCAGAATAAAGATATTCTTCTACGACCGGACTTAAACGGTGTATTTCATCAATAAAAAGAACTGATTTTTCTTCCAAGGTTGTCAAAAGTCCGGCAAGGTCACCGGGCTTTTCCAATACCGGCCCCGAGGTTATTTTTAATTTAACACCCATTTCGTGAGCAATAATATGTGCAAGCGTAGTCTTGCCTAAACCGGGAGGTCCGGTCAATAAAACATGATCTAAAGAATCACCGCGCTTTAATGATGCGGAAATAAACACATTTAAATTCTCGGTAATTTTAGGCTGCCCGGCAAAATCGGAAAGCTGTAACGGACGAAGCGATTGCTCGTACTTCTTTTCTTCTTCCGATATGGAAGGATTTGTAGTAGACGATTTACGATTAGGCATTTAATTACAGTACAAATTTTTTTATTAGTCCATAGCAATTTAATAATTAAATTTTAAAAATAATTATTGTCCCTAAGTAACAAGCTGTTTATTTCTAATTTTAAATTTATTTACTACCATAACCATAACAGTCATGGTTAATATCATCAAAAGTGCCATACTAACAGTTTGCCATACATTCAATCTTTTATCCATTATTGCTATTAAACCGGGATTCCATGCTGTCCCGTACAAAATCATAAGGTGTACTACATAAATTAAAAGTGTATTACGGCCAATAACGATGAGTAATCTTGGAATATTCTCTACCTCCAAGGAAATGAATGAAACAATAGAATTAAGGAGTAATACTATCCCCAAACGGAAGAAAATCAAATTAGGGCTTGTGGTCCAAAAGTTTGTTTGCCCGTAAATTAAATATTCTATTTCGTTTCCTGCCAAAGCCAGTACTACGAATGCAATGCCTGCAACAGCCAGTCCCAAACTAAATTTGGCAGATTTAAATACTAAAGGATGTTTTGCCAGATAACTGCCGAGCACACCTCCGGCTATAACATAGCCGGCCCATGGAAACAGCGGGAAATTTGATCCGGTTCCAGTATAAAAGTATCCTGCTATTGGTGCAGGAAAAATTTTTATCCAGTCAATTGAACTGAAAGGCTGGTATAAACAAAAGAATAACAAAGCGCCTGCGGAAAAAATAAAATAATCATTCAATTTAAATTTTTCCGAAATAAAGGCTATTATAACTAAAAATAATATTCCGAATCCTATCAAATGCAGAACGTCAACGGCAAAAAAAGTTTGCCATTGTTCTGCGGTAACATTGGAGAAACTTACTAAAGATGATGAAGGATACCTAAGAAGATATCCTAAAATTACTAAAAGGAAAAATCTTTTAATTCCCTTCTTTGCACGCGGGTTTGAACCGAACGGCTGATTAACAGATTTGAAAAGATACATAAATACAGTACCGGCAGTAAACAAAAAAATCGGAGCAGTCATTCCCCTCATAAACAGCCAGAATGAGAAAACTGCCGAATCCATATTTCTGTAATTATTTGATAAAAGAACATCTGTTGTGTGCCCCTGAACCATCTGCAGCACAGCAAATGCACGCATCAAATCAATAAAAATAATCCTGCCTTTTTTTGCGCCCGGTCTCATTAAAATTATTTTTTTAAATTTGGTGGCCTAAAATATATAAACACAACTAATAAAAAAACTTATTAAAAAAGATACGAATTAACACAAATTCTATATAATATTTTATTTAATTATAGCTAAAATTTACAAAGAGTACTGTTGAGATCCCGATTTTTTTATAGGTGCTAGCTTAATTTATGAAATTTAACTACTATTGGTCAAGTAAAAATTAATTGAATCACCCACAAAAAAACCCGCCTTGCTTTAAGGCGGGTTAAGGAAGTGACGTATAATTTGGTTAGTTAATATTTATCGTTCTTGGCTTAAATTTATCGCTCTTAGGCAGATTAACAACCAGCTGTCCGTTCTCGAATTTTGCTTCTATTTTGGATTCATCTATGCTGTCTGCCAGTTTAAATTTTCTGTAATAGTTGGCAATAATATTTTCATTAAGAATATATTTTTTGTCCAAAGCCTCTTCATAATTTACTTTGCCGAAAACCGAAATGGTATTATCTTCAAGCTTAACGTGAACATTATCCTTATCTACTCCGGGCATGTTTGCTTTAAGTACAAATTCATTCTCTGTTTCATAAATATCAACCAGAGGCATTACACTTCTTTCATTCTCCAATAAGTTTTGCCATGTGCTTTGTTCTTCTTCTGTTGTTACCGTGTTTTCGCTGTAGTGTGTCATTTTATCGCTCCTTTTGTTTATCGTTTATTCTTAGTTTTAAAAATTTCAATTATCAACATGTGCCGACACAAAAATTATCGGCACATGTTTTTATGTATCATCACTTATCTTTCTTCTTATCGTCGTCAACTACTTCGTAGGAAGCATCCTGAACATCTTTATCATCACTCTTCTCTTTTTCACCTGTACTTTGCTGCTGCTGGGCACCTTGTGCACCGGGACCTCCCTGCTGTTGTTGACCGGCATTAGGTTGAGAGTATAATTGAGAAGCCAATTCATTCCAAACCTTACTTAACGATTCAGTTGCTGCTTTCATCTGCTCGGTATTATTCGAAGCAATTGCATCTTCAACCTTCTTAATCTCCGCTTCCAGTTTGGATTTTGCATCAGCAGGAATTTTATCTTTCAGTTCATCCATTTGCTTTTTAGTCTGAAAGACCAAACTATCTGCCTGATTCCTAACTTCAACAGATTCTTTCTTCTTTTTATCATCCGCTGCATGTTCTTTAGCATCATTCTTCATTTTTTCTATTTCATCCTTGGACAGTCCGCTGGAAGAGGTGATCCTTATGCTCTGTTCCTTACTGGTAGCCTTATCTTTTGCAGAGACATGCATTATTCCATTCGCATCGATATCAAAAGTAACTTCAATTTGAGGAACGCCTCTTGGAGCCGGCGGAATTCCGTCAAGATGAAATCTTCCGAGAGTTCTGTTATCAGCAGCCATCGGCCTTTCACCTTGTAAAACATTTATTTCTACGGAAGGCTGGCTGTCGGAAGCTGTAGAAAAGATTTCACTCTTCTTGGTAGGAATTGTTGTATTCGCATCGATCAGCTTTGTCATAACACCACCAAGAGTTTCAATTCCAAGTGAAAGCGGAGTAACATCAAGAAGCAGAACATCTTTTACATCACCCGTTAAAACACCGCCTTGAATTGCCGCACCAACCGCCACAACTTCATCCGGGTTAACACCTTTATGAGGTTCTTTACCGAATATTTTTTTAACAAGCTCCTGAACCATTGGAATTCTTGTAGAACCACCGACAAGAATTACTTCATTTATTTCCGAAGATGATACTCCGGCATCCTTAATAGCCTGCTCGCAAGGTATTTTAGTCCTTTGAACCAGATCATCAATCAACTGCTCGAACTTTGCCCTGCTTAAGTTTATGTTAAGATGCTTAGGGCCTTCCTGAGTAGCCGTAACAAACGGCAAATTCACATCGGTAGTGGAGGAAGATGAAAGCTCAATCTTAGCTTTTTCCGCAGCTTCTTTTAATCTTTGCAAAGCCATAGGATCTTTTCTTAAATCAATACCTTCCTGCTTTTTAAATTCATCGGCCAAGTAATCAATTATTCTCTGATCAAAATCGTCACCGCCTAAATGTGTATCGCCGTTGGTAGACTTAACTTCAAAAACTCCTTCGCCTAACTGCAGAATAGAAATATCAAAAGTACCGCCGCCTAAATCATACACGGCAACAGTGTGGTCGCTGGTTTTTTTATCCAAGCCGTAAGCCAATGCTGCAGCAGTAGGCTCATTAATAATTCTCTTAACCGTTAACCCAGCAATTTCGCCTGCATCTTTGGTTGCCTGGCGCTGCGAATCATTAAAATATGCCGGAACGGTTATTACTGCTTCGGTTACCTCCTGACCGAGATATTCTTCTGCAGTTTTTTTCATTTTTTGAAGTATCATTGCACTGATTTCCGGAGGCGAATAAACTCTGTCACTAATCTTAACACGTGCCGAATTATTATCTCCCGAAATTACTTCATACGGGACCTTTGTCTTCTCATCCTGAACTTCATTTATTAATCTTCCCATAAATCTTTTTATTGAAAAGATTGTGTTTT
>JBJKQP010000143.1:0-2783 GCA_046705105.1 Ignavibacteriaceae bacterium | reverse complement strand
TTGCTCCTATTCCTATACCGCTTTTGGGCAGATTAACAGTTCTTACAAGTTTTCCATTAATATTATACTGATCTATTTTCCAATTCGGGCCAAGCACTTTTGTAATTAAGAATCCGCCCTTAACCGGAGACACAGCATTAAATGCCCAACTGCCTTGAGGAACAAGAACGGTGGATTTTCCGTTAGGTGCAATGGAAAGCAGTTTACCCATAGGCGCATTCTGATAGGAAATAACCAGCAGGTTATCGCCGTACCAGCAGGCACCTGCATTAACTTCGGAAGCAACGCGTACATTGGCTTTATCATCCAGTACTTCCTTCCAATTATCAATACCCTGTCTTACATAAACATAGTCCGGGTTGCCGTCACCAAAGTGAACAAACATAGCTGCATGCCTTGAACCGGGTGATGCAATAAAAGTATACTCAGCAACTTTAGATAAATTTTTTCCGAAGACAAGCTTATCTTCTTTTGCGGGGTGCCCTAATTGATGATGGTATAGTGCCGCATAAAACTGCAAGTCGGAATCCGGAACGGTTCCCGGTAAAGGCAAACGGACATAAGTAAAGCCGTTTTCGTTTTCATCCCATACTAAACCCTGCGGTGTGGTACCGCCGCCGGCATAAGGCAGCGATTCTTTTAAATCCTTTCCTGTTCCAACATCCATTATGTGAATTGTAGTAGCTTCGTTACCACCCACAGCGGTTCCGTAAGCGACATATTTCCCTTTAGGTGAAGGCCAGAATCCTGTTACTGCTTCATTTAATCCTTTTACATTGGGATTAATTAATACCTTAACTTTACCGTTAGGCCACTCTTTATAGGCAACTACAGGCTGTGCCTGCGGAGGTGTAAACTGCATAAAGAATAATTTGCCGTTTATTAGTTTGGGAGTAAATTGTTCAACCGAAGTGATTGACAATTCCTTTATTCTCTTCTCCAAAGATTTCCCTTCGGGAATACTCGACAATATCTTATCCGTATATTTATTCTGTTCATTTATCCATTTCTTTACCTTGGCAGAAGAAGAATTCTCAAGCCACCGGTATGGGTCGGAAACTTTTGTCCCGAAGTAATTTGTTGTAACATTATCCTTAGCGGTTTTCGGAACATCTTTGTTCGGATTTGAACTGCAGCCCGAAATTAAGAGTAATAAGAACGGAACTAAAAGAAAGCCTATTATAATTTTCATAGATGTCTCCATATTTTAGTTTTAAAATAAATTACCGGGAAGGGATATAAATTACTTTATAATCACTATGACCGATTTTGTCAATCACTCTTCCCGGATTATCTAAACCGTATTTCAATTTTAAATAGCTATGAATAAACTTATACATGCAAATATTTATATTGTGTGGTATTTAACACTATGGTAAAAAATTTATTCACTTTTTACTTTCTTTATCATCATAAACGACTTTTTCTATGCGGCGGTCGGGTACAAGCCACATAAGTGCGACAAGTACATACAAACCTTCTGCAATCCAGGGAATTAAAAATGATGAAGGAATTGCTACCGCATAAATTACGGGTGAAATTTTTTCCTTATGACCTTTGCCAATTGCGGCTGCAAGCAAGGAGTTACTTCCTTGTTTTTTTAAAATTGCTCTCTGCAGAATCCGGTATGCAATTGCAGCCATTAATAACACTAAACCGTAAACTGCAGTCGGCCAAGAGGCAAAATGATTTTCTCCCATCCAGCCGGTTACAAAGGGAATTAAAGACAGCCAGAAAAGGAGGTGGAGGTTGGCCCAAAGAATACCTCCGCTTACCTGCTGCGTAACATGAAGCATATGATGATGGTTATTCCAGTAAATCCCCAGGTAGATAAAACTTAATATATAACATAAGAATACGGGAAGCACCGGAAGCAGCGATTTTAATGCCGCACTCTTTGGAATTTTTAATTCCAGCACCATTATTGTTATAATAATTGCAAGCACACCGTCGCTAAATGCTTCGAGCCGGTTTTTACCCATGGCTGCTTAACCTATAAATATAAGCTTTCTAATATTAGATAAATTTATTGAAGATTTGTACCGCATTAAGAAGGTACAAATTATTTTGAAAGGAAAGTTAAATAACTAATTATGCTATATGCAAATAAAATTTAATTCTATATCTTTTGATCTTTGCCGATTGTAAAGTATAAGATTGCTCCTATTACAGGAAGAACTACAACAACAAACACCCAGATTAATTTATTATTTCCCTCAAAGCTGCTTTTTAATATATCAACTAAGGCAACAACTAGAATGACACCCGGTATTAAAACAAAAAGAATAACTACAGCTTCCGAAATGCCTATATTACTTAACATTTCTTCTCCCGCTTAACTGTCTTAAAAAAATATTGCGCTATTTAAAAGTCTTAATTAAAATTTAAATGCATTCTAAAATATTCTACAAACAGTTTGACTATTATTCTCTTTGCAGCGTGTTTTTATAGGTAGCTTAACCTACTATACCTTGCCCCAATACCAATTCAACTTATAACTTATTGACCCGAAAAGAAGATAAGAATTATTTTTTTAAATTGCATTAATTTTTTTTTAGTCGTCTTAAATTCCATACCTAATATCTAAAAAACGACATCTCATAAAGAATAGAAGCTTTCTTTAAAAGATGTCGTCTATTAAATTTTGAATTAATTATTGAAGTTACGCATTCAATTAAAATGATAGAAGATTAAACAATTAGTTATGATAAAAGAATCGATTATTATAAAAAATGTTGTAATTTAACATTATTTTACCTCTCCCCCTAGCCCCCTCTCCTTAG
>JBJKQP010000142.1:0-5144 GCA_046705105.1 Ignavibacteriaceae bacterium | reverse complement strand
AAGAACTGCTGAATTGAGGAATGTTCAAAACATTCTGCATATTGGCAACTGTAGTTACGGAAGGCTGGTTCATATCATCTGCATCCTTTGGATCTATTTGTCCTGTATATGATGCAGTGGGATAGTAAGGTTCTGCCGAAGCATGGAGAGTTGCGGTAAAAGTAAAATCATAGTCTAAAAGCCTGCCTCCCTGAATTGTAAGAGGCTGCCCCATACGGTCGCCGGCATCTTCAGGATCGTCCGACGAATAATTATAGAATATCCGTAATGTATCGGAAGTTTTTGCGCCGTAATAATGATACCACTTACGTGGTGCATTTGATGCGTAACGATCCACCGGTGCTACACTGGGATTTGTGCCGTCGGCCATTTGAAAGGGATACTCTCCATAGTGGAGAAAAACATAAAAGTTTGTAAAAGTTATACTGGTATCATTTGTAAACGTAAGGTCAATAACGGAATAATTATTATTAAGGTTTCCTTCCCAGGCAAGCACTTTCTTTTGAACGGTTATGCCGCATGAGTATCCGTTTGTAACCGTAACCGTCTGGTCACTTGTACCAATACATTTGGAAGGATCAACAACAGCGCCGCCTAAATCATTAGAGGGAAGTGTGGTAGTGTTGCCTCCGGTGGTAACTGTATATAAAGGGTTAGAAAAGCGGGCATAATTTTCCAGGGGTTTAATAACTTTACCATTAGATTGATCTGTTTCAATGGGGGAAAATACAGCCGGGGCACCATTCCAATTATCCGTAGCAACAGCAACAAAACCGCCGAAAAATCCCTCTGTACCCTGGAACCTGCAGCCAAAGGCACCGTAATCTGCAAACAAATTAAGGTTGCTCGCATTATAATTTATCCCCCTGTTACCGCCATTCTCTTCAACTTCTCCCCACAGCCTATTTACTCTAATTAAAGCCTCCTGAGGGAAAAGAGTGTACGTAAAAAGAAAAGCCAGGAGAACGGTGGTTAATATTCGATTTAATTTAAATGCAAAATTCATTTTTTCTCCGATTTTTTATAAATTCTTTACCACTTTATTGCCGGATATTTTATCTAACAATTAAAGCAGTTTATTAAAATTTTGTTTGAAAAAACTCTTTAAAAATCAAATCTAATTCCAAACCAAAGCGATCTTGTATAACCATAAGTAAATAAATCTGCATTCGGGCCGTTGATCCAGGGCTTGCTGCTTGAATGTAAATCTCCTACTTGGTCTTTGCCGCTAACAACATCACCTGCCTTATGTGAAATACCTGTAACCGAATTAGTTCCGTCTGTTTTATAAACATATCCGGGATAAAGATATGAGTCGGTTGCTTCATTACGAACCGCATCATAATAAGAACTGCTGTACTGGCTTAAATGCAGGGATTCCATATAACTCTGAAAGTCCGAGGTAACATTGTAACTGGCATCGCCGCCAATCCTTTCAAACGCATATTGATACAAAAAGGTTTTGGTATTAAAGAGATTATTTACGTTCAAATAAGCTGTAGCGTTTAAGAATCCTACATTAAACGTCTTGCTTAATTTCAGATCAACATTCCAGTAATTTGGCCAGTAGAAATAATTAGTAGCTTGAATATTGGTATTAGCATTATAAGTGAACCTGTCTCCTGCTCGCCAGCTTGGCATAATGCTTAGACTCCAACCACCCAGCAAATGCCCCCAATCGTCAGGTGCTCTCAGGTTAATATTGGCATTGATCGCCGGAAGACCATAAGGCCTCGATGAATTGGCATATATAAATCCTGTAGTTGCATTTGAGGTACCGTCCTGGTAAATATCAGTTTTACCGGTAGCTCCGCTGCTGTTATAAGTATATTGTAAATTCAACCAGCCTGTTAAGTATCTACCGATACTTTTTGTAACCTGTAATTCTATTCCCTGGATTGTTCTGTAACTATCGTTGGTTCTGTACCTGTATGCATTGAAGCTTTCCGGATTTAAAGTAATTGCCCTTACATTGCCCGTTACATCTTTATAATAACCTGCTATATGAAGTAGATATTCGCTGGAAAAACTATAATCAACTCCTAATTCATATTGTATGGTTTTTGAAGGAGCTATATTAGGATTACCTAGGTCGCTAACACCACCCTTTTGCGGGTTAAACCTGAAATCGTACGCAAGCATATCTGCAAGAGGCGGCATGCTTCTGAATTGACCGTAGTTAAAATAGAATTTTGCGTCGGTACTTATCGGAAAAGATATTCCGAACCGCGGGCTGAAAACCAGATGTGTAGCAACTTGCTGAAGGAGAGGCTGCTTACCCTGAGCGACATATTGTGCATTCAACGAGTTCCAATGATCCCATACCAATGATCTCCCTGCTTTAAGTTCATTGATGTAATAATCAACAGTATGGGTACTATTTATGGGCATCCAGTCATTAATAGCCGCAGCTCCAAAAGCTGAAGCATCCCAAAGGTTACCGGTAGGCCATTGCAAATTGCCAAAGCTGTAATAATCTGCCCTCACTCCTATAGTAGCTATCATATTTTCAAAAGTTATTTGATCCTGAACATAGGCACCGATATTATACGGATGGACGTTAAAATTATATTCGTACGCGCTCTGTAGAACTTCCTGCAGATACGGCCAATATGACCATCTGTTATTATTAAGCCCTGTGTAATTGTACTCTATACCTGCTTTAATAAAGTGCTCTTTATTGATCTGGCTTCCGAAATCAAATCTTAGTCTTAATTGCTGTGTTAATGAATTATCATAATAAACTCCGCCTTTCTCGCCAAACCTTTCTGCCAAACCGGGCATAGAATAATATCCATCGTAAATCCAGCCGGCAACAGTATCATAAGGCGAATTATAAGGAAGAATTTGCCTTCCATAAGGCACTTCAGTGAGCGGGAAAGGACCTGCATAACCAAGCACCGCATCATTTCTTGCATTACTCAGGTTAGGATTTATATCATCCCTTGTTCTCTGGTAGCTGCCTGTAATTCTATAATAGGTAGATGAGCTCAGCGCCTGGCTAAGTTCAAAACCACCTAAATAATTATTCTGTACCCATGGCTGAAGCATTGTATTATACCAGTAGTAAATGCTTCCGTAATTGCTTCCGTAATCAGTATAAAGCGGTATATTATTCGACGGCATAAACGCTCCCCTGTCAAGCCCCATATATGTATAACCTACATTGTTGGGTCTTATATCGTTTGCAGTAGAAAGTGTTGCCGGTTCGCTGTCTGCCGCACGCGCAGGATTCATACCCTTATGATATTCATATAAACCGGTTAGCTTTAATGTCATCGAACTTGTAATATTTGATTTTAATGTTAAAAGTGTTGAACTGCGAAGATCATAGTTTAATTCTAACGGTTGAATGTACGAAGTTCTGTTTGTAATGTTGGACAAATAAAACGTTGCATTACCCAAAGATTTGCTCAAGAAAGGTACGGGCCCACCGAATCCTCCGTCAAAGTTAAAATCGCTATTTTGCCCTTCTTTATTTGCATGATTCTGAAATAAATTTATTAAATTCTGGTCTGTAACTTCATTGCCGACATTCATGCCTTTAGCATTCAGTTCCCTAATAGTAGAATTTAATTTATTAAAATCCGGGGCAACGGTATGCAACCATGCATCCAATAAGTACATATCTACCGGTGTTATGCTTTGCCCGGTCTTTAAACTCTGTTTCCATATAGTAGGGATATCTCTGTCGGAAATATTTGCCCATCCCTTAAAGCTTTTATCGACACCGGCAAACTGATGGGCAGTGTAAGATGAAATAATACCTTGCTGTTCGGCGGCAGTTACACCTATAAAAGCAATTGAAGGATCTAATTGGGGCCTTAAATAATTGTTCATGGGGTCAAACAGTGATGGCCCGAATCTCTTTATATGCGCCGGGCTTTCCGTAAAATTGAAAGAACCATGATACCCATCCATCGTTCCTGTCTTCGTTGTAACATCAATTAAACCCGACCGGAATTGACCGTATTCCGCACTCATACCGCCTGCATTAAGAGAAACCTGCTCAATAGCGCTTGTAGGAATAAAAGCATTTGACTCACCAACCCTTGCATTTACAAAGGTTAAACCGTTTATAACAGTACCGGTTTCCGAAGGACCGCCGCCACGAATTTCCAGGTAAGTATTATCTGTTATTCCTGCCTGAGTATTTAAAAAATCCTTTAATGTCCTTATACCTGCAGTATTGTTTATCTGCTGGTCGTTAACCACTATTTGGCTGCTGGCCACATCCTTGTGCAAAATATCCCTGGGTGCGGTAACAACAATTTCTTTGGTTTGAATAGTTGCTTCCTGAAGATCAAAATCAACTTTTGAAATTTGATTTAATGAAATAACGACGTTGGTCTTTACTACTGTTGCATAACCAATCATAGACGCTTGAAGAGAATATGAACCGACAGGAACATTAACAATTACATAGTCACCGTTTAGGTCACTAGCCGCCCCCATGTTGGTTCCTTTTAAAATAATATTCACACCTATTAAAGGTTCGCCGGTTGCCTGGCTTTTAACATGCCCTACGATTTTCCCCTGGGCAAATACTTCAGTAATTGAAAAGACACAGAAAATTATTAAAAGCAAACCCGGCAAAAATAATTTATTTGTACTTATACTCATTTTTGCTCCACTATAAAAAATTAATTAAAAGCAGATTAGAGGTAAGAATCGACAACTATCTGTTGAATGAATTGAAAATTTTCCTCAAGTCATTTTTCCTCCTTCCCATGTACTTAATTTTTAATTTATGTTAAGCAGAAAATCTTTATTCATATTCTCGTGCTCAATCTTTTATTTTTTTAAAGTACAAGATTAAGTGAAAGATTAAGATCACTACACAAATATGCTATGCTGTTAAACTGTATATATTTATACCTAAAGAGTACTATGTATAATTAAGTGCATTATACCGGTGTCTAGCTAAAAGACTAATCGGCAGAACCTATTTCATAGGTTTCAATTAATTCAGAGGAATAAAATTCAACAAGAGAGGTAATAAGATTGCCCGGTATAATGTAAAATTTCTCCAATTTGTTTCCCTTCATTTTAATTGATAAAAGTAAACGATTAAGTAAACGATAACTTTATCGATTATTAATTTGGGGATTTTAAAAGTAATTGTCAAGTAAATTTTTTAATTA
>JBJKQP010000141.1:0-11496 GCA_046705105.1 Ignavibacteriaceae bacterium | reverse complement strand
GAATTTAATTAATAATAAAAACTTTCCGGGGAACTACTATGAGCGAACCGAAAATATTAAAGAAAAAAATATTCATCACTTTCTCAGTAATAATAGTTTTAATTATCTGCAGCGGAATACTGGGCTGGATACTAACACAAAAAATAGAAAAAAGTAATAAGATAACCGATGTTGTTCATAACTTAAAAGAATCGGAACTTCAATTAAGAAGAGAAGAAAAAAATATTTTAATAAGAGGCTATTCCCAGCAAAGATATTTACGCTGGCAAAAAGCTAAAGAAGATTTTCACAGGAATTTCGGTGAATTAATTGGGATGGAAGCTTTAAGCGGTTCTGAAATTAATAATTTAAAAACAGAATACACTGAAATGTCCGAAACGTATAATCAATTTTTTGATGTAATAAGGACAAAGGCTTTAACTCAGGATGAAATTTCGAATTACGATAATCAATTTAAAAACATAGGCAGAAAGACTTTAACAATGGTAAACGATATCTTATCCAGGGAACAGGTAAATTCCGCCAGAACAGATTCGCTTGCCGATTTAATAATAATAATCTTCCTAATTGTATTCATTGCTGCTTCGGGATTTTTAATAGTTAATGTTCTGAAACATTTATAATTAAACAGGAAAGAAAGAACTTGGAATACGGTAAAGTATATATTGTAGGTGCGGGACCGGGTGATCCGGAGCTTATTACACTTAAAGCTTTGGAAAAATTAAAACAAGCGGATGTAGTTGTTTTCGACAGATTAATAAACAACGATCTGTTATCATACTGCAAGAATGATTGTGAAAAAATATTTGTAGGTAAAAAATCCGGTCATCATTTAATTGAACAGGACAGGATAATAGAAATTTTAATAGATAAATCAAAGCTCGGATATAAGGTAGTCCGGCTAAAAGGAGGAAATCCTTTTGTCTTCGGCAGAGGTTCGGAGGAAGCTGCCGCACTTAAAAAAGAAGGAATAGAATTCGAAATAATACCGGGTATTACTTCCGGGCTTTCGGCACCAATATACAGCGGCATACCGGTGACACACAGAGGCTTGATAACGCAATGCGTTCTTATAACGGCGCACGAATGCCCCGGCAAGCCGGAAACACAGGTTGAATGGGAAAAATTAGCAAAGCTGAAGAATACAAACCTAATTATTTACATGGGGGCTTCCAGGATAGAAAGGATTTGCAGCGAGCTTATAAAACACGGAATGAATCCGGCAATGCCTGCGGCAGTTATAGAAAACGGAACGCTTCCAATGCAAAGAACCATTACCGCAAAACTGGATGCAATTGCCTCCGAATTTAAGAAGAATAATTTTCATCCTCCTGTTATAATTATGATTAGTCCTACGGTTTCTTTAAGAAATGAAATTTCATGGTTCGAAAAAAGCCGCAGTTTGATAGATGAATTATTATAGCCGGTTAATATGCTATTCTTTTTCTTGAGTAATTATGAAGATACTAAACATTTATTTACCTGTTGTCGGAATTCATTTTAATGTTCTTTTATTAATTATAATTGGATTTTGCGTTGGAGTGATTGCAGGCTTTTTTGGAGAAGGCGGAGGTTGGTTTGTTACTCCAGCTTTAAACATTTTCGGATTTCCTATGGCTTATGCAATAGGGACCTGCCTTTCCAATATATTCGGTCAATCACTAGGTGCATTAAGAAAACACCATAAGATGGGCAATATAGATTGGAAATTAGGTTTAATTTCAGTTGTGGTTTCCATAATCGGTTTCGAAACCGGTTCCTCTGTAGTACTTGCTCTGGAAAAGACCGGCAATGCGGGATTAATTATTAGGTGGTGCTACGTAGTATTTCTTGCGGGGCTGGGAGGTTTTATGTTTTACGATTACTTTGTCCTTCAAAAAAAACATCTACAAAACAATAATGATTCCGTAGAAAATCTTAATAACAATAATCAGGAATACCGGAATAAAATAGCAGAAAGACTTTATCAAATAAAAATTCCACCTTTAATTTCTTTTCCTGCTTCACAAATTGAATCTGTTTCTCTTTGGGTAATAATTATAATTTTTTTATTCACCGGTTTTTTCTCGGGTCTTTTAGGTATAGGCGGTGGTTTTATTATTATGCCTACTCTAGTTTATATAATCGGTTTACCCACAATTATAGCCGTTGGCACAACACTAATTACCGTACTGTTTAGTTCGGCATTCGGATGTTTTATTTATGCTATAAACGGACGCGTAGAAATAATTGCAGCACTTGTTTTACTCGTGGGTGCTTCTGTAGGAGCCCAGATAGGTGCAACTGCGGTTAAGTATATTAAAGGATACGGAATAAGGCTGCTGTTTGCAATTATGATAGCCTTTGCGGGCTTATCTGTAATAACAGAACAAATTTATAAGATGTCCGGAAGAATATTCTTTCAAACCGTTTCGGAAATTATTTTGATCGGAACAGCAATAATAATGACTTCGATAATTTTAGGTAAGCTTGTTATAGAGTCTAGAAAAGAGAAAAAAAGAAATTTGGAATTAACAATTTAACTGAAAATGCAGGTTAAAATATGTCAATTTTTCACATCTATTTACCTGTCGCCGGAATTGAGTTTAACGTTCTGTTATTAATTCTTTTAGGATTTTGTGTGGGAGTAATCGGAGGATTTTTCGGAGTCGGCGGCGGCTGGATGATTACTCCCGCATTAAATATATTCGGCTTCCACATGGCGTTCGCAATAGGAACAGGCCTTTCCGATATTTTCGGGCAATCTCTTGGTGCAATAAAAAAACATCAGAAAATGGGCAACGTAGATTGGAAGCTGGGGTTTATATCCATCATTACTTCGCTTATGGGTTTTGAAGCCGGTTCAATTGTGGTAATTGACCTGGAAAAAGCCGGTGAGGTAGGTACAATAATAAGATGGTGTTATGTTGTATTCCTTGCAGGGCTTGGTGCATTTATGTTCTATGATTATTTTGTCCTTCATAAAAAACAATTACAGCGGTTTGATGAAGGGCAAAAATCAAACAAGCAAGGTACAAATAACCAATCTCAGCTAAACGGTATAGCCTGCAAACTTCACAACATAAATATACCTCCGATGATTTCTTTCCCTAAGTCGCATATCGAGAGAGTATCTCTTTGGGTAGTTGTAACTATCTTTTTGTTCACCGGGTTTCTTTCCGGTATTCTAGGTATCGGCGGCGGATTTATTATATTGCCTACATTGGTATATTTAATGGGTCTTCCTACGGTACTGGCCGTTGGAACATCGTTAATTACAGTACTTGCTACTGCAGGCTTCGGCTGCTTTACTTACGCCCTGGACGGAAGAGTAGAAATTTATGCTGCTCTTATTATGCTGGTCGGTGCAGCCATTGGAGCGCAAATTGGTGCTACTGCAGTTAAATATATTAAAGGTTATGGAATTAGATTGCTTTTCGCTATAATGATAGTCTTCACTAGTTTTTCCGTTATATCCGAACAGTTATACAAGATGACATTAAAATCGCTTTTTGAAGATTCCTCGGGAATAATAATTGTCGGGACAGCACTTTCTATGACAATAATAATTATTGTTAAACTTGTAAGTGAATTTAAAAAAGAACATGCCGGTTAACTTTAAAAACCTTTAATGGTTATTTAATTTAAAAGGGAACTATGAACATCTTCAATATTTATTTACCGGTAGCGGGAATTGAGTTTAATATTCTATTATTAATTCTTATCGGTTTTTGTGTAGGTGTTCTCGGCGGTTTCTTTGGAGTCGGCGGAGGATGGATGATTACCCCGGCGTTAAACATATTTAACTTTCATATGGACTTTGCAATCGGAACCGGATTCTCTACAATATTCGGGCAGTCCATTGGCGCCGCAATGAAGCATAACAAAATGGGCAACATAGATTGGAAGCTGGGTCTTATTTCCATTTTTACTTCTATTATAGGTTTAGAGATTGGTTCTGATATAATAATGGAGCTTGAAAAGCTGGGTGAAGTTGGTGTGATTGTCAGATGGTGTTATATGTTTTTTCTTTCCGCCTTAGGATGTTATATGTTTTACGATTACTTCGTATTATACCCCAAACTATTGAAATTAATGGAAGCGGAAAAGAAAAGAGTTCCCGGTAGTAAAGCAAAAGTTGTACGGAGTAAATATGCAGAGAAACTTCATAATATAAATCTGCCGCCAATGATTTCTTTTCCCGTATCGGGAATTGAAGGCGTTTCAATCTGGATTATTTTTCTGATTTTTTTATTTACAGGTTTTATGTCTGGTTTTTTAGGAGTAGGCGGCGGATTTATTATTGTTCCTGTTTTAGTTTATTTGATTGGGCTGCCTACAACCATTGCAGTTGGCACAAGTTTAATAACCGTACTTTTTAGCGGCGCATACGGATGTTTAACTTACGCTTTAAAAGGACGCGTAGAATTAGTTGCAGCTTTTATTATGCTTTTAGGTGCATCGGTTGGAGCACAGATTGGCTCCACCGCAGTTAAATATGTAAAAGGCTACGGCATAAGACTGCTATTTGCTATTATGATAATTTTTGCTGCATTCTCCGTAGGTACCGAGCAAATTTATAAACTAACAATGAAGCAGTTTTTCCAAATGCTTGCTGGCATTGTTTTAATGGGTTCTGCATTAACTATGGCTGTTATAATTATAGGTAAACTTTTAATAGAAGCTGGAAAAGAAAAACAATTTTAATATAACCATTAAGAAAAAATAAACGGGAGAACATGGATATATTCAATATATACTTACCGGTAGCAGGAATAGAGTTTAATGTTTTATTATTAATCATTATTGGATTTTGTGTTGGAGTACTGGGAGGATTTTTCGGTGTCGGCGGCGGCTGGATAGTTACGCCTGCTTTAAACATTTTCGGATTCCACATGGCATTTGCAATAGGAACCGATCTTTCCAATATTTTCGGGCAATCTATCGGCGCAGTTAAAAAGCACCAGAAGATGGGAAACATTGATTGGAAGCTTGGACTTATTTCTATAGTTACTTCTATCATAGGATTGGAAATCGGCTCCGAAGTTATTATTGCCATGGAAAAAGCCGGCGATGTAGGAATTATTGTAAGATGGTGTTATATGTTTCTCCTTTCCGTACTCGGCATATATATGTTGTACGATTATTTCGTCATTCATCCGAAACAACTGGCAAGAATGGAACAGGAGCTTAAAAATACTCCGGGAAGTAAGATAAGAAACGAGCGAAGTAAAATTTCCGAAAGATTACATAAGATAAACATGCCGCCGATGATTTCTTTTCCCGCATCGGAAATAGACAGTGTTTCCATATGGATCATCTTTTTGATCTTTTTATTCACCGGTTTCCTTTCGGGCTTTTTAGGTGTTGGCGGAGGTTTTATTATAATGCCTGCTTTGGTTTATTTAATAGGGCTCCCAACCGCTGTTGCCGTAGGAACCAGTTTAATTACGGTACTTTTCAGCGGTGCTTACGGATGCTTTACTTATGCAATGAAAGGACGCGTAGAAATTATCGCTGCTTTTATTATGCTGATAGGCGCTTCAATAGGTGCGCAAATAGGCTCTACCGCAATTAAATATGTAAAGGGTTACGGAATAAGGCTGCTGTTTTCCATTATGATTGTTTTTGCCGCACTATCCGTAGCTACGGAACAATTTTATAAAATTACAATGAAACAATTTTTCCAATCTCTTGCAGGTATAGTTTTGATAGGAACTGCTTTGACTATGTGTGTTGTAATTATAAGCAGGCTAATAATCGAATCAAGAAAAGAGAGAAAAAGTATATAAGGTTTTTATTAACAAAATAAAGTAAAACTATGGACATATTTAATATCTATTTACCTGTAGCCGGAATCGAGTTCAATTTTCTTTTATTAATTCTGATCGGATTTTGCGTTGGTGTCCTCGGCGGTTTCTTTGGTGTCGGCGGCGGCTGGATAGTTACACCTGCTTTAAATATTTTCGGATTCCATATGGCTTATGCTATAGGAACCGACTTAGCCAACATCTTCGGCCAATCAATCGGTGCCGTTAAAAAGCATCAAAAGATGGGGAACATAGACTGGAAGCTCGGTACTATATCCATAGTAGTTTCTATAATCGGACTTGAAGCCGGCTCACAGGTTGTACTAATTCTGGAAAAATTAGGGGATATAGGATCCATAGTCCGCTGGTGTTATCTTGTCCTAATGTTCGGATTAAGCTCTTTAATGTTTTATGATTATTTTGTATCAAATCCTAAAAATACCGGCCAGAAAAAAATAGATAATGAAAAACAACCTAATAAAGGGAAAATTAAAGTTGCCGAACGGCTTCATAAAATTAATATTCCTCCGATGATTTCTTTCCCTGCTTCCGGTATAAAATCGGTTTCGTTATGGATAGTATTACTGGTCTTTTTATTTACAGGTTTTCTATCGGGATTTTTAGGTGTGGGCGGTGGCTTTATTAGAATGCCTGCATTGGTTTATTTAATTGGAGTACCTACCGTAATAGCTGTTGGTACGGATTTAATGAGCATTCTTTTTGCCGGTGCATACGGCTGCTTTACTTATGCGGTGAAAGGCCGTGTAGAATTTATTGCTGCCTTTATTATGCTTATCGGTGCTTCAATAGGCGCACAATTGGGAGCAACGGCAGTTAAATATATTAAGGGTTACGGAATAAGGCTTTTATTTGCAATTATGATTGTATTTGCAGGCTGTTCCGTAGCCCTGGAACAAATTTATAAAGTTTCTAATATTCCTTTTTATCAATCTATTGCCGGCATTGTTTTAATGGGAACGGCTGTATCCATGACTTTTATAATTATTACGAGACTAATTTTAGAGTCAAGAAAAGAAGCAAAAGGTTCATAATATAAATTAATTTTCTCTTAATAAGGGAATAAAATATATGGACATATTTAATATTACATTACCGGTTGCCGGAATAGAATTCAACGTTTTACTTTTAATTCTTATCGGATTTTGCGTTGGAGTTCTCGGCGGATTTTTTGGTGTGGGGGGAGCATGGATTGTTACTCCTGCGTTAAACATTTTCGGTTTTCATATGTCTTATGCCATTGGAACCGACCTGGCGCATATTTTCGGTAAATCCATTGTAGCTACAAAGAAGCATAGTAAAATGGGGAATGTTGATTGGAAGCTAGGATTGATTTCAATTGTAGCATCCGTACTCGGAGTGGAAGCCGGTTCACAAATAATTATGGTACTTGAAAAATTAGGAAATGTCGGATCAATTGTCAGGTGGAGTTATATCGTACTTCTATTAAGCTTAGCCTCTTTTATGATGTACGATTATTTTATTGTAAGACCGTCGCAAGTAGATGTCCCCTCAAGCGGAAATAAACAGAAATCCGGGAAAGTAAAGAAGAAAAAAATTCCTTTGGCCGTAAGGCTTCATAAAATTAAAATTCCGCCGATGGTTTCTTTTCCTACTTCCGGGATAGAATCTGTTTCTATATGGATTGTGCTTTTTATCTTTTTCATTACGGGATTCTTATCCGGCTTTATGGGAGTAGGCGGAGGTTTTATAAGGATGCCCGCTCTGGTTTATCTAATTGGCTGCCCTACTGCAATTGCAGTCGGAACTGATTTAATGAGCGTACTATTTACAGGGGGGTATGGCTGCCTTACTTATGCACTCAAAGGACGTGTAGAAATTGTAGCGGCTGTTTTTATGTTATTAGGTGCATCTATCGGCGCTCAACTAGGTGTAACTGCGGTAAAATATATCCGCGGATACGGCATAAGGCTTTTATTTGCCATAATGATCACTTTTGCAGGTATTTCCGTAGTAATAGAACAAGTTTATAAGATGACTAATATTCCGGTATATTCCGATTTAGCCGGTGTTCTTGTAATCGGAGCCTCCGTATTTATGACCCTGGTTATTTGCACAAAATTATTTATAGAGGCACACAAAGAAAAACGAATGCAAATTTAATTTTAATTCTATTAGTAAAAATTTAAAATAAGTTCGAGGAAAAATCATGTCAACAAAAAAAATAATTGCGCTGCTTTTATTCTGTTTTGTATTTGGCTGTGCATACAATATTTCTTATGCCGGCGTAGAGGGCAGCGGGAAACAAGAAACAGCATTGAATAAAAAAATAGATACAAAAGACCTTAGCGGAGTAAACCTTTGGATTGCGGAAATGTATAACAACGACAGAGTATTATACGCAGTTGTTGTAACTTTTGTAATGGCAGCATTGGGCTCCATTATGGCTTTTGGAACTGACCTTATCTTAAAATATTTCGGGATGAGTGTTTCCAAAATTTCCCACAATGAATGACTATGCTGCATGCATTAGGACTAAACTTTTCAAGAACTAATCAAACTAGTTTTTGCATGATTATCTGCATGGGTAAATCTAAAAAAGCCGGATAAATAAGAACGGCAAATAGAAAAAAATTAATTTGATTGGAATAAATTAATATGTATTTATAACTTATAATTATTAAATATAAAGGTTCGGGAAAAGATTGAAGCTGTTTCAAAAATTAAAATATATAAGTATATCCACAAGAATTTCCATATTACTCGGAATAATTATTCTTATTACAATGGGGGCATTTTCTACTTACAGCCTTATTAAGCAAAAGGAAGATTCGATAGTTTCCATTTCTAATAATACGGAGCAGCTTGCCCAAACAATAGAAAAAATTTTACGAGTAAGTATGCTAAAGAACAGGCGTGATGAAATATCTTTGGCGGTTAATAATATAGTTGGTAACGGCGGTATTAAATCTGTTATGATTATAAATCACAAAGGCGTTGTTAAATTCTCTTCCAGGCCTTCCGAAATAGATAAAAATATTTCGCAAAAAGACCGGTTATGCGTAAGCTGTCATCGTAAAAAAAACAACACTGTAAACTTTACAAATTATAAAAATAAAAATTATGAGCATTTCCGGATAGATAATTCAAAAAAATTAATTTTTAATTCGTTGCCGATTTATAATGCACCAAGCTGCTACAACGGGAATTGCCATGTAGGTGCAGATGAACAGAACTTAATTCGGAATAAAAAATTTAAATCCGAAAATGCTTCATTTTCGGTACACGATTCTTCTCAAACAATATTAGGATTTATTGAAATTGAAGTTTCCATAAAAGAAGTAATTGCCGGTCTGGATAAAACACGGGAGCAGCTAATTGCTCTTACAGTTTTTTTCGCATTACTTGCTTCAATAATAACATATTTTACAATCCGCTATTTTATAGGCAAGCCTGTAAATAATTTAGTAGACGGAACATTAAGAGTTGCACAGGGAGATTTTAAACACGAAATTCCGCCGGGTAAAGCGGAACTAAGACTCCTTTCCGAATCGTTTAACAAGATGCAGAAACAGCTTGTTTCCAAGCAAACTCAATTAATCGAATCGGAAAAACTTGCTTCCGTTGGAAAGCTTGCGGATGAAATTGCAAATGAAATAAACAATCCTTTAACCGGTATAATTGTTTACAGCGAAAGTTTGATAAAAAGTATGTATAACAATGATGTTGTTAAAAACGACTGCGAAACAATTTTACAAGAAGCGCTGAAAATAAGAGAAAGCATTAGAAATATTTTATCCCTTACAAAACAGGAAAAGCCTGATTTTAAATCGGTAGAAATAAACAAAGTATTAACGCATGCTGTTAGTGTTGTCGGAACTTTTTCAAACTTTCAGAATATTCAAATTATAAAAAGAATATCCAAAACAGTTCCTGTTATTTCTGCGGATCCCGGTCTCTTGGAACAGGTTTTTTTAAACTTGCTTCTAGCTTCGGCCGAAAGTATGCCTACCGGAGGTATATTGAACATATCAGCTAACTACTCGGATGAAGAAAAAGAAATTGAAATTATTTTTACGGACACCGGAAAAGCAATACCTGCTAATGTTGTTCAAAAAATATTTAACCCGGAATATACTGTTCAGTTGGAGAGTTTCTCACATAGTGACCAACTTTGGGAAAAAACAGCAATTAGTCTTACGGTTTGTAAAGATATAATTGAAATGCATAAAGGAAAAATAAACATAAATTCAAATGAAAACGGGAACTCGATATTTATTAAATTGCCCGTATAGTAAAATATGCAGAAATTAATAAAAGTATTGGCGATAGACGGAGAAGAAATAATTCTAAAATCTATTAGGAAAGCTCTAACTAATAATGATGATTTTAATTTTATTATTACTACATGCAGCACTGCGGTAGACGGTTTAAAAATAATAAGGAGCAAAACATTTGATCTTGTATTTATAGATCTTGTTCTGCCGGGAATGAATGGTTTTGAGCTTTTAAGAAGAATAAAAAATATTTATCCTTCAGTTCCTGTAATTATTCTATCCGGCTTTTCACCGGTTAGAATTCATTCCGGTACAAACAGAAACAACAGCTCCATAAATGAAAATATAAATGACTTCGAAGGCTTCCTTTTAAAACCGTTTACCACAGAAGAAATAAGAGCACTTGTTACACGAATTATAGTGTAATAAAAATGGCCCAATACTATTGAACTGCAAATGACAACTATTATTCCCGATTTTCTTAATTTATATCGAGTCTAATTTTTTAAATTTAAGGATCTGATATTTAGTTTTATTAGAAAATTCAAATAGTATGAAATTGTTTAAAAATATATTTAAAAAAAGGATAAAGACAGATCAATCAATTACATTTAAAGAAAAGCTGTATCACTTTCAAAGCCTCTTACGTTCCAACGATGAGGCATTAAAAGTAATGGGTAATTTAAGTGAACTGCTTGTTTCCGGCAAACCGTTTTCAAGGGGAGAAATATACGGCTACTATTCCGGTATTTTAACAAACACTCAGGAAGTAACCAGGCACCTTTCTAAAATGTGCGGAGGCAAATATAAAACACTTACTAATCGGGTAGTTAAAATAAGTGAAAAGTGTAACGAAATTATGGCTCCGGGTTCTTATTGTTCTATAAGATGGGAGTGCGATAAAACCGATTGCACGGATTGCGATAAGATGGAATCCGAAGAAACTCTTATTAATAAACCATATGCTTACGGAGTGGATGAAATTACCCTGAAAAATGCACGTGAGGTCGGCGGAAAAATGAGCCGCCTTTGCGAAGTTCATAATAAACTTTTAATACCAATACCGGACGGATTTTGTATTACTTCCAGGTTCTTTAAAGACTTTTTATCCCAGGGAGATTTATTTTTACAAATTGATAAAGCAATTTCATCCATAGATTTTAACGATAATGCAAATGTTCAGCAGGTAAGCCAGGTAATACAGGCACTTATCATTGCTTCGCCGATACCGCAGCTTGTAGAAAAAATAATATTCGAAAATTATGAGTATCTATCTCAAAAGCACGGGGAAGTAATGTTGTCGGTTAGGTCCAGTGCAATCGGGGAGGATGATCTTCATTATTCTTTTGCAGGCCTTCACTATACTGCTCTTAACGTAAGCAAAGCAAATCTTATTGATGCATGCTTCGAAGTATTAATTTCCAAATACTTACCCCAATCATTAGTTTATC
>JBJKQP010000140.1:0-11058 GCA_046705105.1 Ignavibacteriaceae bacterium | reverse complement strand
CTAATATTGTTTGATACGTTTGAAACAAATTCCAATTCACTGCTGGAAAAATTTTTATTTGGGATATAAGGAATGTTTAATCTAAATTTCACTTCTCCCGAACTTGTTCTGTTTTTGTCGTTCACTTTTACAAAAACCTTATAATGACCGGGATGTAGCTCACTGTTCCATTTATCATAAATTGCAAAGTCCTTAATGCTCATACTTAAATCTGAAATTTTTGCCTTAGTTATCCATTTTTTTTTCAAAACGTTTGTTCCGGTAGAATCTTTTATATTTACATTTACGGAAAACTCACCGAACTTATTACTATCAAGTTTCACTTGTTTAATTTGATCTGCATAAAGCATTAAATAAAACTCCTCATCGGTTTTGTTTTCATTAGAACCTCTAAAAGCTGCATGATCAACATAAAATTTAATCTTTCCTGTACTTGTTGCCGGTATATCCTGTGCTTGTACTTTATAACTATTTCCAATAAAAAAACATATAAATAATATCGTCGTTAAAAATTTCATCGTATCATAATTAGTCTTTTAGTCCGCTAAGTGCGATTCCTTTGATAAAATATTTCTGGGCAAAAAAGAATACAATAAGTATAGGCAGAACAGCAGTTACCGAACCTGCCATTAAAAGATCCCATTGTGTCAGATACCTATCCCTAAATACTGCCAAACCAAGCTGAACTGTCCTCATATCTTCGGAGTTAATAACTATTAAAGCCCAAATGAAATCGTTAAAGACTCCCATAAAAGTAAAAATTGCTAGTGTGGCTAATGCCGGTTTTGAAAGAGGTGCAATTATCTTTCTTAAAATAGTCCATCTGCTTGCACCATCTATGTATGCTGCTTCTTCAAGTTCTTTAGGAATTGTCATGAAAAATTGCCGTAAAAGAAACACACCAAAAGCAGAAGCAAGTCCGGGTACAATTAATGCCTGATAGGTATTTATCCAGCCTAACCAGTATAGAACCATAAAGCTAGGAATCATTGTAACATTGTAGGGAATCATTAATGTTGCCAGAAAAATGTAAAACAATACATCCCTTCCCCAGAACTTCAATCTTGCAAAAGCATATGCAGCCATCGAACAAGTAACCAATTGACCTAAAGTAACTGCCGTTGCTACAAATATGCTATTTAAATAATATCTACCGAATGGGGCAGCCTTAAATGCATTTATATAATTTTCAAAATGAAATTTTGCGGGAATCCATTTGGGCGGATAAACAAAAATTTCGTTTATATTTTTTACCGATGTTAATATCATCCATAAGAACGGCATAAAGGTAATAATTGCCAATGTATACATTACGACATGCAATATCACACTTTTGGATATTTTAACAGTCTTAACCATTTTTTTTGATTCACTCTTTTTCATATGGCAGTGTATACCTTTGTTTTCATATATTTAACCTGTGCCATTGTAAGAATGAATAATATGGCAAATAATACATATGAAGCTGCCGAAGCATAACCCATCTGAAAATACTTAAATGCATATTCATAAATGTAAAAGACAAGCACTTTTGTAGAGCCCAACGGCCCACCGGATGTTAACACATATACAAGATCGAAAACCTGGAAGGAACTAATCATCGACATCACCATAATAAAAAATGTTGTCGGACTTAACATAGGCAAGGTAATGTTCCAGAATTTTGCCCAGGGACCGGCTCCGTCTATTTGTGCTGCTTCATAATAATTTTCCGGTATTGCCTGCAGACCTGCTGAAAATAATACCATATTTATACCGAATGTTTTCCATACTCCCATTATTATTAATGCAATCATTGCAGAGGCAGGATTATTCAACCAGTTAATTGCATCAATTCCTAAGAAGCTCAAAAAATAGTTTACCAAGCCAAAATTCGGATCGTAAAGCCACCGCCAAATTACAGCAGCTGCAACAGGTGATATGACAACTGGAGCAAAGAACAATGTTCGAAGAAATTTCTTTCCGATTATTTTTTTATTAAGCCAATATGCAATTAAAAGTGAAAAGCCCATATTTAGCGGAATAGTTCCCAAAGTATAGTATAGTGTATTCTTCAAAACATTCCAAAAATCGGCACTCTTAAATAAGCGGATATAATTAGCAAGGCCTACGAATTCATTCGAGCCTCCGAACATATTCCATTTATTAAAACTTAGATAGAATGCAAATAATACAGGGAACAATATGAATGAACAAAAAATGATTAATGTAGGCGAAAGAAACATCAAAGCTGTTAATCCTTCACCCTTCCTATATTTACGGACACCATTATTCATTTAGAAATATCTTCTCCACATATAGTATTTTCAATTTAATTGTTTGTTCCGTTCCTTGCATCTTTTAAATCTTTATCAGCTTTTACTGCAGCAGCGTCTAAAGCTTTTTTGGGATCCTGGTTGCCCACCGTTGCACTTTCTATTGCCTCAGCCAGATCCCTGGTAACCTCCATACCTCCGTAATCTATAGACCTTTGAGCTTGTGAATTTTCCATCTGCTCAACAAAAACTCTAAAGTTAGGATGATTCTTTAAGTATTCCTGAAACCTGGGGATTTTTAATACTGCCCTTCTAATAGGCAGATAACCGGAGTTCATTGCCCAGGTTGCCTGTGTTTCAGGGTTAATAATCCATTTTATAAATGTCCATGCCGAATCGGGATGTTGACATTGTTTAAAAATTGCCAGGTATTCACCGCCAACAACAGTAGCTCTTTTTTTAGGTCCTGCCGGAAGCGGTGCATATGCCCAATCAATGCCTTTTAATAAATTTCTATAGCGAGGCAAGGTCCAAGGGCCATCCATTGCCATGGCAAGATGTTTTGAAACAAATGCAACATCGTAGTCCGCTGTGAAGGTAGAAAGATGAAGTTCGACATAAATCTTTTTCCAAAGTGTTAATGCCTGTACTCCGGCCTGGCTATTGAACAAAACTTTCGTTTGTTGAGGATTAATCATATACCCTCCACCCTGCCATAAAAAGGGCATCCATTGCCAAACCATGTAAGCGCCTCTTGGTCCGGCAGCAGGATATATCGGTAAAAAGAAACCCACCTGGTTATAATTACCGTTACTGCCTTTATCAATAGTAAGTTTTTTAGCGTCATTATATAGCTCATCCCAAGTTTGCGGAGGATGATTCGGATCCAGTCCGGCTTTTCTAAACATATCTTTATTATATAGTAAAGCAAGGTCTGTTGCTTCCATAGGCATACTATAAAGTGTATCATGCCATGAAGCATATCGCATAAGTGCGGGATATATGTCTTGCAAATCCGATTCAGGAATACCATTAGGACCTTTTATAAAATGGTTCATTTTATAAATTGCATGAGCTTCTACCAGATCTTCCATAAAATCCGAATGCAGCCAAGAAATATCCGGAGCAGTATTGCTTTTAACAGCAGTTATTAATTTTTGTATTAATGCATCGCCGCTTGGAATATATTCAGCTTGTATTTTTATACCCGGATGAATCTTTTCAAATTGTGCAATTAATTTATTTAATGCAGGAATTGTTGAAGATACGAAACTATGCCAAAATGTAATTGTTACCTGTCTTTTATTATTATTCTGTTTATTATTGCTGCAACTTAAAGTAGTTAAAGAAATGAAAGCAGCAATTATAATAATGACAGCATATATTAATATTTTTTTCAAGGTTTGCTCTTAAATATTTTATTTAATTTTTTATTACTGATTACTTATTTTTTTTAATTCTATTAAATAATAACATTGTGTATATAAGTTTATTGGAACCTTACACATTAAGAAATCTCAATTGAAATTATTTTGAAGTAATTCCGCAAAATTATGCAAACGATTGTGCAATTATTGAAAATAAAAATCGACAACTCAAATAAAAGGAGTAAATATAAATTTTATATTATTTCAATTAATTCCAGGATTATGTTAGCAATAATATTAGGGAACTACAGATAATAATTCTTCATCTTTATTTAACATCCTAACAGATTTTCTCACTATTAATTCGGCCGGCAGAACTATTCTTTTCTTTTCGCTCTTGCCTTTTAACTTGATATCTTCCAATAATAATTTTACAGCCATCTCACCCATCATTTCTTTTGGTTGAGATACTGCTGTTAACGGAGATATTAAATAAGGACCGAAATCAATATCATCAAATGAAACTATAGATATATCATTAGGTATTAAATTTCTTTCTTCAAAAATAGCCTGTAAAGCACCAAGAGTGATTAAATCACTTGTCGTAAAAATAGCCGTAGGAGGTTTTTCCAAATTAAGGAGTAATTTAGTTTCGATATATCCGTTTTCACGTCTAAAATCTTTGCCTACTATGTACTGTTCATCTATTTTTACATTAAAACTTTTTAGGGCATCCAGATATCCATTTAAGCGTGCATTACTTGTATAAGTCCTTGGGATACCTTGAATTATAGCAATTTTTCTATGTCCGTTTTTCAATAAATATTCCGTTGCATTATAGGCTGCTTTATAATTATCTACAACAACAGAATTTGTCCTTAGTTCATCAAAACATCTATCCAATAATACAATCGGGAAATTACTGTTAAGTAATTTTTTAATATGATCAGAATCTGATCCAACAGGCATTAAAATAAAACCGTCTATCCCCTTACTTCTTAATAATTCAATTTGTGCTATTTCAGTTTCAACGTTCTCGTCTGTATTACATACAATTAAACTGTAGCCTAATTGATAGGCTTTAGTTTGAATTATTCTTGTAACTTGAGAAAAGAAAGGATTTGCAATATCGGGAACTATTAATCCTATTGTGTGCGTCTTTTTTAGTCGTAATCCTCTTGCTAACTCGTTTGGTCGGTAGTTTAATTTTTTTGCGGTTTCAATAACCAACTTCTTAGTTTTGTTACTAATTCTGTATTTTTCAGTTTTATTATTAACAACACGAGAAACCGTAGATACAGAAACACCAGCAGCTTTTGCTATGTCATTAAGAGTTTTGGTCATTTAAATTGTAAAGATTATATCATAAATTTTTTATTATTTGCACAAACGTTTGCATTAATCTTAATAAATTTCGATAACAATGTCAAGAAAAATATTTAACTTTTTCAAAATACAAAATATTTTTTTAAAATTACAAGGATCATAGGTATAAATTTAGTAATAGAGAATAATCAAATTCGGGAACTGTATTCACTTTATATATAGCCACTTGTGAGAGATATGAAACTTTCACTCAATAAATTTGCCGGTTATATGGACCGTCTTGGCTCTGTAGGATTCTCAACATGCTTCCATTCCGCTTATATTTGTAAATTCTTTACAAATATATTGTATTCTTCTATACTCCATACAAGCGTTTGTTCTTTTTATTTTAATATTAAATGCTAATCGCTTTTATGAGTTCAACTATATTGTCCTATTGCAAGGACAGAGGATTATCATTAAACTATGAATAAGTATTTAATTTTTATATTTGAAATTTGAAAGTAAAAATGGAATACATTGTCATTTGACAGTAAACAGTTTTATCATAAGGAAAAGATCATAATCTTTCCACATCCATTTTTCCTATAGAGGTATGATTTTCTAATTTTTGAAAAATTTCAGTCTCATATTTTCCAACGAAAACTTAAAAAAAGTATCGAGCCCCCGGGTCTTTTTTTTGCCAGTCCACACAGGCGATACCGGGTATAAATAGCTGGTCATTAAAGAGACTCCTTTGTATAACGTTTTGAAGCCCCCTATTTATATATAACCATTGATAGAATTGAATTAAAATTTAGCTCCGGATATTTTACATTGTCAGTAGGGTACTTTGTCTAACTCTTATATCACTTTATTTAACATCTCAACAGTTGTATGTGATCTTTTTGAATATTTAATTCTTTTGTTTTTCTCGCAACCTGACCATTCCAATAACATGCCTATATCTTCTTTAAATTGTTGCTTTAACATGCCTTCTAGTATTTTCAAAGGATATTTCGGTGTCTATACTTTGTAATAATCATATCTATATATTACATGGTCTAAGTTCAAAAATTCATTCATATTTTAAATTAATTATTTTCTGGAATTGCCGAAAAAACATCACTACCTTCGAAGAGGATATAATTCAATGCTGCATTAAAAAGAAAAACCTTGAAAACAGCTAATATTCGCTATTATCAAGGTTAGTAAAAGTAGAGCGGAGAGGCCGGGATTCGAACCCGGGATAGAGGTTTAAGCCCCTATGACGGTTTAGCAAACCGTTGGTTTCAGCCACTCACCCACCTCTCCAGGCTGAATATTATTATTTATATTTTAATTAACAAAGATAATATTTTTAGGTTAATTGTAAAATCTAATTTTGAATAAAATTTTGCAAAGATTGAATTTTTAACACAGGGAGCCGACATCCAATGAAAGAAGGAATAGGGAGAATTTAATGAGTAAGCGAACCATGCCTATTTGTGTGAATTGTCGAGAACAATTATTATTTTGTGAATGTTTTTTATTTTTTCTATATTAATACTATTACCTTTCCTGTATAAAAGACATGAAGTCTAAGTCGAACTTTTTCTATCTGCCTCATACTTCTGTAAAATAATAACCGGTTCATTCCGGTAATGCGAAATAATTACGTTTTGTGTGCATATTTTTCGGAGATAATTATATATGAATTACTATAAAAACAACAAACATCGTGTAAAAGATGGTTTAAATTTTTTTATTCTTCAATTAATCATTGAAGTTACAAGTAACATTATACATGTAGCAATTAACTAACAAGTGTTCATTTAAAAGAAACATTTGAAAATAACAATACCATAATTCTTTTTTAACTCAAAAGTTATAGAATCGTACATAGTAATTTTTGCACGAATAAATTAAACAAGATAAAAGGCGTAATTTTTTTTAGTAAAGAATAATAACAATAAGTACAAACTATTTTTCTTTATTCATTTTCATAAGGCATTAAATGGCATAAATATTGGTTGCAAGGCAAAAACGAGGATTGAAAAAGATCTAAAACCATCCTTCAGATATTTCTCTGAAAAACCTTTAGGTCTTCTCCCTAGTTGGCAAAAGTAAAAACATAAATTTTAATTTTTAAGTAGCCATACGGTATAGATGACGATTAAGTTTAATTAAATTCGGTGAGCTATGAGTATGTTTACAGCGTGAAATAAGAATAAATGAAATTTGTCGGTGCAGCTAATTTTTTAATTTTTTTCATTTTATCGGCAATCCAAATTCTTGGACAAAATATTATTACCTTCGATAACCAGGGATGGAGCAACGATCAGGTTTTACCTTCTAATTTTTCGTCAGATAATTATACCTTTTCAAGCAAAATAAATTTTTTTACCAATTACGGTTATAACTTCAATGTGAACAGTAACAGTCTTTATTATGTATTTCAGGATGCCGGTACTGACATAATAACAATTACAAATAAGTTTAATGCATTAGAGGAATTTAAAAGTGTCGATGCTTACCAGGTTAGCCAAACAAGCACAGATACACTGGTAATAGAAGGCTGGGATGGTAATACCAAATTATATACAAAATCGTTTACAGGCATATATTCATGGCAACCTCTGAATTTAAATTACAAGAACGTTAACAAGATTGTAATAAAAATATCTCCTCCTACCAGTACACAACTCACCGATTATAATTTCGACAATTTTACTTTTATAGATACCGCTATGCCTGTAGAACTTACTACATTTAATGCATCAAATGAAGACGGCGGGATTATGCTTAAGTGGCAGACTGCTACGGAAATTAATAATTATGGGTTTGAGGTTCAGAGAGCAGAGATTGGAGGTCAAAGGGCTTCTGAAGCCCTCATTCGGGGGGTTTGGAGGACCATTGGTTTTATTAAGGGAGCGGATAACAGTAGCGTACCTCAAAACTACAGTTTTGTGGATAAATTAGTAAATGACGGGAGTCAATATAAATACCGGTTAAAACAAACCGACTATAACGGTAATTATATTTACAGCAATGTTCTTGAAATTACGGCAACTCAGACTTTTAAAGATTATTCGCTTAGTCAAAATTATCCCAACCCATTTAATCCTTCAACAACTATCAGCTATCAGCTATCAGCAAACAGTTATGTTACACTAATAGTTTATGATATTCTCGGTAATTTAGTGGAAACATTGATTGATAAAGAACAAGTTGCCGGAAAGTATAGTGTTAGGTTTCCTGGCATGGGAGGTCAGAAGTCGAGAGATAGTCAGATTGCAAGCGGTATTTATTTTTATAGGTTACAAGCTACACCTATTGATGGACAAGCAGGAAATTTTGTCCAAACAAAAAAAATGCTGCTTTTAAAATAAGAATAACCACCGATACTATCCCTTAAATGGATAATATCATAACGGGTTGCCCCGCTTGTTGAGACTATGGAAAAAATACATTCACAAATATATTTGCCCGGTTCATCGATTTTAGCTTTTTAATAGTTAATCTTTATCTGTTATTAATCAGTTGTTCAAATAATCTGCCCGTAATGTATTTGAAACCCTCTTTATCCAAATTATCATAATTCAATTCTCATAATCCTTTCAGATTACAGCATAGTTCACTATCTTTTCAATATTATGTACTGTACAGTACAATGTCCATTGTATATTCACTTTTATTTTACTTCTCAGGGTAAACCTGTCCAGCCTTTTCCCGGCTCTTATATTACCAAATACAGGCTCCACTATTGCAAGTCGTCTTTCATATTTTTCTCTCTCTTCTTTTCTGTCTATCTCATCCCGCATTATATGCATTCGAAGGTAATTTTAATCCATCAAGAGCAAAACTTGTCCCTCCCAGTAATTTCAGTTCATCGCACACTAATAGTATATCCCTGAACAACGGCAGCACTTCTTCTTCCATTGTTGCCACAAAGTTTTCTATTGTTGAATGGTCAGGACACTGTCTTCCGCTTATTGCCATAAATATTACATTCTCCCTACAGACTTGTTCTATCTTTCATGAACTCATTATTCCCTTGGAATTAGACAGTAATATTATTTTTAACAGTTTGGATCATATGCCGGTCTCCCCGTTTCATCGTTTTTTATTTTATCTTCAAAACTTTTTATATCTACTCTTTCTTCTACAAGCTTATGTATTACATATTCAATTGTACCCGGCGTAAGCTGCTTCTCAAGCTCTACTGCTATCATTACAGTTTGAGAATAATCGTAATAATTATATTGTGGCATTTTCGATGAGTCTTGTTTGTTACTGGTTGAAACAATCTATTAATTTTATGACTCACTTGCAATTAATTCCTTCTCTTAACAGGACTTTTTCGACAGTCTCGTTAGCCCATTTTTATGTTTGTATGATTTTCAAGAATAAAACTTTTCCCGGAATATTTAATTTTTAAAACTATTATGACCGAAAGCTGCATGAATTATACTGAACTACTTCATAATCACAATCATGGTTGGAACAAGAAACTTTATGCTGTCCGAGAGCTGGTATACGGCAATTTATTATATGAGAGACTGCCTTTTCTTGTTGACGAGATAATTTGTGGTGCCGACAATAATCAGCTATACTCTTTCTTAGAATATCAGCAATAGTAACACTATGATTTAATGAAGCTTCCATTTACTTTATTACTATCTATTGTGTTTAGACTGCCGAAGGCTTTATATAACGGCCTTGCGCATAACCCGTCCGCCCTGAACAACTATGCCGCTTAGCAAGACAACGCCAAATGTTTTAGCGGACGGTGCGTTCCACCGCGGCGGATTTCTCTATACACACCGGCTGCAACAATGCCGTTTAGCATGACTACATTAAACTGAATATTGAAACGGAACAACTTACCCGTAAATTTACAATTTGCCGAATGCGATTAGGCGGTCGGGTTGACCCGCTGGATATTGCGCTTTATTCTTTTATTTTATTTTTACTTTTTAATATTGAGTATATTCTTTTATCCAACCTTACATCTACAATGTTTATGTCTGGGGCTCTCGATATTTGCATTTTAGTAAATGGTGATACCGCAACGAATGGCAAATCTTCATGAATATACGAAGAATATAGTGGATAAATATTACCCAAATATATTTTTTGTCCATTAACCATTACGACAAATGGTAAACCATATACAGATTTTATTTTACCTTGGACTTCTCCAAATTTTTCAAATGCTTCAGATGTAAGGCTTATAATTTGTTTTGACCAATCATAAATTTCTATATCATCTATACTTATGATTGGAGTTTCTTGAACATCTAAGAAGTTTAATGGTAATTTCTTCGCATCTGAAGTAATTGCCAGTGTATCTTTAAGTAAATAAATCCCATATTCCTTTTGGTCAGTATTGGGATTTGTAGAATTACTACATCTAAAAAATAATATTGAAATAAGAAGAAATAAGAAAAATTGATTTTTCATTTTTCCCTCCGATATTATTAATTAAACTTAGCATATTAGAATATTATATGAAATGATATTTTTTTAGATTTATCTTTACGCTTTACTTCTATTAGTTAGCAATATAACGGCCTTGCGGGTAACCCGTCCGCCTCGAAACAACTATGCTGCTTAGAAAGACCATGCCAAATGTTTTAGCAGACGGTGCGAATCTTGCTTTGTACGTACCGGCTGCAACCATGCAGCTTAGCATGGTTACTTTAAACTGAATAACAAAACGGAACGACTTACCCGAAAATTTATAAATTGCCGAATGCGATTAGGCGGTCGGGTTGACCCGCTTGTTATGCTGTTTTTTAAAATACTAATTCTGAAAAACTTTTATTGTTTGATTTTGTTTATATAGCTAAACTATTTTTAAGATAAATTTCGAATCTAAACTTTTGTTATTGTTTATTGCTCTCTTTATATAAGGATAAATTTTATCAGCAAAATTGAATGTTAAATATAAGTACCTATCTTTCCCCTTCATCTTGTTTGCTTCATTCTTTAAACTATATTTTTTACCTAAAATAATATTATAATAGTAAGCCGGGAATAAAGTATAATCAAGCGACTCATGTAAAATAGTTTTATCGAGATTATCTAGAATGCCTTGTTGTTCAGCAATTTTAAATAGTAACTTTTTTACAGAGTCACTAAAAACA
>JBJKQP010000139.1:0-23517 GCA_046705105.1 Ignavibacteriaceae bacterium | reverse complement strand
CGCAATAAACTTTGCATAACCGTGATTTTCGTTTGAGAGGCTTGTAAGAAATGACCGGCTTACATCATTGCCTACTCCAAATGAAAATATTCTCACATCTTTTTTATTGTAACCTTTAACATCAATTAATATAGAATCCGTATTTGTCTTGCCCCAGGTCGGTTCACCGTCTGTTAAAAAGACCAGATCGTTTGAAGTAGATTCCTCAAAGCTCTGATTTAAAGATTCGTTCAACGCTTGGTCGATGTTAGTCATTCCTAAAGCAAACATTTGAAAGACAAAATCCTTTGCCGCCTTTATATTTTCCGTGGTTGCCGGTACAAGGTCAGGCTTGAATTTGTCCACGAACGTCCCGAATGTTACAATATTAAATTTATCGTTTGGATTAAGAAGCGTTAAGAAATTATTCAAAGCATCCTTTACCTGACTAAGCCGCAAACCCTCCATGCTTGAAGAAACATCGGCAGTAAAGACAATGTCTTTAGGAATAATATCCTCGTTGCCCAAATTATCAGGTGGGGTTATCCATATAGCATAATAGCTGTCCGTACCTATGGAGTCTCCGGGAACCGGTGTATATGTTAAAACAGAAAAATGAACACTATCTCTCTGAGTTTCGAATTCAACAGTTAAATCTTTATCGGGAGTAAAGTTCTCATCTCCGTAAAATAATTTATACTCTTTGTCGGAAACTTTATCTATTCTCGTAGCTGAAGAATTTGCATGTGAAGGAGAGAAAAAATTCTTAAACGGATATTGCGAAACAGCATCAAGATTTATTGAAACCGTCTCAAGCGGTTTTGAAGAAAGCTGCAGAGTGTTTAACAGAAACTTATATTTAACTATACCAAGATCGTACTGCAGCGGTTCAACATAAGTAATTTCCGTACGGACATCAGTATTTGCATTTATCGGAACGATACTTAATCTGAAAAGATTGTCACCTAGATATTCAAGTAAAGCAGGGTCCATCCATTGCCGGAGCTTCTGGTTGTAATCACTTACTGCCTGCTGTCTTTCTCTAATTGAAGCTACATATCTCACTCCATTTACCCAGTATACAAGTTGGGTCATTGTTGCATTTTCCGGTAATGGGAAAATATAAATTGCTTCAACAGAAGAGTTCATCTCATTATGAAAAATCTGGTCTAAATGTGTAACGGCAATCTGCTCACGAATATCAATAGTTGCATCTATTTTCTTAATCCACATCTTTTGATATTCCTGGCTGCTGAACCTCGGCCGTGCAAATAATGCACCTACTGCAAGCGCTTCATTGCTCGCCGATATAATGGTTACCAATACGAATAAAATGGTAAGAGTTTTATTCAACCTGCTCATATGCTCACCCTTTTTTTGTTAATAAAATAAATGTTACCGTAGTTTTACAACATTTACCTTTGCTTTATTATCTATAAATAATACTAACCGAATAAATAAATAGAGCAAAACTTCCGGCTGCTCAGATAGGAAAAATTAGAAGCGCATTCCCTCAATTTTTCAGGCTGAAATTAAATATAAATAGTTACTTATATTAATTAAAATTCTGTCTATGAATAATTGTATTTAAAGTTTGTTTTTTCTCCCATTTATACCCTTTTAGTTACTTTAATAGGGACTTAATCAAAATTACTACTTATAATATAAAAAATTTTTTGTTAAAAGAAAGAAGAATTTTTCCTAAATTCAATAATATTTATACACGTACTGAATTATTCCAAGCCGGTTTCCGTTGTTATCAAATTTAATTTCTTCCACAACATTTCCTCTTTCATCATATTTAAATTCATACTTATATAAGATATTACCGTCATTATCATAAGTTAAAGATTCAATCTTTTTTCCGGCCTGGTTATAGCTGTTAACAATTTTATATTCCAGAGTACTGTCTTTATTGAACCAAAAGTCAGTAACCAGATTTCCGTAATTGTCATATTCATAAAGGTAATAATTTTGAATTACGTTACTCATGTTATATCTAATTGCTTCGGTTTTATTCCCGAACCTGTTATAATTGTAGGTAAATAGATTTTCAGGTGTGCCGTCGGGATCATACATTATAGTTTTAATTCTCACCCCGTTATTGTTGTAGGTGTATTTATATTTCTGCTTTGCCTTGCCTTCATTATTATAGAAGATAGTCTCGGTTAAAAAACCGTTTCCATCATACTTTAGCTCGGATGTTTTACGGCCATTAATTAGCTTACCTCTACTGTTATAAGCGAATGAAATTTTATCAATTTCCATTATTTTTTGAGATTTGATAAATTCTCTTTCTACAAATTCATTATTTTTAATAAGAACAGGTGCTTTTGATTCTTTTGCCTTCTCTTTTGTTTCAACTTTCTTAATAGTTGTTTTAGTAGATGAACATCCCGCAAATATAATTGACAGTATAAAAAACAAAAAGGGAAAAACCATCTTTAATTTCATAGCCATAACTCCCAAACACAAATTAACTTACTTTACTTTTTCAACTCCTTTATCAAAATAAAATCTCTTAATAATATTTCCGGCTTTATCGTATAATGTCCATGTACTGTCCTTTTTACCTTTGGTATAAAAACCTTTTTCTTTTATGCCGCCGTCCTTATAATACCATAACCATTTACCCTCAGGTAAATTGTTTTCAAAATTCCCTTCACTTTCCAACTGCGAACCGGGGTAATAATATTTCCATAACCCCTCGTTCTTATTGTTTATCAAATTACCGGCCATTTGAACTTTGTTGTTGGCGTAAAGTATTTTAAAATTTCCGTTTTTCATTCCTTTAACAACATCGTAAATTAATGTTTTGCCGTTCACTTTTGCTATTTCTTTTCCGGTATAAGGTTTTACACTATCTTTTTGATACAGTAATCCATTTCTTTCCTCCAGGATAATCGACTTACTATTGTTATTACTGCACGATGCAGCGATTAGAACGAGAATTATTAAAAAAATATTTATGTGGATTTTATTCATAACAAATTCCCGTAAGTTGTAAAGGTAATATTATTTCAAATGCCTGTAATTATCCCCGGGTTTAATAAACGGAAAGAATGCATTGAGTTTTGTATTGTTTAAGTAAAGCATTTTTTTATTTCTTTAAAGAAGAATAAGCATCAATCAAACTTTTTTTTGTAGCTAGTAAATCTTGCGAAATAACTTTTACCTTACCGAGTACGGGCATAAAATTAGTGTCGCCGTTCCACCTTGGAACAATATGAAAGTGAATGTGTTCATGAATTCCGGCACCGCTTACTTTACCTATATTGGCTCCAATGTTAAAACCCTCAGGATGAAAATCTATTTTTAAAGCACTTATTGCCAATTGTAATTTTTGCATAACTTCCAAATTTTCTTCGGCGGTTAAGGAAGAAAAATCGCTGGTATGCCTATAAGGCACAACCATTAAATGGCCATTGTTATAAGGATATAAATTAAGCACTGTGAATGTCAAATTGCCCTTTTCAATAAGAAGGCTTTCCGGATCATTTATATTTTGATTTGATATATTACAAAAGACACAACCTTGAGATTTGTCATTTTCTTTTATTGAATCTATATATTCCGACCGCCATGGGGACCAGAGTTTTTCCATTTTTCCTCAAAAACTATAAAGAAGGCGGTTTAAACCGCCTTATTAAATTATTAATTTCCTTCCTCTTTGGATTTATTATATTCATCTATAATTTTTTGTTCAACTTCTTTAGGAACTTCTTCGTAATGCGAGAACTTTCGTGTATGCCCTCCTCTGCCGGAAGTTAAGCTTCTTAGAGTTGAAGAATATTTATAAAGTTCAGCTAAAGGCACCTGGGCTTTAATAACCTGGAAATGCCCGTTTGAATCCATACCTAAGATTTTTCCTCGTCTGCTGGATATATCACCCATAACGTCTCCCATAAATTCTTCGGGAACAGTAACCTCAATTTCATAAATGGGTTCAAGCAAACAGGGTTTTGCTCCCTGCATACCTTTTCTAAAGCATTGCGAGGCTGCAAGTTTAAAAGACATTTCATCGGAATCCACCGTATGATATGTACCGTCGAAAAGAGTTACTCTCACGTCTACAACCTGGTTGCCGGATATAACTCCTTTCTGCATAGTCTCAACTATTCCTTTTTCAACCGCAGGAATAAATCTTCCCGGTACGACCCCACCTACTATTGCGTCAACAAATTCAAATCCTTTCCCCCTGGGTAATGGCTCCAACTTAAAATGAACATGACCGTATTGACCCCGTCCGCCTGATTGTTTCTTATGTTTATACTCGGCATCTTCGACTCTTCCTTTAATTGTTTCCCGGTAAGGTACTCTTGGCTCAACCATATCAACATCAACGCCGTATCTTTCTTTTAACCTTTTTACCGCAAGGCTTAATTGAAGTTCTCCCTGGCCCGATATTATCGTTTGAGAGATTTCAGGATCAAACTTTACGGTAAACGAAGGATCCTCTTCATGTAATGTATGCAAGCCTGTTGCAATTTTATCTTCATCTCCCTTAGCCTTAGGAATTATTGCGCTGTTTATAACAGGACCCGGAAAGGCAATAGGAGCTACATTAACGGAAAGATTTTTAGAGGATAAAGTATTGTTTGTGTGAGTATCTTTAAGCTTTACTACGGCACCAATATCTCCGGCTAATATTTTAGTTACATCTGTTCTGTTGCGCCCGTTTAATACAGAAAGCTGGCTTAACCTTTCAGTTTTATCATTAGTTTGATTTATAAGATCCAGTCCGGCAACAGCAGTGCCTGAAAAAACTTTGAACAACGAAAGCTCACCGACATGCTGTTCGGAAATTGTTTTAAATATAAATAAAACGGGTTCGCCGTTAGGATCGGGTTTAACTAAAACTTTAGCATCATTTTCTTTAAGCAATAGTTCTTCACCGCCTCTATCAGCAGGAGAAGGAAAATACTTTGCCATAAAATCCAGAAAGTTGTTTACTCCTACTCCTTTTGAAGCAGATACGGCAAAAACAGGAGTAAAATTTCTATTGAGTAAAGCTAATTTTATTCCGGATTCCAGGTCTTCGGCAGATAATGTACCTTCCTCAAAATATTTATTCATCAGTTCTTCCGAAGTCTCGGCAACTTTTTCTATTAATTCCGTTCTGTAATCTTCTGCTGTTTTTTTAAGATCATCCGGTATATCTTTAACATCAACTTTTTTCGAACCCGGCTCACCGTACTCATAAGCTTTCATAGTAATTATATCTACAACACTGTTAAAATTAAGGCCTTCTTGAACGGGAAATGTTACTACTACTGCATTAGCAGATAGCCTGTCTTTAGCCTGCTGCTCGGTTTCTTTGAAATTCGAATGTTCGTTGTCCACCTTGTTTATTAGAACTGTAAGAGGAAGTTTATATTCATTTGCAAAGCGGGTAGTATTCTCCGTACCTACTTCAACGCCTTCGGCAGATTTTAACACAATTACTGCCGTATCACTTATGCGCAATGCGGCTTTTACATCACCCAGAAAATCCGAGTACCCCGGAGTATCAAGTAAATTAATTTTTATATTATTCCAATCTAGATGAAGTAAAGATGAAGAGATTGAAATTTGTTTCTCAATTTCGTTGGAAGTATAGTCGGAAGTTGTATTACCTTCGGCAATATTGCCGATTCTGTTTATTTCACCGGCTGTAAAAAGCAAAAGTTCGGAAAAAGAAGTTTTTCCGCTTCCTCCGTGACCGATCAATGCGATATTTCTTACTGATTCAGCATTATATTCTTTCAAGGGATATTCCTCCTTAAATTCAGGGTGAGATGTTTATTAGTTTTATATTTGTTATTTTTTCTTGTAGGCATTCCAAAAAGCATTAACTCCGCTGGCAATAGCGGAGATATTTTTAAGGAAATCAAGAACAGATCCCTCAAAAATACTCCTGAACTTCTCTTCCAGTAAAAGAATAGTATCTATCCTATCATCAACTTTTGCTACAATATTTTTTGTAGTATTAAGCTGCTTTCCGGCTTCCTCCGAGATACGATTTAGCTTATCACTTAATTCTGTTGTAGAGGAAAGCAAGGGCTTTACATCCGAAGATAAATCCCTCACTTCTGCCTCGATACTTTTAATAGACCTGGAAATCCTATTAAGATAAACAATTAAAGATATACAAAGTGCCGAAGCCGCAGCAAGAAGAATGACAGTAAATACGGGTACTAAATTCATTTTATTATCTTATCTTTTGCTCAAGCATTTTTGGAACTTTTATATGCATCAACTCCGGCTTTAACAGCATCTTTAAGCCTGCCGGTTTCGGTATTTAGTGTTTCTTTTCCACTGGTGGCCGATTCGGCAACTTTGGCCTTGGCATCGTTAAATACTTTTTCAGCATCCCGCAAAAGCTCATCGGATTTGGCCTTAGCATCACTAATTAATTTTTCCGATTTCTTTTTTCCTTCATTTATTAAGTCTTTTGCTCTAACTTTTGCGTCTGCAATGTACTTATCGGCTTCATCCAGGTAGCCGTCCGTTTTAACTTTAATATCGTCTCTAAGTTCTTTACCGCTTTTAGGAGCATACAACAAAGCAAGTACGGCCCCGACAAATCCGCCGGCAAGAAATCCTATTAATAAACCTTTTCCTACATTACTTTCTGCCATGATTTTCTCCTTTTTTTAGGTATAATTCTTAATTTTTAATATAACAAGCACTTGTCTGAAAATCAAGAAACTGAATGTTGCAAAGATAAAGAAAATATTCGATAATTAAACCAAATTAATTTCAATCACAAAAATAAGCTAGCTGGGCACGCTTTCTACGGTAATCTTACCGTATCTGTTTTGATAAAAAGTTATGCTTAAAATTCCTACAACCAAAGCAAACCAAAGAGTAACAACTCTTACAATAAAAGTAGAAGCCACAGCCAGGTCCTTTGGAAAGTTATTTTTAACCAGCATAAAAGTAAGTGAACCCTCGGTTACTCCAAGCCCGCCGGGCAGCATAGTTATCGCTCCGACAATTATTGCAAATCCGTAACTGAATGCGGCCCATAAAAAACTAACTTCAATATTAAAATTAATAAGAATTAAATGATATCCCCAGCATTCAAACGACCATGATACAATGCTTATTAATGTGGAATAAAAAAGCGGCCACGGCCGCAGCATTCTATAAGAACTTTCGTAGGCATTGTGAATACTTTCCATGTGCTTTTTTAAAAACTTAATTTTTTCCAAAAGCCCTATAACGGCCAGTGCTATTTTGCGATTACTTATAATTATTAACAACAGCAGATAAAATACTCCGACACCGATTATTATTTCTCGACCGAAATTAAATACATAAGCCCCGATTAAAGTTATAAATATTAATGATATAAAATCCGTAATTCTTTCTACAAAAATAACCGGGAATGTCTTGCTCATTACGGTTCCGGTAACTTCCTTAACCAGATAAGATTTTAATAATTCCCCCATCTTACCCGGTGTAACACTCATAAGCAGCCCGGACATAAAAATAGAAAGCGAATCTAACTTTTTAATTTTTACTTTAAGAACACTTAAATAATAATCCCATTTTAGAAATCTGAAAATATAATTACACATGGAAAGCAACAGCAGCAAGGGAAAAATCAACCAATTGAATTTTTCAAAAGCAGATAGGACGTTATCTATATTGGCATAAATTGTAAATCCTAGATACAGCAATCCGGCAGCACCTAGTGAAATTAAGACATTTCTTTTTAATTTATTAAGCAATTAAATAATCCTTAATAAAGATTGATATACTTTTGTTAAAGGAAGACCTACAACATTATAATAACAACCGTTTATCTTTTTAACAAAAACAGCCCCAAAGTCATCCTGAATACCGTATGCGCCGGCCTTATCCATCGGGCTGCCGGATAAAACATAATCTTTAATTTCTTTAGAATTTAAGGTTCTAAAAGTTACAAAAGTTTTTTCGTAATCCGTTATGATTTTTTTATTATTCACATTATAAACCGAAAAACCCGTATAAACAATATGTGTATTACCGCTGAGTCTTTTTAAAATTCTTTCGGCATCTTTTTCATTTACCGGCTTACCAATTACTTTTCCGTTAAGGACAACAATTGTATCTGCCGTAATTATAATTCCTTGTTTTACCAAACTTTTTGCATTTTCCAGTTTGTTAAGAGAAAGTCTTTTAACTAATTTTACAGGTGTTTCACCGTCTTGAACACTCTCATCAATATCCAAACTTATTACTTTGAATTTTAAATTTAATTGGTTTAATAGTTTTTTCCTTCTTGGTGATTTTGATGCCAAATAAATCTGAAGCGGTGTTTTAATCATTTTAACTCCTTAACAACCGTACCCGGGAAATAAAAAGACAGAATTTGTTTATAACTTTTCCCCTCCATTGATTGATGAATTGCCCCCCATTGACAAAGCCCTACTCCGTGCCCGTTTCCTCTTCCGTTTATTACCACATCTCCGTTGTTTTCTATATGTATTTTAAATAATGTACTTTTTAATATTGCTGAATTATCGGCGGTTCTAATTATTTTCCTAATATCATTTCCGATTAGCTTAACAATCTTTATTTCATTATTCGGTTTAGATAAAGTAATCAATAAAACATCAACTCTACCGGAGTTAAAACGGCTTTTAACTTTAATAGTCTTTATCCTATAATTATTACCTGAGATCAAACCGGCATTCCGAAGCCTATCCAAAAAGACATCGGGAGTGTAATCTTCCTTCCAGCTAAAATTCGGTGCAATTGCACAATTCGGCGGATCGCCGTCTTTTACGCCGTCGAGGTAAGGAGCGTTCCGTATACCAAATACGTTTTTTGCATTAGCAGTATGACCTCCGCAGCTGGCATGGTAAAAAACTTTTGCCGGTTTTCCATCATATTTAAGAATTAAATTTCTTGTTTCTTCTACTGCCTTATCCGATAATTCCTGTTCCACATCCGCTCCGCCGTATACCTGATCTCTTGTATCTATATAGACATCAAAGTAAGATTGATTTTCATTCAGCTTCATCAAAGAATATGTTCGGGCACAAATTGCAAAAGCTTTTAATGCCTGCAAGTAGCTTTCTTTACCCACCGGCATTTCAGCCGGTATTACACATTTTAAATAATCCTCCAGCGATACTCTATTAATTACATTTATATTATTACCATCAGGTTCAAGTCTTAAAAATCCGTAATATTTTTTCCCTTTATAAAATACAAATTCCTTATCGCTCTGCGGTTTTAATTCAAAATATTTGCCGTTAAATAATTTATCATTAATATTAAGTGTAAGATAATTATCGGAAGCAGTAAACGTTAAATTATTTCCCTTTTTTATTAAAGCCAAAAGTTTCTTTTCATTAAACAGCAAAACAGGAGCTTCAACTTTGTATGAAAGCTCGCTTATTCCTTCATTTAACAATGCTCTAACCGGTATATTTTTAGAAGGATTATAGTTATACTTTTTTGCCGTATATCTGGATGAGGAACAACCCACTAGAAATATTAACGATAAAGGAATTAAAATGTATGTCCGGTGTAAGAAATTGAGTTTCAATTTATAGTAAAAAATTTTGCAATAAAAATTAACAAATAATAAATAAAATCCTAAAGTATAAAATATTTAGAGCGGGGAAAAAATAGGAAGAAAATGCGCGGGGAAATGCTATCTGAACATAGCTTTAATACTGCCCCAGGTTTGTCTTATGCCTGAAATATTTAATGAAACAGACGGTGTCATATCGGAAATAGTAGTAGAACTTCCGTCGTTATCAACTATTTTTAGCTGATAAATATAGATTACATCATTGGTTTTGTAAGCCGACTTATCAACATACCGGTATAAATGACTGCTGTTCGGCTGAACCGTAGCAATATCAAAAAAGTTAGACTGCGGAGTTCTTTTCTGGATTACAAAATCCTTAACATTTGTTTCCTGCGATGTTTTCCATTCAAGAACAACATTATCTCCATCCGGTGTAGCATGAAAATAGTCCACATACGCTCCTGCAAACGCAGTAGCAACAAAGGCAAACAAAACTAAATATTTTATTAAAGACCCTTTTTTCATGGTTAAAATATATTCCTATAGATTTTTAATGTCAAGTGAAATTTAAGAGAATTTTTCTTCTTTCTTAAATAAAAAAACCCCCGGGCTTGTATTTTAAGACCCGGAGGTTTACGGATATGTAGCTATGTCAATTTATTATTATTTTCTATTTTGCCAGTATCATCTTCTTTGTTATGTTAACGTTGTCCCCTGTTAATTGATAGAAGTATATTCCACTGGATAAGTTACTTCCATCAAAGGTTATAGAATGAATACCCGGCGTTTCTTCCGCATTTAACAATGTTGCTACTTTTTGGCCGAGTACGTTATAAACCGTCAGCATTAATTTTTCCTGTTTTGGAACACTAAATTCTATTACCGTAGACGGATTAAACGGATTAGGATAATTTTGATTTAGTGCGAATTCTTTAGGTACTGTATTCAATGTATTAACATTACTTATATCATTACCGATAAACGCAATGTTCTTTACTTCAAAGCTGAAATTACTTAATCCCGGATTATCCGTTGTATTTATTATAAAGCCTATGTCTTCAACAAGTTTGGGATCAAACTTTTGACTTCCGCCGTATAACAGTTTTAACTGGTCGAAGTTTATATTATATACTTTACTTTGGTTTGTTAAATTTATTTTATATGTAAAGTAGTTGTAATTCTTGGTATCTGTAAGATTAAATATTACTTCTACAGTACCCGTACCGCTTGCGGTAAACCTTAAGCTTCCGTAATTACTTAAATCATATGCGGCACCTTCAGCATTCAGCGAGCGTACAACCGAAGCCCAATCACTTAGTTGGCCGCTTACATATGCTCCTCCGGAAAGTATTAAAGAGCCATCCGGAAAATTAGATCTTAATTCTTGAGGATAACCACCTGTCTTAAACGTGGTTACGTTGGAGTTAGGACCGTTTATATAAGTATAAGCACCGCCGCTAACATAAACCTCATCGGCAAAGCCATTCTGTTGACTCATATATAAATTCGCATCCGATATTATTCCGGAATTAACAGTGATGTCGTTTATTCCCGGATTTATTGTATAAGAAGAAGAATTGGTTAAAGGATTATCTCCCTGAGAAATTCTGAAAGCATTACTTATACTAACTTGTTTTGCAGTTTTAGTAATGTTAGATATTACAAGATGAATTTCTCCGTCATGTGTATAATAAGCAGATTTTATAAATACATCGGGAGAAATTTGGTTAGTATTCATATAGGTAACCGAAGCATGCGCCTGGAACTTGCTAATAATTTTTTGTACAAGTTGAGAGGCCGCATCATACGAATTTGCCCATACCTGGAAATTATAAACACTTGAAGCACCCTGCGGAGCTTGATATTCTTCATAAGTCCACTTGTTTTGAACTTTGTAGCCGGAAGGTGTTTCGTAAACACTAAATGAAATTGCATAGTCGGTAATACCTTCGGTCTGCTTAACTAATTTTGCGCCGTAGAATTGATAACCATTAATATTTATTAGATTTATATCGTCAACCTGGTAGCCTGCAAGCCTATCGCATACTGCCTTAAGGTGATCGTAAATAGAAGGTGCAGCAGTTACCGTAGAGAATATTCCGCCGATTCTAGTGTCATTTGTTCCGCTTAATGCATCATAATTAACAGCATAACTGGAAATTGCATTCGATATACCCAGAATATCAAACGGAGTAGCACTTACTGCTTTTGAGTTGTAAGGCCCTGTTTGAGGTATTAAATCTTGTAAACTATATAATGATGTTAATGCTTTTGCACCTTTATTTTTAAGAATCGGAGTAGTCATACCATACTGGATTTTAAGAAGACGCTTCAAGAGAAATTCAGCCATATCGCCTCTGGATTCTACACCGCTATGGTCACAATTGCTGGTGCTGTCTTTAACATCAAGATCGGAAGCCGATACGCACATCGTTCTCGAATCTGAATCTTTTCCATTTAAATAAGCTATGTTAAGATATTGAGATTCGCTTGCGGTTACTTTAACCGTAAGGTCTATTTCTCCGCTTGTATTTGAATAAAGCGTACCTAAATTATAAACAACTATTCCGCTTCCGCCGGATGTTTCACTTCCCTTAGTACTTGAGACATAGGACATCCCGACAGGCAAGGTATCAATTACAGCGGCATTATATAAATTGCCTGTTCCGTTATTACCATATTGAATCTTGTATGTAGTAGTATTACCTGAAGTCGGAGCTAAGATTCTACCGTCATCTTTAGTTATCCAAAGATTAGGTTCCGAGCATTGACAATTTTGATACATACCTGCATTAACTATAAGATTTTCTCCTGTTGTAAGTGTATGAGTTACGGTAATACCTGTGCCCGGATCCGGATCGGAATAAACGGAAGGATCCGAACCTTGATGGCTTGCCACAAATATATAATTATTTAGAAGGACAAATTGTACTCTATAGTTGCCTGCGGATAAATTTGTAAAAGCATAATAACCTGATGAATTAGAATATGTTGAATCCAAAACAGTATAGTTACTTTCCAATAGCTTTACTTTTACATTGCCAATTCCGGGGTCTCCCGCCCGCATTATACCATTGTTAGGATCGGTACTTTGCCAAACATTGCCGTCAATTTCCGCATATTCATTTGAGGGTGAACCGGACTTTAATATTACTCCCGCATTCAACGTCATATAGTTACTGCCGGAAAGATCAACCGGATCCGATTTACCTGTAGAATCATTCAATTGGCTTACACTTGAATTTATTGCGGAATTGGAGCCCACACCTTTAGTAGTAAACTTATAAATATCATTAGCATCAATTAAAGAATATTCGCAATAATAAGTACCCGGATTTAAATTGTTAAAAGCATAATTCCCGAGAGAATCCGTTAAAGTCCAATTGAGCCAGGTTCCATCTCCTTTATAAAGACTAACGGTAACCCATTGCAAACCTTTTTCACCGCTGTTTAATAAACCATCGTTATTAGAATCTATCCAGACATTGCCTCCTAAACTTAACAGCGAGGAGGAAGGACCGGAGACATTGCCGTTAACATAAGTAACATTAATAGGGTTGGCAGCATTGTCGGCAATTTCACAGCTTGATGTTTGAAAATCAAGAGAAGTTGTTCCCTGGTTGTAAGTAAAATGTAATATTGTAAATGCGCTGTTTCCTATATTTAAAGGATTTGTATCATACCAGCTTAAATATAAATGACCGTTTGATGCAGTAGGCGGAACAAATGTTCCGTGGTCAGGATTGCTGTCCGTACCGGTGAAAGTTAATACATTGGGATCATAATTTATAACTAGACTAACGGCTCCTATATTATTAAAATACTTTACGATTACCGGAATTCTTACCGAAACGTTATTTTGTGTAAACGTAGTATCGGGTAACATAAGTTTGATTTGTTGAGCCTTCGTATAACCGGCAAGTATTAAAAAAATACTTAACAATAATAAAATTCTTTTCATTGATTTCCTCGCAAATTTTCTCATAAGAGTTTTTCAACTTATATGCCATCGTTATATGCTCAAATATCCTTAAAATCAAACTATTTAAGGGTATTTGATCGACTCTTTTGTATCAGATTAAGATTACATAAAAGATATGTTTAGTTTTAAGAAATGATTATTCGGTTTAATATTTGCTGAGGCATAATAGGATTCCGGCTACTTCTTGTCTTGATTCAACAAAAAGTAGCCGCTTTTTGTTTCGAAAATCCGGAAGATTTTTATTTAAGTAACAATAGCTTTCTTGTGCGGGATAAATTTCCTGCAGTTATCTTATAATAGTATATTCCGCTTGCCAGGTTTGCACCGTTAAAGATCACTCTATATTGTCCGGCAGATTCATTTTCATTCACCATTATTCTTACTTCTTTTCCTAATTCATTATATACTTTCACCGTTACATGTTCTTCTTTTGGTATTGCATATTGTATAGTTGTCGTAGGATTAAACGGGTTTGGATAATTCTGGTACAATACAAATTTGTTAGGTAATAAGTTTACAGTAACTATTGACGAATACTTAAAACTTCCGTCATTGTCAATCTGTTTTAATCTGTATTCTACTTTGCCGTTTAACGGGTTGTCGTCTACAAAGGTATAATTTTCCGGCAAATCGCTGTTGCCTCTGCCTTGTATGAATCCGATCTTCTCCCAACGAGGATTCTGACTATCAGTTTCTGTTTCCCGACTTCTTTCGATATCGTATCCTAAATTATTCACTTCAGTTGCAGTCTGCCAACTTAGCTTAACTGTTGTGCCTTTAACTAAAGCAGAAAAAGTAGTTATTTCTACCGGCAGAACAGAGTTTGAGGCAAAAACCATAACTCTTGCATTCATTTGATCAACTACCAGAAGTTCATTATTTCCTGCGTCTACTGTTACTCCTTCAACATTATGGTCGGTGCTGGTGTCATAGAAAAGATTAGGACCACCGCCGGAAGTTGAAAGAGATGAAAAACCGGATTGACCTAATACATTATCTGCAGGCCCGCCGTTAACCTTACTCGCTGCATTATTAAATATCATAATACGTGCGTTCTCTTCGTCGGATACGTATAATCTTCCCGAAGGATCAACATCTAAATCGCAAGGATGATCAAATGTGTTATTGGTTATGTTAGTAGTACTTAAGGTATTACTATTAAAATCGGTTTGCCCGAGTACTCCGTTTGCGGCTGCTCCGTTCGATGTCGGATTATCAAACCTTAAAACTCTATTGTTATTATAATCGGCAACCCAAACTGTTGTTCCCAATACTGCAACACTCCATGGATAATCCATTTGCGTATTCGATACTCCCGACGTCCCGGTAGTAAAATCTGATTGACCTAAAACTAGATCGGCATTTGCACCATTCGATTTACTATTCACATTTTTAAATTCTAGGATACGGCTATTAGCTTCATCTGCTGCCCACAAATTGCCGCTTGCATCAATATAAATACCTCCGGGATACCAAAGGGTGGATTGTGAAGTACCGCTGCTATAACCGGTATAATTTGTTTGACCTAAAACGCCGTCTGCATTCGGGGCATTTGTTGAAACCGAATAGGCATTATTAAATTTCAAGATTCTATTATTATATATGTCACTTACCCAAAGAGTTCCGTTATAAACTGCAACACCGTATGGACCGTCAAACTGGTTTTGTGCCGTACCGGCAGTACCGGTACCAAAAGTTTCTTCAACCGCAGGATCATTAGCAGTTACCGGATAAGCAAATCGTAATACAACGTTACTGCCGGGATCCGCTACATACAATTTACCGTGTGTATAATCAATAGCTACTTTTTGAGGTCCGGAAAAAATATTACCGGTTTCAGAATTTAAGTCTGTTTGCCCAACTACAAATGTAGCATCTTGCCCGTTTGTCCACTGTGCAAAAGGAGTTTGAGTAAATGTAAATAACAAAATTATTATCAACTTTTTCATTGCAGTATTCTCCCTGAATGCTAAGGAATAAAAAAATGACTAATCTTAAGATTATATGGCTATTATCGTCATTTATTTTTAATTGTTAATAATCATGCAGCAAGAATATTTAGCGATAATAATTTATATATACAATTATTTAGTATGCTAACAGACTAGAATCTTCGAGTTAGGCTTTTACTTTACACGAAAGACGGCAAATTTTAAGTAAGCAGTTTCATTCATAGCAGGAAGCTGGGGATGATCGAACGATGCCCTATTAAAATGAATAAGCTGAACTTTTTTGCCTGCTTTTAAGGCAGCTCTTGAGACAACCTGCAGAAAATCTTCTTTATCCAGATGATATGAGCACGAAGATGTTACGAGATATCCCTCCTCTTTAATTAATTGCAGAGAAATTTTATTAAGTTTCTCATATCCTTTTTTTGCGGCAGGAACATCTTTAAATTTCTTTGCAAATGCAGGAGGATCAACCATTACAATATCAAACAATTGATTCTCGGAAAGCAGTTTTTCAAAATACTCGAATACCTGGTCCACTATAAATTCCGTATTGCCGCAAATGTTGTTCATCGAACAATTCTGCTTTGCGTTTTCAATGGCGGAAGATGATGAGTCTACAAATTTAACCGAAGCTGCACCTGCTTTTGCGGCATGCATTCCGAATCCGCCTATATTACAAAATGCATCAATTACACTTTTGTCTTTAGCTATTTTTTCAATAAAAATTCTATTATCTCTTTGATCGAAATAAAATCCTGTTTTATGTCCTTTTTCAAAATCAATTTCATATTTTATGGAACCGACCGTTATTACTTCTTTCTCCATACTTCCTAAATAAATTTTATTTTCTTCAGGAAGGCCTTCCATTTTCCTAAAGGCTTTTTCGTTTTTAGAAAATATATTTTTAGCATTCAGCTCTTTCGTTAAGACTTCAACAATAGTATCTATATTCCTTTCCATACCGAAAGAATTTATTTGCAGAACAAATGTTTGATTGTATTTATCTATAATCAAGCCCGGCAGAAAATCACTTTCGCTGAATACAAGACGGTAAGATTCTTCACCGGGATAAAATTCTTTTCTTAAACTGTAAGCACTTAAAATTCTTTCTTTAATAAAAGAATAAAAATCATCAACGGAAATATTGTTTAACAACCTGCAGGCTATTAAGGAATTCTTATTATAAAAACCTACTCCTAAATATTCTTCTTGTGAATCGTAGATCTCAACTATATCCCCGTTTTCAATATTTCCTTCGGCTTTATCAATTTCATTACTAAAAACCCAAAGATGACCGGATTTAATTCTTCTGTCTTCATTCTTCTTTAAAATTATTTTTGAATCCATTATAATATTTCCTGAATTTAGTATATAGAAATATAATTATATTCTTAAATTAGCAAATAAAAAAACGGGAACAATGGAATGAAGAAGTTACTTTTTACTATTTATCTGTTCTTAATAATTTCATTATCAGGATTTGCACAGGAATATAAATACGGGTGGATAACGGATACACACATTGGTTTCCCCGGCGCCGATGTTGATTTGGAAAATGTGGTTAACAACATAAATAAAAGAAAGGATATAAAATTTGTTGTTGTTACAGGCGATATTTCCGAAAAAGGAAAGAACGATGAGCTTGATTTAGCTAAAAAAATTCTGGACAGCCTTGATGTACCTTACCATATCATTCCCGGCAACCACGATACAAAGTGGAGTGAAAGCGGATGTACCGAATTCGAATATCTATGGAATGACGATAAATTTGCATTTAACTATAAAGGTGTAGAACATATAGGAATGAACAGCGGAATACCATGGCGCGGTGCAGGCGGGCATTTTGCCCCTGATGATTTACATTGGCTGGACAGCGTTCTTGCTGCCGTTCCTAAAAACGATCAAATAATTTTTTATGCTCACCATCCTCTAGACGGCACAATAGACAATTGGTTTGATGTTACAAATAAATTAAAGCAATATAATATTAAAGCTATTCTTGTCGGGCATGGGCATGTAAACAAATTAATGAACTTCGGAGGCATACCGGCAGCAATGGGGCGCTCAACTTTAAGCAGAGGAAAAAGCTGGGGGTATACTTTAGTTGAGAACAAACCTGATTCCTTATTATTTTATGAAATCAACAAGGATACAATTCCTCACCTTTGGGGTGCAATAGGTATGGTAAAAGATTCTATACCTCCCGTTGATTCGGTTCAATTTATTAATTATACGGAATCAAGTAAATACAAAAAGGCAATCAAAGTAAAAATACTATGGCAAAAAGATCTAAAAACAACATTATCCGCTTCGCTTCTTGTTACCGATAAAAATATTTTTGCCGCCTCAATAAACGGCAATATCTATTGTTATGATTTGAATGGAAACAAGATTTGGGAATACAGCACAGGCGAGACAATCTTCAGCAGACCTGTAGAATCGAACGGTGAACTTATAGCAGCAACAATTGAAGGGGACTTGATAGCGCTTGATGCAAATTCCGGCAAAGTAATTCAAACTATAGGATTAAACGATGCACTTACTTCTCAATTAATTAAAATTAAAATTCCTATTAATAACGAAATGACAACCGGTGTTGTTGTAGGTACTTCCAAAGGTGTAATGTATTGTTACGATATTAATTCCTTTGAACAAATTTGGGAAAACAACTCTGCAAAGGGCATGATACAAACCAAACCGCTTCATATTGCAAACAGGATAATATACGGAAGCTGGGATAATTATCTTTACTGCATCGATTCCAGAAACGGAATTATAAATTGGAAATGGACTGAAAATAAGAATTTTTATTACTCCCCGGCTGCCTGCTGGCCTGTAACCGACGGAAGCAATGTTTATGTTACTACTCCTGATGAATATACCTCGGCTGTTGATTTAATGCTTGGTAAAACAGTCTGGCATAAAAAAGAATTCGATGCATGGGAATCAATAGGATTAAGTAATAATAAAGAAGAGCTTTTAATTAAAAGTTTGAGAGATAATTTCTACATAGTATCGGCAAAAAAAGGCAGGCTTATAAAAGAGGTTAAAATCGGTTACGGTTTGGATACTATGCCGGTAACACCTATCGAGTGGGAGAAGAATATTATTTTTACTTCCAAGAACGGAATTGTTTATCTAATCGATAAAAATTATAACGTGCATCCTTTGCTATTTCTCGGGACATGTAGGGTACAGAACATCTTCCATGTAAAGGATAATATATTTGCAGTTTCGAATATGGATGGAAAAATTGTAGTATTTAGAATAACAGACTAAAATGTTGAAGATGTTTAGCTTTTATAAATATCTATAAAAATATTTACAATTAAATTTATTATATCATCCATGTTAAAAGGTTACACCTCTGTCTCCTAAAACACAACCTTACTTACAATCCAATTATTTTGTTGACAATAAAATCTATGTTATCTATAATTCTTTCGCGGAATAATTAAAAATTTCTTTAAATAAATCATTAAAAAAAGACTAAGCTATTTCTAAAATGAAAAACCCGGAATTTTTCCTAGTTTTAGCATTCATTATGATTTAAAGAAATTATTCCAATCTTAGCGGGAAATCAACAAATAATTTTTTGGGAATATGCTTGTGAAAACAACTAGACTATTTTGCATTACAATTACTATATTTTTATTAATATCCTTTACCGCTTCGGCACAAACCTGGTTAAAACTTTTGCATAGACAAAACCGTTTAACTAATAAAGTAAATAGTCTATTCACAATTGAAAAGGCTTTTAACGATTACTGGGGACCGAAAAATGTTAAAGGCGGATACTACATTAAAGACGGTAAAAAGACCATAGCACCCGGTTGGAAATTATTTAAGGAGTGGGACTGGTACTGGAGACAAAGAGTAAATCCGGTTACCGGAGAATTTCCTAGTACAAATGCGCTAAGGGAGTATAAAAAAAGTTTAAACAAACTTCAAAAAGATACCAAAACACTTTCTTCGGCTAGCTGGACTAGTCTTGGTCCAAGTACTTCAGCCGGAGGTTATTCGGGTTTAGGACGAATTAATTGCATTACTTTTGATCCGAGTGATGCTAATACTTATTGGGTAGGTACTCCTTCCGGAGGAATATGGAAAACAACAGATAACGGAACTACCTGGACAATACTTAATAATAACCAGGCTGTACTTGGAGTCAGTGATATTGCAGTCCCTCCTGATTATTCTGCTACACATGATACTATTTATATTGCAACCGGGGATAGAGACGGCGGCTCTTTATGGAGCATTGGTACCGGGCATAATGCAGATAATGAAAGTATTGGTGTATTAAAATCTACAGACGGAGGCTCAACATGGAATACTATCGGTTTAACATTTACCGTATCTCAAGGTTATCTTATAAACAGGTTGTTAATCGATCCGTCAAATTATAATATAATATATGCAGCGACAAACGTCGGTATTTTTAAATCTACGGACGGCGGAACTAACTGGGGCAGTAATGCAAGTTATAATGATAACAATCCGTTCTTAGTAAATACGGATATTATCGATATCGAATTTAAACCGGGAGATTCACAAACCATTTATGCTTCTACAATGAATTACAGTAATGCACCTGTAATTTATAGAACTACCGACGGGGGAGCTTCCGGTTGGAATACACAGAAAACGTTCTCAACAACAGATTACCGAACAGAGCTGGCAGTGAGTCCTGCTAATTCTGCTGATGTATATGCTGTTGTTTGTAAACAGAACGGCTCTTTATCCGGAATTTACAAATCTACAAACAGCGGAGGCAGCTTTTCATTAGTTTATGATGGAACAGCAACTAATCAAAATTTACTGGGATATAACTATGATGCAAGTGATGCGGGCGTTGGTCAAGGAAGCTATGATTTATGTCTAGCTGTTTCACCTTCAGATAGTAATACTATTTTTCTCGGAGGTATAAACACCTGGGCCTCAACCGACGGAGGAAGCAGTTGGACACTTAAAAATATATGGAGCAATAACAATAATCCAAACCATGTTCAGGTTGTTCATGCAGATAAACATGCTCTTGCATATCAAAGCGGTACTAATCTTTTTGAAGGCTGCGACGGAGGATTATATCTTACAACAGACGGCGGAACAACGTGGACAGATAAAACAAACGGAATGGTAATTACCCAAATTTATAGAATGGATGTATCACAGACTAATTCATCACTTGATGTTGTCGGTTGCCAGGATAACGGAGCCAAAGGCTATAGTTCCGGAACATGGACAGATTTAACAGGAGGCGACGGTACTACATGCCTAATAGATTACAACGATCCAAATTATTGGTACACATCTTACGTGCAGGGGAAAATATATCTTAGTATTAATAGTATTGCAGGTTTTTCAAGCTATTCTACTATTTCCGGCAATATACCCGGTGGTCAGCCAACCGGTGCATGGGTTACTCCGTTTATAATGGATCAAAATAATTCTCAGATAATTTACGCAGGATATTTAAAAGTCTACAAAACCACTGATAGAGGAACAGGTTGGACTGACATTTCTTCAGGTGGTTTTAGCAGCGATAACTTAAATACACTTGCAATTTCTCCCTCAAATTCAAATTATATTTATGCTGCGGATTTTACACATATCTGGAAAACTACTGACGGCGGCACAAGTGCATGGAGTGAAATTACCAATACTTTACCGGTTTCATCTGCAAGTATAACTAACATACAGGTGAGCGCTACAGATCCCAATACATTGTGGGTAACTTTCGGCGGATATTCCTCCGGCAATAAAGTTTTCGAATCTGATAATGCGGGAGGATCTTGGACTAATATTTCAGGCAGCTTACCCAATCTTCCGGTTTTATGCATAAGACAAAATAAAAGAATTACTGCTTATTATCAGTTATTTGTAGGAACGGATGAAGGTGTTTACGCAAAAGACGGAGCAAATGATTGGATAAATTTTAGCGACGGGCTGCCTAACGTTGTCATTACCGATCTGCGTTTTTACTACGATGCCGTTAATAGTGCAAATGATAGGCTTAGGGCTGCATCCTTTGGCAGAGGGATGTGGGAAACTCCGGTAAGCCAGCCGCTTCCTGTAGAATTAACTACCTTTAAGGCAGTAGCTTTGAACAATCAAGTAAAACTTAACTGGTCGACAGCTACAGAAACTAATAGTTATGGTTTTGATATTGAACGGACTGTGGTTAACAATCAGCCATCGACAGCGAATCTTTTTCAGGCTAATGAAATCTGGACTAAGATAGGATTTGTGAGAGGTTCCGGAAATAGTAATTCTCCCAAGAGTTATTCATTCATAGATAATAACTTATCCAACGGAACTAATTTCCAATACAAACTTAAAATGATAGATAATGACGGAAATTATAAATACTCAAACGTTGTTAATGTTACCATTCAGCCGTCGGCTTATACACTTATGCAGAATCATCCCAATCCTTTTAATCCTACTACAATAATTGAATATGAACTTCCGGTTAGGAGTAAAGTCTTATTGAATGTGTATGATATTCTCGGCAATAAAGTAGCAACCTTAGTTAACGAAGTAAAAAATGCCGGTAAATATAAAGTACAATTCAACGGTGCTGATCTTGCTAGCGGAATTTATTTTTACGAACTAACTGCTAATAATAATTCCGTAATTAAAAAGATGATCTTGATGAAATGAACATGATAAAGAAAGGAGTATAAAATGAAATATTTATATTCGCTGCCGGTTATATGTTTTGCTTGTTTATTTTCTTTTTACGAGACTCTTGCCCAAGAAATTAAAACCCCTAACCTGTATGGCGGAATTATACAAAATTTTACCGTCGTTTATAACAATAATGTTGAAAATAATATAATTGCAGGGACTACCGCCGGTGTTTTTCATTTAATGAATAATAGCAACTATCGGACAGCCACAAATACGGCGGCGACACCATCCGGCATTTCACTCTCACAAGTAAAAAGTGTGGTTGTACCAAATGCCAACACAACGGGATCCGGTTACATACTAAAAAATTCTATAACAGACACCAATTTTACAATAGTGGGAAAATGGGCAACAGTAGGAGAATGTCTCTGCGCAGCGGACACAGGCAATTACATGCTTGTAAGCGACTTTGACAAAAGTTTGAAAATGTTCGATATTAGTAACCCCGCATCTCCGGTTGAGCTGGATAAAATAACCACGCCGGTATGGATTACAAATATCCTAATTTCAGGTCATTATGCATTTGCCGCTGATGCTGTGGATAGTATTCTTGTTTATGATATTTCCAACCCTGCAGAAATTAAAGAAGTGGGAAGTGTATATTTGCAAAATGCTAGCGGGATTAGTGACCTGGCCCTGGCAGACTCAACTATTTCAGCGTCTGCGGAAAACGGTCTTTATGTTGTAAATGTAACTAACCCGAAAGCGCCTGTTCTAATTGCCTATTCTCCCGGCTGGGATTATGGTTTAGGCGTAGCTGCCGAAGGCAATGTTTCATATCTCGCCAACGGCAGGGGTGGTCTGATGATTTTCTCCGGAGAAAAATCGGGCACTGCAACAATGGTTGGCCAGATTGGACAGAACCTTAGCTTTGGATACGTTACATCGGTAGGACTTAAATATCCTTACGCTTATGTTGTTGCAGATAACGGACTTTACGTAGTCAATGTCAGCAATCCTGCCAACCCGGTCGAGGTTGGTAATGCTCCGCTCCTGTCGGTTCAAGATGGGTCAGTATATCCCGATTTGAAATACCGCCGTAATCAACCTACTCAAATTTCGGCGTTACTTGGCGGTGTAATAGCCTTCGCGGGGAATTTCATGTTTGTTTCTCGCGGTGCTAAGGGAGTAGAAGTTTTGGATATTAGTAATCCTGCCGCTCCTTATGAGGCCGCTACCTTTGTACCGGACACTAATTTAATTCCGCAGGGAGTGGCATTGTCGGATAAATATGTACTTATACCATATGTGAACAGCATAACTGATGCCGGAGGAGGCTTCATTCTGGGAACTGATTTAATTACCGGTATAAAAAACAACAAGGAAGGAGGTACTTCCCCTAAAAGTTTTATACTTTCACAGAACTATCCCAACCCTTTCAATCCGACTACAAT
>JBJKQP010000138.1:0-4871 GCA_046705105.1 Ignavibacteriaceae bacterium | reverse complement strand
CCTTACGTAGACTATTATTCAAAATTGGTAAATGAAAAGAAGGGCTTTGAAAAGAAATATACCCTGGACGGCGTTCACCCGAATCATGCCGGTTATGAAATAATGGATCCGATGGTTAAGGAAGTTATTCAAAAGGTACTTGGTACAAAGTAGAGCAATTTTACAATGTAAAATTCCGGTGAAAGGATGAAAAAGGATTGAGTATAAGTGGATAGTCTATTTGTCATAAAATCTTGTATATATTGGAGAAAAAACTGAAAATTGAGAATTGAACATTTAGAATTTTTTCCGAAGGATCCTTTGGAAATATTCAATAATCAATTTTCAATTTAAGAAATATTAAAAAGCATATTATTCCCAATATTTGCTTAAATCTTTTCAGGTTAGATTAACATATTCAATTAGTTCTCCTTCCTCCTTTCTTATCCAACCTTTTATTTGTTTTTCTCTCTACATTTTCAAGTCTTATCATGTTAATTAATATTAGGATTACTATTTCTCTCATCATCGGTAATCGGGAGATATTCCCAGGTATTTGCTGCCAAATGCCATTTATTAAATCTTCTCTGATCGGGCAGCCTGTTGCCTGTTGCAAAAAGTTCTTTATCTCTTTCAACATATATATCGTCCAGTGTAACGGCATTCATCGGGCTGATATTGTGCGATGCCCGGACTTCATTAACAAGCTTAACCGGATCACCTGCAGCTTGTCCCCGCAAAATCAATTCAGCAAACATCAGATTATTTTCTTGCCAGGTCATTAGGATATCACCCGAGTCGTAGTTTGGATATTTATCCTGCCTGTAATATACTAAGGTATCTACAGCCGGAGCCTGAAGCAGCGGGATTCTGTTTACCTCATTTGGATCTTTTGAAATATAATCGTGAAATCTTGAATTAGTGCAAAATTGCGTCCTGCCTGTTCCTGCTTCAATGTAATATGAATTAGGCTGTTGTACATTATGTAATGCTTCAAAGGGAGTATCGCCGTTTTGCATTCCCTGCTTGACATATGAGGCTGAATTTGAATAATCACCCTTATAAAAATAAGCTCTTGCAATCAAGCTGTTAATTATTCTTGTCTTTGCGGCATCTGACGTTAGTGTAAGAGCAGTTTTGAACTTTGCTATTGCATCATCATAAAGCTGCGGAGATGAGATGAAAGCACCACCATTAATTGGAGAGCCACCCTGTGTAATATTAAGCCCAAAATATGTTGCATACTGATACCTTGCATACGCTCCGTAAAATTCCCCGGTAAATAATGCCTGCTTTTTTAAATTGACATCCGGTATGTTTTCAGTATTGGTGCGTCTTATCAAATCATCAGCAAGAAATCTGCAGGTACCAAGACCATTATATGCTGTTCTCACTGAATTATTATCAAAAGTAATTTGCCCCGCATCAACCTGAATATAAGAAGGGTAAGTAGCACCTCTTACATCAGTGCTAAAAATAAACTGATCGGAAAGTCCGTCGGCAAGAATGTTAAGAAAGCTGGTTTCATTTGCAAACTGTGTTTCCACACCTTTAATTAAAAAAGGTAGCTGAGCCGGATTATTCAATCTACTGTCTGCAATCTGGTTTATTAAAGGATTTACATTTGTTACATAATTCTTGCAGGAATTAAATTCCAGACCAATTAAGATTAACAATAGATATATAATTTTTATTTTTTTCATTTTCATACTCCGTTTTAAAATGCTACTTTAACCCAGACGTTATAAGTCCTTGGGTGTTCAAGTGTAAAGAAATCAATACCTCTTGTTAGTGTACGGCCGCCTTCAAAATTAAGTTCGGGGTCAGCGCCGGAATAGGGAGTTTTTGTCCAGAGGTTTCTTCCCGATATGCCTAATATGAGATCAGATATGTAATGAGAGGTTAGGTATTCTTTTAAAAGATCCGTTAGGCGATAGCTTAAGCTTAGTTCTCTGAATTTAAAGAACCCTGCCGGTTCAATGTAATTTGAAAAATAATTTCCATCCATCTTTGCAAAAGCATTTGCAGCATCTATATATTCCTGTGTTCCCGGAGTCGCATTTGCCAGCCTTTGCTGGGCTTGATTGAACGGAGCATAATTTCCCAGAGATGCCGCCCAGGCAGCAGTCAGGTTGAGCACTTTTCTGCCTAATTGCCAGTCGAACAGAGCATATAAGTTAAAGTTTTTAAGAAATTTGCAATTAACAGAAAAGGAACCGCTCCAGTTAGCAACCGGGTTTCCCAGGTCATATTTCTCGGTAGAAACATCGGGTCCGGCATAATTTCCGTTTGCATCAAACAAAGCTCCTTTAACAACAGGCATATAAAATTCATGCTTGGGTAAACCTTCCTTTATAACATTCATATTGTAACCATCAAATATCGGCTGGGCACCGCCCAGGCTTGTAACTTCGTTATTCTGATAGTTCCATATCATTGCTGCATTAATTCCGTAATCACTTGTTCTGAACAAATCAGCTTTCAATAATGACTCAAAGCCATGGTTTTTCATTGCACCTATATTAAAGGGCACCGGGGTTGCGGTTAAACCGGTTGAAGGAGGCTGGCGTAATCCAACAATGGAGTTGGTTGCATGCTGCTGGTAATATGTAAATTCAAATGAAAAGATATCAAGAAATTCCGCATCAAAACCTAACTCAAGTTCTTTTATTCTTTCAGGTTTTATTTCGGGATTACCTATTGATGCTAGAATAGCACCTGAGCCATAACCTCCAACCACAGAACTCCATAATAATGAAATACCGTCAGTGAGATCCGGCAAGGTACCGGTTTCACCATAGGCGGTTCTTATTTTAAAAAGGTTAAATAAGGAAGATGGAAAAAATCCCATCTTGTCTAACCTTACGGCAAAGCTGGCTTTTGGATAATAAATATTAGGTGCATCGAGTCCGATAACGCTTGCATAATCCCTCCTTAAACCAAGGGTTAGAAAATATTTATTTTGGTATGCCAGCGAATGTTCGGTATAAATACCGGCAGTCCGGGTATTTTGATATCCTTCATCATAGTAAAGGATATTTGTTCCTGCCCCGATATTTGTAATTAATCCTGTGGCAAAATTATTTGAACCCATAAAACTAAATCTCTGCTCTCTGTTAAATAGCTGCGCTCCGGCAACGGATGTAATTTTCAACTGCTCTTTAAATAAGCTGAAACTATAACGCCCGTTGATAGTATATGTAAACTGCTTGTTTTCTCCGTTACCGAGATCTCTTTCACCCTCCCTGTTTGGCAAAATTGGATATAGCAATCCAATAGGATAATTCTGGTCATCTCTTGTATTCCTATTATCAACCCCTGCCGTAGCTTCTATTTCAAGGTTCTTAACAGGGTAATAACTTATATCAACATTCCCAATAAATTGATTCACTTTTGAAGTAGTAGTAACTCCCATAATCGAAGCACTGTCGACGCTTCTGTAAGAAGGAGGAGGTGTATCGAGAGTATTGCCGAGAAAGGCGCCCAAACTATTATCATTTTGCGGTCTATTTATATTAGTATAATTAAAAGAGCCGTTTAATCTTATCACAAAATTTTCATTCGGGTATGCCGTTATATTCGCGCGGACAGATTCCCTGTCAAAACCATTATTTGGCATTATACCGCCTTCCGTTCTGCTGGTAAATCCGCCGTAATAATTTAGTGCTTCGCTTCCCCCGGTTACATTAATGCTGTGTTCACGGATAAAACCTTTTACAAAATTTGCATTAGCGTTGTTTGCAGACAAAAAATTACCGGTTGAATATTTATAAGATTGATCATTATAACCATAATTAAATTTATAATTAACTGATATTCCTTTATTGGCGGGCGCCATTGCTCCTGATTTAGTCGTTATAAGCACAACACCGTTGGAGCCTTGTGTCCCATACGTTGCTGCACCGGCGGGGCCTTTTAAAATTTCTATTTTATCTATATCCTCCGGGTTAAGGTTTGCTGAGCCCAAATTATTTTGACCTCCTGCCCAGAATATTCCGGTTTCATCGTTATTAATTCTTACTCCATCTACATAAATTATCGGCTGCTCGTTTCCATTAATTCCACCTCCACCTCTCATATAAAAGCTAAATTCTCCTCCCACATTTCCCGAACTCGTTCCCATCTGCACCCCGCTTACTTTTCCATTTATTAATTGGGAAATTGTCTGGTATGAATTTGAAGCAGAGTAATTAGCTGCATTTAACCGCGAGACCGATACTTCCGCAGTACCTTTTGCTGTTTTACTTGCAATACCCGTAACAACAACATCTTCGCTTTGGAATATGTCTTCTTCCAACGAAAAATTCTGCTCGATATTTTTGCCGCTTAATATTACAGCCACGGTTTGAGACTTGTAGCCGACATACCTAACGGTCATATCTACTCTCTTACCGTTTGATTCTTTTGCGGGTACGGTAAATTCGTATTTACCCTTTTCATTGGTTGCCGCACCCAAATTGAGAGCAGGTATTAAAATATTCGCTCCGGGTAATACTGTACCTTGATTATCCGTAACTGTTCCGCTTATCTTTGTACTTTGCTGCCCGGTAATAATGGAAGAAATACAAAAGACCACAAGTATTGTGAATAGCAATTTTCCCATAAACGATCTCCCTTTTATTTGTTTTTACTTTGGTTACACTATTAATTTTGAAACTTTATCTTGTCCTTAATCTTATTCTTTATTAAGATAAAGATTATTATTTAGCTAACTATAATTTGACCTCACCCCCTTGCCCCCTCTCCTTAGTAAGGAGAGGGGGATTGCGTGAGGACTTAAATATTAATTTAGAATTTATTCTTTTTCATTTGAATTTTTCTATAATGTTTTGAATTACTTTATCCTTTCAATTCATCAACTTTTAACTTCGCTTAATTTTAAAACCCTGGCT